>JAHYJN010000014.1 GCA_019428905.1 Candidatus Brevefilum sp.
TGCATCACCAAGTTCCGGTGCGGTTCCAAACAGGTTGGCAGCCAGAAAAGCTGACAGGCTGAGAACGATCACCAGACCCATGCTCACGATGCCAGTTGCATAAGCGAATATTTCAAGGATTTGTTTTAGTTTAAAGATTATTTTCTTCATCTTATCACCTTTTCACATGCAAAACTTGTATTGAGAATCTTTGCGACAGGGTGGCGTACATTACTAGATAATCCGATGTTTGGCGAATAGATCAGGATTTGTTTGTGTTCATTACCATCGTTTTTCGTATCGACCGCATGATTAACGCCTTTCATTAGGCGTTTTCTCCTAAACACAATGGTACGATAATGGGTCTATCAATGTCCCGAACAGGCTCTTAATAATGTCTACACAACTAGATTGAGCGAAAACGATTGGAAATTACGTTTATTACCTGTGAGACCACAAAAATTGTGGCATTTTGGACATGACTAAGCGCAATGAAGGAATGAGCCAATGTTTTTAAATCCATAAAACGTCAAGTTTAGGTGTCATTTGTAATCTGCTTAAA
The DNA here is from genome assembly GCA_019428905.1 of Candidatus Brevefilum sp. GTDB lineage: Bacteria > Chloroflexota > Anaerolineae > Anaerolineales > Anaerolineaceae > Brevifilum. The sequence goes on from JAHYJN010000014.1 coordinate 542, forward strand.
AATTTTCAAACCTTTAATGTGAAACTTAAAAACCATTTTCCCCAGTCATTTGGTTTTACTGAAATTGTACGCTCGCAATTTAAATCAATAAATCTTCTTCGAGTGGAAGCTGTATCCCATGCCAGGCACAGTTTCGAGGAGATCGCTGTATTCCCCCAGTTTCTTACGCAGTCGACCGATATAGGTGTGTAAATAGTGATTTGAACCTCGGTATTCTGGCCCCCAGATTTCACTCAGCAGCTCGTTGTGGGTCACAATTGCATCCATGCGATGGGCAAGTTCAGCCAGGAGCGCAAATTCTGTGGCGGTCAGGTGCATGTCATTCTCGTTGACGAAAACTCGTCGCGCTGCAAGGTCTACTACAAGGCCATCAATTTGAATTTTGTTTTCATCTTTGATGTCTGAAACATAGTTCCGACGCAGGAAAGCACGGATTCGGGCCAGCAATTCTTCAGGGCTAAACGGTTTCGTCACGTAATCATCCGCACCTGCGTCAAGGGCAGCTATCTTGAGATCTTCTTCCTGGCGAGCACTCAATATAATGATAGGCACATCCGAACGTGCCCGGATCCATGCACAAATATCGACCCCGGAAAGCCCGGGAAGCACAAGATCAAGCAAAACGAGATCTGCAGAGGTTTCTTGAAAGAGAGCTATTGCCCGGTGGCTGTCTTCCGCTTCGCTGACTGTGTAACCGCGTTTTAGCAAGTTAACTCTAACAAGTTTGCGTATGTTCGGGTCATCCTCAACGATTAATATATGTCCCATACGCTATCTCTCCGTGTTGGCATCACTTACTGGCGATGGTACTGTTATCAGAGGAACCGTAAAAGCAATGGTTGTGCCCGGGGAATTGGTGTTCCTGATCCAAATCCGGCCACCATGCGCCTCAACCAGCCCTTTGCAGATCGCCAGCCCCAATCCTGCTCCAGTTGGGAATCCATTTTCTTTGTCTTTGCCCCGCGTAAACGCCTTAAACGCATTTTTGCGCTCATCCAACGGGATGCCGGGACCCGTATCTATAACATTGATCTGGACAAACTTTCCCCGCACAAAGGCCTTTATGTTGATCTCAGTGTCCTCAGGTGCGTAAGCGGATGCATTCTTAACCAGGTTGACCAAGACCTGGACGATTCGTTTTACATCAACATTTACATGCGGAAGTTGATCTGGCAAGTCAATTGAAAGCAGATGTTTGTCTGTTAATGTTTGAAGTTGTGTGTCAGAATCCTGGAATATTTTTTCTAAAGATACGGGTTTCTTCAGAACGGGGAGCATCCCGACATCTAATCTTGATAGGTCCAGTAAGTGATCAATGAGTTCCTGGAGGCGGACGGTTTCCTGGTGTATGGTCTGGATGAAATCACGCTGCTCGTTTTGGTTCCAGGTAATATTTTCTGCCATTAATGTCGTTGTGAACCCGATGATCGATGTGAGTGGTGTGCGTAGTTCATGCGAGATCATGGCAAGGAATTCGGTTTTGATCTCATTGGCACGTTCAGCAATTTGGCGGGATTTCTCTTCATCATCCAGCAATTTGAGGTTAAAAATTGTGATGGTTAGTTGGTTGATCAATACTTTTAGGTTGCGAAGTTCGGTATGGTTTATGTTTATTTCTTGTTCGAAATAGATAATTAATACCCCGAGCCACTTCCCCAACACAGACAGGGGGAAGATAACCAATGAAGTAATATTATTTTCGCGCAGAATCTCAAGCATTTGAGGTGTTAGTCGAGAATCAGAGTTTATGTCTGAGATCATCAGGGTTTGACGGGGATGAAGAAGCTCCAGAAATGCAGGGTCCTCGTAAAGATCTGTCTCGCTTTCCCAGAGAGAAAGTGGTTTGCCAGACTGCCAGAAAGCTGTCAACTCGACACCGTGAATGGGACCTAAATCAGCATTGTTGAAAAATAGCAGGGCTGATCGCTGAGCAGAGCGCAATCCCTGTGCAGACATCAATATTTTAAGCACATCCCCGGGCTTACGAGACAAGCTCATCTTATGACTGAGCCTGAACTGTTCCCTGATGCGGTCAACCGTATCTCCCAGGGCATGTTCGACTTGTTTTTGATCTGTTATATCTTGTGCGATACAGAAGAGATAATTGGATTCTCTATTTGGGATATGAATGATAAAGGAACGCGTAAAAATCCAGCGCAAATTGCCGTCCGGTTGAAGAATTCGGTAGGTCAGGTTGACTGGGTCAGATTCTTTGTGCGGTTTTGCAGTCAATACCTGGACACGATCTTCTGGATGAACGCTTTCGATCAGGATCGTTGGGTCCGTATAAAGGTCCTCTGGGGAACGCCCCCAAAGAGATTTGAAAGCAGGGCTGACATAAATGATGCGGTCGGTGGATAAATCTTGCACCCACACCGCCTGTTCAATATTATTCTCAACTTGCTTGAGATCGGAAATATCCTCAAGGATTGAATTAATCTCCGATCGTGTTTGTTCGTTATTTGTCATATCTATCTTTGTTTGTGTCGGACATGAACATTGAGTGGTGATCGGCTTTGTTGGCAGACATCCTAAAACCAAGATTTCTGTAATGCCTTTATATGTTTGTTTGGCTGGTTATCAAGGCGATTACAGTGTTGGTGTTTTCAATCAGAAGTTTGTTTGCAGTCTAATCCAATACAATTCTATTTTACCTTAAATTACTATCGTTATAGGGCATTATTTATGGGTTTATTTTATTTTGATGGAAAAAGACAGTGCTTTTGGCTATGCTAATGATTGCATTTTCCAGTCCTAATTCTTTTCACACCACACCCCCCACCCTTCAGCAGCAAGGCTGCCTGAGCAGTTAGCAACAACCTTATTGAATTTCTGGGAATATTCATTAGTCCATATTTAATGCTATAATAGTAATATCTGATGAACGATTTCAGATTCACCCATCTTTATTAGAGAACAGAGGTTATGATGAGACTTAATGCCCCAAAACAAATCGTTTGGATTATTGCGCTGATTCTTGGTGTACTGGGTATTTTAGGGATGCTCACTGATATCCCCGTTGTTACGGAATATCATGTTTGGTTTATCATTATCGGCTGGCTGTTATTGATTATTGCAACCGTCGCCAAAGGATTCTAAAATCCTGTCATCAAAGGGGCTGCTTATTCGCAGCCCCTTTGTGAAGTGAAAGCCATACGAGATTGATTGCGTAGAGGTTAATTCAACTTGAATGTTGGATGACCTTTTTTTGTTTGGTTTTAGATTCTTATCAACAAAATAACGTTATCTATGCATGCCCTAAGCATTCACCAACTCACTAATTCGAGCTTCGCCCGATCAATTGTCACTGAAAACAATGCACCGGCTGTTGATGGACGCGGTCAGTCGGCCAAGCGGTTGATGCTTGCCATCTGTTGTATTTCTTAGTCACTGACCAGAAGGGGTTCCAGTTCGAGCAGGTCCTTGGTGAACAGCTCCAGGTCAATCAAGCTGGTTTCAGGGTCGCGGGCGATGCCAGAGATGATCAGTTCTAACCTGCGGGGCAGACTGAGGCCTAATTCGGGGTCGACTTCGATGATAGCGGGGAGCAGCGCCTCAAGGTTATCCTGCGTATCTGCCAGGGCTGCCTGCGCGCCTTCGATATCCTCCAGGAACAATGCGATGCGGGCTGTGTTGACATCCACCAGCACCTGGTAATACAAAGCGTTGGCCTTGACAGCTGCCAATTCCTCTTCCAAGGCGAAAATTTCGTTATTGGCTGTGCGATTGGCATTCGTCAATTGGGTGTTCTGGGCTTCAAGGTCGCTGATGGTTAGATTGGCTTGCTCCAGTTCTGTGCGGGTTTCATCCAGCGAGTCGGAAAGGGGCTGGTAGCGCACGAAATGGTCCGTGAGGAAGCCAGCCAGGAAGATCAGGGCGGCAATCCCGATGCCGATCAGGATTTTGCGCAATAAACGAACAAAGCGGCTGGGCGGTTTCTTTTCAACCTTTTTGCTTGGGGGTGAACCCGTCGCAGTTGAAGATGTTTGAGATGCTTCTGCAGGCGTCGCCGGCGGGTCGGGCAGGTCAGCAATTGGTGCAGCAGCTGGCATTGGTGTTGGTTCAGGCTGATCTGGTGGGGCTTGTGGGATTTCTGGCGTCTCAGGCGCGTTTTGCAGCTCGTTGTCGTTATCTTCGTAATTGCTATCCATTTTTTCTCCTTCCGAAAAAAAGGTGATGTTGCTGGAATGGTTGACTTGATCAGGTTTTGACGTTTGTGCGGTGAAATCGGTTGATTTTGACTGTTTTAATTATATGTGTGGAAACACACACTGTCAAACCTGAAATATGAGGGTGTTGAAAAACAGATGATGATTAATCATCATCTGTCAATATCAATAAACAATTCCATTAACTAATATTATCATCTATATTATATTAAAGCGTAGGGGCAACCCTTCGCGCAGCACTCTTTGAGCCGTGGTTGCCTCGCGTAGCACTCTTTGAGCAGGGCGGACACGGAGGTCCGCCCCTACGAGTAAATTTGTATTGAGAAAATTATCATTTTCAACACCCTCAATATTGAGGGTGTATGGGGTTTTGTGGATTATAATCGTCTTCAACGAATAGAAAAGGAGCCCTCAATGATCGCCATCCTAGCCGACAGCACCTGTGACATCCCCGAAAACCTGGTTGCCCACTATGATATCCGGATTGTGCCCCAGTACATCATCTGGGGAGACGAGCAATTTTTAGACCGGGTAGAACTCTCACCGCAGTCCTTCTATGAGAGATTAGCTAGCGATAGCCAAAAACCGACCTCCTCCCAAGCGACGGCAGCTGACTTCTTGGCTGCGATCAATCAAGCCGCCGAAGATGGGGCGGGTGAAGCAGTGATTTTAACGGTATCGAGTGCGATGAGCGGTACCTACCAGATGGCGAAAAGTGCTGCAGAGAAGGCCCAAATCCCCGTGTCAGTGATCGATTCAAAGGGGCCAACGATGACTTTGGGGTGGCAGGTCCTGGCAGCCGCGCGGGCGCGTGATGAAGGCGCATCGATGGCTGAAATTATCCAGCGGGTGGCAAAGGTGCGAGAAAGCCTGGTGCAGGTCGTGGCGATGGAAACGCTGGAATACCTGGCATACGGCGGCCGGATCGGCGATGCTGCCAAATGGGTGGGGACGATGCTCAAGGTCAAACCCGTGGTGATGATCAACCACGAGACCGGGCGGGTGGAGCCGGCGGGTTTGGCACGCACGCACAAGGCCATGCTGCGGATGCTGGAGAAAAAATTCTTCGATGCGGTTGGACCTGGAAAAAGGCTGCACATTGCCGTCTTGCATGGGAATGCCTTGGATGAGGCGGAACGCTTGGCTGAGCATATTCGCGTAAAGCACAACCCGGCAGAGCTGTTGATCAACATCACTGGGCCAGTACTGGGGATCAATACCGGGCCGGGCGCGCTGGCGTTGTGTGGGTATGCTGAATGGTAAGCGCTATTGCCAATTGTTACAAAAGCGGGGTGTTTAGCAAGCTTAAAATATTGCCGAAGCGATCAAATTTTATGATATGATGTTTGTATCGTAATCTAATCCCGTTTAAATTTCATAAGGAGGCATCTCATGAAAAACAGGCCAAGAATCATCAATTTGGTGCTGGTATGTGTGTTTGTATTTGGGGCGCTGGGTTTTGTGCCCATGCCAGTGACGGCCGCGCCCAGTGCGTTGCGCATCTCACAGGTTTATGGTGGAGGGGGTAACACTGATGCGCCTTATACCCATGATTTTATCGAAATCTTCAACGCGGGTGACGGCCCAGTATTGCTGGATGGGCTTTCCCTGCAATACGCCAGCGCCACTGGAACAGGTGCCTTTGGTGGAACTGATACTCAATTAACCGAACTGCCGAATGTCGCACTCCAGCCCGGTCAGTATTTTCTGGTGCAAGAAGCAGCTGGTGCCGGAAATGGGGTTGCTTTACCCACACCGGATTATATTGACCCGACACCGATAGCCATGTCAGGGACATCTGGCAAAGTTGTCCTGGTGACTGGGGTCACCTCATTGGGCTGCAATGGCGGATCAATACCCTGTGATGCTGACCAGCTGGCGCAGATCATTGACTTGGTTGGTTATGGCACTGCAAATTTCTATGAGGGTACTGCTGCAGCGCCAGCATTAAGCAACACAACAGCAGCTTTCCGCGCGGGTGGTGGCTGTATAGATACAGATGACAACGCGGCGGACTTTACAACCGGTACGCCTGATCCACGCAATACGGCTTCACCCACGAATTATTGTGGCGTGCCAGCAGTATCGTTGAAAATCAATGAATTTGTTGCTGATCATTTTAGCACAGACACTAATGAATATATTGAGGTGTTTGGTGAACCACTCACCGATTATACTGATCATACCCTACTGCAGATTGAAGGCGATGGCTCTGTAGCTGGTGTGATTGATAGTGTCCACCCGGTCGGCACCACGGATGCTAACGGTATCTGGTGGACGGGATTTCTTGAAAACGTTTTGGAAAATGGAACCGTAACCGTCTTACTGGTTAAGGATTTCACTGGGGCTGTTGGTGATGATATTGATACACTCAACGATGGCGTGATTGATAATCCCCTTTGGTCAGAAATTGTTGACAGCGTTGCGGTTCACGATGGTGGTGTCGATGATTGGGCTTACGGCTCGCCGGTGTTGTTTGCGAATTATGATGGCCTCTCGACCTATAAACCGGGCGGCGCGTCACGGATCCCTGATGGCTATGACACAGAGTCAACCAGCGATTGGGTCCGCAACAATTTTGGCGGGGCTGGCTTGCCAGGTTTTTCAAGCACCATACAATTTGGGGAAGCTTACAACACGCCTGGTCTGCCTAATGCTGCTGAATTGTGCGGCGGTCCGTTCACGCCAATTTATGAGATCCAGGGCAGCGGAATGAGCACACCCTTGTACGGCCAAAAAGTGACCACCGAAGGTGTTGTGGTTGGTGACTTCCAAACAGGTGGAAAGAACGGCTTCTTCCTTCAAGACCCAGTTGGTGACGAAGACCCCACTACATCAGATGGCATATTTGTTTATGCTTCAGCCAGCATCAAGGATGTTAATGTTGGTGACCATCTCCGTGTGCAGGGTACCGCCACTGAATATTACAATTTGACACAAATTGGGTCTGTAAGTGCGATTAACGTGTGCGCATCTGGTCAACCGCTCCCAGACCCAGTTGGGCTGAGCTTGCCAGTAACCAGTGTGGACGATTTTGAGCCTTTTGAAGGGATGCTGGTCACCTTCCCGCAAGACTTGGTTATCTCTGAATATTATAATTTTGATCGCTATGGAGAAATAGTGCTTACCTCCACACGACATGTGAGCCCAACGGCCCTTTACGAACCAGGACCAGATGCGATTGCTGCACAAAATGCTTATCTTTTGGATAGTATCATGCTTGATGACGGCCGCACATCTCAAAACCCCGATCCCGCCATTCATCCTAACGGTTTAGAATTTAATCTATACAACCTTTTCCGTGGCGGTGATTATGTCACCAACCTGACAGGCGTTTTGGATTATAGCTATAGTCTGTATCGCATCCAACCAACCCAAGGTGCAAATTATACAGCCGCCAATTTGCGCACAGATCAGCCTGATATCATTGAAGGTGATATGAAGGTTGCTAGCTTAAATGTCCTGAATTATTTTACAACGTTGGACAATGCTGGCGCTATTTGTGGCCCTTCAGGTGATATGGATTGCCGCGGCGCTGACAACGCCGGTGAGCTGGTGCGGCAACGCGATAAGATTCTCTCCGCACTTTCTATTATGGATGCTGATGTGGTGGGTTTGATTGAAATTGAAAATGATCGTCCCGGCCCAGATCCGGATTATGCCGTTGTTGATCTTGTGACAGGTTTGAACGACTTAATGGGTGCTGGCACCTACGATTACATTCCGACAGGCGCGATTGGAACCGATGCCATTAAAGTTGCCCTGATCTACAAACCTGCAAACGTAACACCCATCGGAGATTATGCCGTCCTGGATTCCTCTGTCGATCCCCTGTTTTTAGATGACTACAATCGTCCTGTGTTAGCACAATCCTTCATGAGCAACGCTGTGGGTGACAAAATTACGGTTGCTGTCAATCATCTTAAGTCAAAGGGTTCAGATTGTAATGATATTGGTGATCCTGATCTGGGTGACGGCGCTGGAAATTGTAACATCACTCGAACAAACGCAGCCTATGCACAAGTGCAATGGCTTGAGAATGACCCGACTGGGACAGGGGTGGATAACATCCTGATCATTGGCGATCTGAATTCTTATGATAAAGAACAGCCGATTGATGTGATTAAAGCAGGACCAGATGGCATTGAAGGTACCGAAGATGATTACTTTGATATGATTTATGAGATCCTCGGTGAGGATGCATACAGCTATGTTTTTGACGGCCGGGTTGGGTATCTGGATTATGCCTTGGTCAACACCAACCTTGAGAAGTACGTCGCAGATGTCACGATCTGGCAGATCAACGCAGATGAACCCGATTTGATCGATTATGACACTTCCTTCAAAAAACCTGCTCAAGCCGCGATTTATGCCCCCGATGCTTATCGCTCAAGCGATCATGACCCGGTGATCATCACACTGACTTTCAATAAATCGCCGCTCGCTGTGGATGACGATTACGAAACTGATCAAGATGTGACGCTGGTTGTACCAGCGCCGGGTGTTCTGGAAAATGACAGCGATCTTAATGAAAACGACATCATCATAGCAGCTTGGCGAACGTTACCAGCAAACGGCGAGCTTATCTTTAATTCGGATGGCTCATTTACATACATTCCAAAACCCGGTTTCTTTGGTGAAGATAGTTTTACATACGACATGATCGCGCTTCCACCGGGCATGGTCAGAAGTGAGTATGTTGACACAGCAACTGTGACGATCACCGTTCACCCAAAGTATAAGTATTTCCTCCCAATCAGTTTTAAGTAAGCGATCGAGATTGATAAAAAAACAGGGCTTCTAATTTTAGAAGCCCTGTTTTTAGTTTAGGTCATCAACAGCGTTTGGAGGTCGGCACGCTTAAAGTAGCTGCGAAAGGCCCGGGTTTCAAGCAGCAGGGACTTTAAAATAGCTTCGTAATATTCGGCAGCAGTTGAGTCTGGCTCGGTCCCACCAGCAGTCAGGTAAACCGTTTCGCCCTCAACTTCAACGGCGAACTCGCCCCTTGCCCCCCAGAGCTGCAGGCCGATCCCCACAGTTTCTGGCTGACTAGCGCAGGCGGCTGCCAGGCGTTCTAAGGAAGCCTGCCCGTTCATGTGGGTGATGGCGTATTTGGCAATGCCCCCCAACCGACTGAGAAAGCGGTTTTGATCGTCTAATTGGGGATCGACCCCGAAGACGGTCACCGTTTTTGGCTGGGTTTGGCCGATCACCTGGTGCAGCACGGATTGGGATGGCGGCGCCGTCCAGATCACCAGGTGCGGGGTCGGTTCCAGTTCATGGCGTCCCTTGAATGGGAGATTCTCTGGCAGCTGGCCTTCACCCCACACGCTGCCCTCTGGTTCTACGGCTAAACACCGCGCCAATTGGGCCTGGGGGTCGATTAGGTCGCGGTAATCAATGATGTCTATCTGCCTGGCTTCAACTGCCTGGCGGCCGGCCTGTGACAGGCGATAATCGACCCACTCCGCGCTGAGCTGGGGGGAGCCTTTGTAGTCGCTGCGGGTCAGCTTGCACAGCAGGTCAAATTGGGCTGCCGGGAGCGGCTCATCCGCCCCGTTCCACCAGATCAGGGGCAGCTTGTTTTCGCGCTCATCTTGCACGGTTACCTGGCGGTGTTCCTGGTTGGCCCCGACGGCAGACTCAGAGACCCATTTCAGGTCGCGCAGCAGGAACACCAGGGGCGGGTTGCCCGGCCCAAAGGGGGCTAAACGTTCGATTTCAGCGACGAGATCCAGGTTTACCTGGTCGAGGGTCAATTCCTGGGCAACAGGGATTTCCTGGATCCGTTCTACATCGCCAATCTGCGCTTGGATGGTGGCTAGCATGCGGCGTTTGAAGGCAGGGTAGTTTTGGGCTGGCAGTGACAGCCCAGCGGCCATGGGATGACCGCCAAACCCGTCCAGCAGGTCTGCCTGGGCGGCAATGGCTTCGGTGATGTGCAGGCCGGGGATGGACCGGGCAGAACCATGAATGGGGTCGTCACCGGTCAGCAGGATCACGGGCTTGTGGTAGCGCTCAACCAGGCGGCTGGCAACGATGCCGACCACGCCGCCCGGCCAGGTCGGTTGATGCAAGATGATGGCTGGTGCATGCCGGTCTTCAGCTGAGGTGGATAATTGCCTTTCAGCGCCCTGTTCCACCTGGCGGGTGGCAAAACGTCGATTGGTATTCAGACCCTCGATTTGGTAGAGCAGGGTGCGTGCCCGGGCGGGATCCGTGGTGGTCAGAAAATCGATCATCGGGTTGGCATCCGCCAGGCGTCCGACGGCATTCAGGCGCGGCCCGATCTGGAAGCCGATATGCCCTTCATTGAGATTAGCCGGGTTCAACTCGGCTTTTTCATAGAGCATCTGCAGCCCAATTCTTTGGGTTTGCCGCAGGTTGAGCAGCCCACGCTGCAGCAGGTAGCGGGTGTCACCCTGAAGGTCAGCGACATCGGCCACAATACCCAGGGCGACCAGCTCAAGCAGGTTCCCGGTGTTTAGCCCACACGCCAAGTGGGCGTATAAACCCTCGATCAATTGATAGGCAACCCCCACCCCGGGCAGGGTGCGGAGGGGGTGGTCAGCCGGCAGCCGCTGGGGGTTGATGACGGCATTGGCTGGGGGCAGCCGCTCTCCCAGGGTATGGTGGTCAGTCACGATCACCGGGATATTTAGGTTGCGCACCATTTGCAGGTTATCGAATTCGGTGATGCCCGTGTCACAGGTCAGCAGGAGGTCAAAGCCTATTTCCAATTGGGCTTTCAGGGCTTGACGCGTGATGCCGTGGGATTCTTCAGCGCGCACCGGGATGTGGTAGCTGACCTTCCCGCCGACCTGGCGCAGCCCTTCCACCAGCAGGGTGGTGGCCGTCTGGCCGTCGACATCAAAATCACCCCAGACCAGGATGTTCTGCCCGGTGTGGATCGCTGTGGCCAGCAGTTCACAGGCTGCCGCCAGATCGGGCAGGTCGGTGGGTGGGGCAGGCTGGTATTTATCCGGGTTGAGAAAAGCCTGGGCGGATTCGATGGTACGGCAGCCGCGCTGGTAGAGGGTCTGTGCGACCAGGGGATGGCCCCCGATGGCGGCCTGGAATGCCGGCGGTGGGATAATCTGCTCGTGCGTGACCCAGCGCTTTTCTACCCCCATTAGAATTTAATCTCTGGCAGGTCTTCAAAGGGGATTTCAGCCGTAACATCCCCCGGTTCGAGATCAAAATCATCATAGTCTCCCAGGTCGCCGGCTTGGATGCCGCGATCGCAGTGGGAGCGGTAGATGCAGAAGTGACACTTTTTAATATCATTCGTGCGTCTGAAATCCGATGGTTTTGATGCGCTGATCTCCTCGATCAGCCGCGAAAGGTCGCTTCGGTCGCGTTGATAGGCTGAAGTTTGATAAGCCAAGGCCACTGGCGATTGAGGCTGCGCAGTGAACCAGTAGTTCATCACGATCTGTTCTGCTGCGAGCCTTTCGCCCCCGGTAAGGAGGGGACTAGCTTCCAGCAGTAACAGCCGATACAGGCGGGTTTGGACCCTTTCCAAAAGCCAATCCTTGCGCGGGAGCTTGTGGGATGTCTTCCAATCGAAGATGGTCAATCCACCGTCCTGATCGGAGAGAATCAGGTCGTATTTAGCCACCAGGCGATGGCTCGCAAGCTCGGTTGTCAGGGTTGTTTCCACCCAACGTTCGCCTACCAGCCAGGGCGGTACATGGGCCAAAAAACCATCCCACCAGGTGCTCAAATCGGGGTTAAGGTCTTCGACCGCCATTTGATCGATGCGGTCTTGAGGTACTCCCAGCAAGTATTGCTGGACCAAGCGGTGGAATCGACCCCCAGCCTGGCCGCGTGCCTCGAATTCCAGCGCATCACCCACCACCAAAGCGGGCCACTTGGTGCGCAGGATGTAGCGCATGTAGAACCGATAGGGGCAATCCAGGTAATCCTGGAGGTTGCCCTGGGTGAAATCAAATTCTGTTGGCAGGATCATTCTTTGCCCTCCAGGTAATTGATCAATGCCACGAATCCTGCGGCAGGGACGTTTTTATTGGACGTCCGCCCTGTGTTCCAGGTGGCCGTCAGCCAGCGGCGGGCGCGGGTGACCCCCACGAAAAGCAGCCTTAACCGTTCGCGGATGAATTCCTGGCGTGCCTCGAGGGACGAGCTTCCCGGCTGATACCACTCAAAGGGGTGGTCGTCGATGAGCGCGGTTAGTTGGGCGATGGTCTCGGCTTCCAGGTTGAGCTGACCCCTGACAAACCACTTTTCCGGTTGATACTGGTCGTAATCTTCACCAGAGGGGAAGTTGTAGTTGTTAAGGGCGGTCAGGAAAACGCAGTCCCACTCCAGGCCTTTGGCTTTGTGCATGGTCGCCACGACTACCTTGCCGGGGTAGCGGTCGGGGTCAAAGGCTTCTTCCTGTGAAAAACCCAAAAATTTCCTTTCGTTTTTGGCAATGTTTGCCAACTCGTCGGTAAATTCGGTTAAGCGCCAATCCGGGTGGGCATCGCTGAATTGGCGCAGGAGCGTGGAGAGCTTGTGGGCTAGAGCCAGTTCGACCGGGTCGAGGAATAAGTCCTGGGCAACCGTCAGCAAAAGCTGATCAATCGGCAGGAAAATGGCGGCCTGCCAGTGCTGAACAACGGCTCGAAACGCGCGTAATTCAGATCGGACGGCTGGATCGGGGTGGTCCTCTGCAATCCCCTCCAGCCAGTCCTCCCCGGTCTTCGGCCAGAGGTAATCCTCTAAGTATTGGCAATTTTTGATCAGCTTGGCAATGGCGAGGTGGAACTTCCAGGCTTCTTCATCCTCACGCTCTCCCCGGCGCCACACCCGGTAAGCCGAGGATAATTTATGGCTGGATGTCGGGTCGCTGAGGTATTGCAAGATGTGGACGATCGCACCGGTTGACAGGCGGGTGGCGCTGGTCGATTGGAGCAAACTGTCGATATAGGGGATATTGCGCCGTTTGAGGACATCTGCGAATTTATAAGCACGCTGGTTGCGCAAGCAGAGGATGGCGGCGGTCTGGTCAGGGTGAGCTTTAAGGAAGGCTTCCACCGCATCAACCACAAAATGGATTTCCTGGTCGGGGGTCAGCCCGCGTTCAACCAGGCGGATGCAGGCCGGGCAATCGGTCGGGTTGGGTTGGGGGTCGTCAGGTGAGGTCGGCTTGATCAGCGGTGGGTTGAGGGCGTTGCGGACAGATGGGTTGGGGTGGCTGGTTTGGGCCCATGTGATGAGGTGGTTGGCCAGGTCAATGATGCTGGTGGTTGAGCGACCGCTTTCAGGCAGCGTCTTGATTTCCACCTGTGGATCAGCGAGGAAATCTAGCAGGTATTGGGGGCTGGCGGTGGTGAAACTCTCGTAGATTGCCTGGTTGGGGTCACCCACCCGCACCCAATTTCCCCCTTTGCCAGCCAGCAGGTTGAGGATCTCCTGTTGCAGGCGGCTGGAGTCTTGGGCTTCGTCTTCCAGGATGAAGGGCCAGCGTTTGCCCAGCAGCTCAACCAGGGATGGGTCTGACCTGAGGCAGCGCAGGGCAAGGCGGATCAGGTCATCAAAATCGACGCCCCCACGGTAAGACAGGGCGCTCTGGTACTCGGTGTACATCGCCGTCCCCATGTCAACCAGGGGTAGGGGGATCGGCGAGTCGGACAGTCGCTTGTTTAGGGCAGTCGGGGTTAATTCACGATCTTTTGCCATCCGAATAAAGGCATTGGCAATCGATTCAACCGTCTTGGGCAGGTTATATTCACCTTCGTAAATCTTTTTCCACGCATATTCTTGGTAGTCCAGGTAAGGCTCAAAAAAGTCCTGGTGAGCACTGAGCCAATCCAGGGCAATACGCTTTTTGATGCGAGCGGCTTCGACTTCGTCAATAATCTGGTAACTGGTGCCCAGGCCAGCCAGGTCGGGACGTTCGCGGACGATATCATTGGCCAAGCCGTGCAAGGTGCGCACCCGGTAGCCGTAGCCCGGGAGCAGGTTTTCCATCTGCAATTGGGCTGCGATACGGGATGAGAAATTGTCTACCGCTGCGTTGACCAGGGTCACCACCAGGATCTCCTGGTCTGGGTCGACAGCGCCGATTTTGATCAAATTGGCTGCCAGGTAGGCCAGGGTCCAGGTTTTGCCGCTGCCGGGGACGGCGCTGATCCCCATGCGACCCCCCTGGTAGCGCAAGACGGCTTCTTGATCGGGGCGGAGTTGGATGAGATTTGATGTCATGCGCCCCCCCTGACCGACCGCCGCCAGACATCGTTGATGATGCGGATCAGCAGACCGCGATTCTCGTAGCCGCGAATATCGACCGCGTTCATGCCGATATAGACTTTCTTGCGGCAGCGGTTGAGCAGACCGATGGTCAGCCGGTGCAAGGTCTCATGGGCGGCGGCCAGCTCGTCTTCAGCATCCCACAGGTGACCGTCCTGCCAATGGCGGCTGAGGACATAAGGGTGAGTCAAGGGCTGGTCCAGGCGTTGATACCAGCTGGGACTGCCGATATCCAGCCAGAATTGATAATCCACGGGCTGGTTGCTGATCAGGAAGGTGTAGGCCGGCGCGAGGAAGACGGCATCTGGCGAACGACCTTCCCATGAGCGGATATACTGTGCTGCGATGACCCCATCCTGCACCATGTGGATATATTCTTTCCCAATGGCGAATTCTTCGCCGGGCAGATGCTGTTGTACCGTCCAGCGAAATTTCTGGATGGATTCAATCAGGGTGGCCACGGTGTTGGCACCTTCCAGGTCGTTGTGGAAGCCATAACCCGGTTGGCTGATCACCTCACCAAATAAGCGGCTCAAGAAGAAATCTAAATTATCAGCTTCATCCTCGGCAGCTGAACCCAGCCAATCGCGCAAGCGATCATAGCGCTCCCCGACGTGGTAGGTGATGCGTTCCCTGAGGTTGAGGGGAACGGCTTCAAAGGATTTGAGGGGGAAGGCGTCTGACTGCTCGTGGTAGATGAGGTTGGTGAGCAGCTGTGCCCTGACCAGGTCAAGCCCTTCGATGGTGTGCATCAGCGCCAGTGCCAGGTTGGCGCGTTGGGGTTTCAGCCCCCAAGCGGGAAAGGCAACCGAAGCCAGGGTCAGCAGGGTTTGGGTAGCAGGCTCATCACGCAAGGCACGTGAAGGGCGGTGGGATTGGTAAGGAATCCCGCGAGCATCCAGCTGTTCCCCCAGCGAAAAACGTAAGACATCCGACATAAACGGTGCCAAGACCACGATCTCCCCGGGCGGCGTGCCATCTTCGATCAACCCAACAACCTGTTCAGCTGTCCATTCGATCATGGAGGGAAAATATTTGAGTTTTCGGTCTGGTGTGACCAAAACACCCTTGATTGCCTCTGAAGGCCCCAGGGTGTTTTCAACCGGGTGGGATTGTAAACGGGCGATGACCGATTGGATGCCGCCTTTGAGCTGGGCGATACCCATTGAGTTGACCAGGTTCTCCTGAAATAAGAGGTGCGTATCACAGGATTGATGGAGGGAAGCCCCACTGAGCACATCCGCGCCGAGGAAAAAGCGGTAGCCGGCATCTTCGTCGAAGATTAACAGTGCGGAATCAAAGGCGGGGAGCCACTCCCGGAGGATATCATGGCTGACGGGCGTGTCCTCTTCCAGGTTATCGGCGATGATGTGGCGGTGGGTTTTGGCCAGGTAGTCGCGGCACAAGGGCAGCGGCCACAGATGCTGGCGGAAGATTTCTACCTGCAGTGAGAAATCCAGCAGGTTATGGTCCAGGCAAAATTGGCGGAAGCGATCAGCGCTGGACTGGACATCATCGTAAATGTTCAATTGCTCAATATTGCCGATCCAGGCGGATTTCAGGCGTGCCCCGATCTCTTGATATGGAAAGCCAACGATGGCTGATTTATTGAGGTTGTCCAGGATTTGTGAATAAATCCGGTTGCGGTTGATGGTGAGGCTTTCAAAGAACCCCTGGGTTTCGATTAATGGCCTGACCATGTGCGCCATGTAATACTGGGCGGTTTCCAGGGTTAGAAAATGCGGCGGCTGGTTGGGATGGGCAAAGCCCCCTTCACGGCTGACCATCGGCCAGAACAGGTCAACCATCCGCCGGGCTAGTCCGCCGAGGGTCATGGTGGTGACCAGGCTGTGGGCAATTCCAATCTCATCCCGGGTGCCCGCCAGGTAAGGCGCTGCCAGGGTCCGCTGGGGGACAAATACCAGGATTTGATGGGCTGGAACGCCGGAGGCGAGCAGTTGTTTGAGCCTGTGCACACCAGCAGTGGTTTTTCCCGTCCCCCCCTTGCCCTGGAGAAAAATTTTAGATTTAAGGGGCTGGTCAAGCAGTGATTGTTGTTCAGCGGTTAGCGGCATGTCCCTATTATATGCTAAAAGGGGGCGGGTCGCAGAGGCCTTCTCGGGTATAATATCGTGGCATGTGACACAGTAAAATTAACGAAAGGAATTCCACTTATGACCAGTGACCTGGCACCTTTTTTCTCACCGAATGGCGTCGCAATAATTGGCGCATCCACAGACCCTACAAAGCTGAGCCACGGCATCCTCAAGAACATGACCCTGTATGGCTACCAAGGGGGGATCTATCCGGTCAACCCCAACGCTGATCAGATCTTGGGTTTGACAGCCTATCCGGATATTGCATCTGTGCCAGATCCGCTCGACCTGGCGGTGGTGGTACTGCCAGCGCCCATGACGCCTGCTGTCCTGCGCGCCTGCGGTGAAAGGGGTGTCAAGGCTGTTATTATTATTTCGGGCGGCTTTAAAGAGGTCGGCGGCAGCGGTATCGAGCTTGAAAATGAATGCCGGCAGATCGCTGAATCTTACCAGATGCGCTTGATCGGACCAAATTGTGTGGGCACAATGGACCTTTACACGGGTCTCAACACGACCTTTATTGAAGGAATGCCAGCTAAAGGCTCGATTGGTTTTGTTTCGCAATCCGGGGCCGTGTGCGGAGGTGTGGTCGATTTGATCGCGGATAAGGGGATCGGATTTTCGCATTTTGCCAGCTTGGGCAATGAGCTGGATGTAGATGAGACGGATGTGATCGCCTATTTTGATCAGCACCCACAGGTAAAGGTGATTGCAGCATATGTCGAGGCGATCACGAATGGGGAGCGTTTTTTGAAGGTTGTTGGAGAGGTCTCACGACGAAAACCGGTGGTACTGTTAAAAGCTGGACGCACGGATGCGGGGGCAAAGGCGGTCTCATCGCATACGGGCTCATTGGCCGGGTCCTATGCCGCCTACCAGGCGGCTTTTAAACAGGCTGGTGTGATTGAGGTCGAGGATATCGTCTCCTTATTCGATGTTGCCTGGGCTTTAAGCTGCCAGCCGCTCCCCTCAGGCAACCGCGCGGTGATCTTCACCAATTCGGGTGGACCGGCAGCGCTGGCATCTGATTCGCTGGCATCCCACGGTTTTACATTGGGGGAGATCACACCTGAAAAGCAAAGGCAATTGGCGGAAAAACTTAACCCCAGTGCCCAGGTCGCTAACCCGGTAGATATGCTGGGCGGCGCTGAAGCTGATGAGTTTGAGCATTGTTTTCAGACCTTAATGGATGATCCGGGTCTTGATGTGTTGATGCCCATGCTGGTTCCCCAATCGCTGGTTAACCCGGCGGATATCGCCCGTGTGATCGTGAAAAATGCCCAAAAAACCGATAAAACCGTGTTGGCTTGCATGGTTGGTGAACAGAGCCTGGCAGAAGCTCGGGCAATTTTACACGGCAATGGGGTGCCAATGAGCGTCTACCCGGATGTGCCAGGTAAGGTTTTAGGGGCGATGCTGGCGTACCGCACCTGGTTGGAGACGCCCCTTTCGCAACCGTTTGAGTTTTCTGATGTCAACCTGGCTGCTGTTGCAAAGAAGTTGAGCAGAACAAAAACCCATGCTTTAGGTGAAGCTGAAACCCGGCCGATCATGGCGGATTACGGTTTTAACCTGGTGCCAGGCAGCCTGGTTGAAGATGCTGACGCAGGAGCTGCCGCAGCTGAAGTGCTGGGCTACCCGGTGGTGGTGAAAATTGTGTCGCCCCAAATCTTGCATAAATCTGACCTGGGCGGGATTGCGCTCAACCTGGAATCAGGCGATGAACTTCGTATAGCTATCGATTCGATGCGTGCCCGTATTGGCCATGCAGCCCCGGAGGCAGACATTAAAGGTTTCCTGGTTCAAAAAATGGCGCCCAAGGGCATGGAGGTGATCGTTGGGATGCGACACGACCCCTCCTTTGGACCGTTGATGATGTTCGGCCTGGGGGGCGTGTATGTTGAGCTGTTTAAAGATGTCGGTTTTGGCGTGGCGCCGATGACGGTTGACCAGGCGCGTTTGATGATTGCATCGACCAAGGCAGGTCAGCTGCTGCAGGGGTATCGCGGCGGTCCGTCCTATGATATCGAGGCCGTGGTCGATGTGATTGGGCGATTAAGCCAGCTGGCGCTGGATCATCCCTCGATAGCCGAGGTGGAGGTCAATCCACTGCTGGTTCTGCCGGATGGTCAGGGTGCTGTGGTGCTGGATGCCCGTATGATTTTATCCGATGAGTGAAATGAGCCCCTCATGGTTTTATTAAGTATGGCAATTATCGTTGCCCTGTTGGTGACGATTGCCCTGCCAATTGCGGCGGGGATCTGGCTGAACAAGAAATGGCACGTCCCCTGGCGGGTGATCACCTATGGCGCCTTGGCGTATTTTATCGTCCAGGCTTTGATGACTTTTTTATTCAGCGGGTTTGTATCTTTGGTCGATAACGGCACCTTGGTCCTGTCAGATCAGGCCTATCTCGCCGTTCAGCTAAGCATCAGTGTTGTATTTGCCGCACTGCTGGGGGTGTTAATCCGTTGGGCTGGCATGAAATTTATTAAAGAATCCCTGGTCAGCCTGGAAGCAGCATACGCGATTGGGTTGGGCTACGGTGGGGTTGAAAGCCTGATTGGCGTTGGTTTACCGCTGTTGATGACCTTCATCAGTATGCTCAGCAACACCAATGTGGACCCCCAAACAACGACTTTAGCGCCCGAGGTCGTCTTACAGCTGGAAGCCTTGTGGCAGATCCAGCCATTTGTGCCGTTGGCGGGGTCGCTGGAGCGGATAGCAGCACTGGTGATGCATATCACTGTGACGGTGCTGGTTTTGCAGGCGTTCACCCGTAAGAAACACACCTGGCTGGCAGCCGCGTTTGGCGTTGAGCTGCTGACCAACGGCATGATCCTCGGGCTAGCGGAGGCTGGCCTGGCCTATGGTTGGGTGATCTTGATTGCTGTGATTTTGATGGCTGCCAACCTGTACCTGCTGTACCGCTTGCAGGCTTTTGATGTGAGGGTGGCCACGATGTTGGAGGAACCATCACAAGATGAATTGTTTCCCTCTTGATGGATGATCACACAAGCCATCAAAAATAAACACCCCGGCTGAGTAGTCCTATCCGGGGTGTTTTGTTTTAAGCGTTGCTCAATTTTCTGATAAGTTGGGAACGCCCATGCCAAAATAAGTAAAACCCATCTGATGCAGGTTCATGCGATACCAGATGTTTCGCCCATCTACGATCACATCCCCACGCATGTTGGCCTTGATCCTGGCAAAATCCAGTGATTTGAACTCGTTCCACTCGGTGGCCAGCAGAAGTGCGTCAGCATTCTTGGCGACGTCATAGGGGCTGGTGCACAGCTGTAATTCCGGGATTTCCGCTTGGCTGGCTGTCATCGCTTGCGGGTCAAAACCCTGGACGGTGGCGCCGGCCTCTATCAGCATGCGGATGATATCGAGCGCGGGTGAATAGCGGGTGTCGTCTGTGTTGGGTTTAAAGCTGAGCCCCAAAACCCCGATTGTTTTTCCGGCCAAGCTACCTAAGGCTTTTTCTAATTTTTCCACTGCTCGCATGCGCTGGTTGCGGTTGATGTTCATCACCGCCTGGAGCAATTGCGGGTGTGCGCCATGGGTGGCAGCCATATGGGCCAGGGCTTTTACATCCTTGGGAAAGCAGCTGCCGCCCCAACCCAGCCCGGCATCGAGGAAGGCCGGCCCGATGCGCTGGTCCATGCCCATCCCCCGGGCGACCTCTTTCACATCAGCGCCTAGGGATTCGCAGATGTTGGCAATTTCATTGATGAAGGAAATGCGGGTTGCTAAAAAGGCATTGGATGCATATTTGATCATCTCTGCAGTGCGCAGGTCGGTGATCATGATCGGGGAGCGCAAGGCCTCATACAGTGTGGCGACCTTTTCAGCAGCCGCACGATCCGTTGAACCCAGCACCACCCGGTCCGGGTTCATGAAGTCACTGACGGCTGAACCTTCACGCAAGAATTCAGGGTTGGATACGACGCTGAAGGGGAAGGTGTTAGCGCCATTCATTTCCTGGATGATCTCTGCCACCCAGTCGCCGGTACCCACCGGGACGGTGGATTTGTTGACAATCGTGATTGGGTGATCAAGATGCTGTGCAATGGACATCACGGCTTGCTTGACATAGCGCATGTCAGCGTCTCCATCATCATCAGAGGGGGTGCCAACGGCAATAAAGGCAAAGTCAGCTCCCTGCAGGGCTTCGCTGTAATCGGTGGTGAAGTCCAACCGACCGGCGTCGACATTTTGTTCGACGATTTGTTCTAAGCCTGGCTCGTAAATGGGCATGATCCCTTGATGCAATTGATCAATCCTGTTCTGATCAATGTCTAGGCAGGTGACCTGGTGACCGATATCCGCAAAACAGGTGCCGGTGACCAAACCAACATAACCTGTTCCAATGACACATATTTTCGCCATAATTCTAAGTCCTCCATTAAATGGTTAATCGTCCCTATTATATCGTAAATTGTGAAATGGCGTCTTCGTGTCTGAGATAGATGGTTACATTTTTATTAGAGGTTGTGAGGTCAAACATGCGCAGGGTTTAAGGCTGACTAAACCGATTTTTGAGTTTTCGGTCCGGTCGTGCATCAATAGCGCCCTAATTTCAGATATCCAACACGGCAGGTCATTTATCCGTTAAAATTAAAAAACAGCTCGGTAAGCTGTTGTTTAAAAGTAGTGGAGAGCCAACGGAGGGATTTGAACCCTCGACCTGGCGCTTACGAAGCGTCTGCTCTACCGCTGAGCTACGTTGGCGTGCCAACGATTATACCAGTAAGCCGAAAAATTTGACAAGATAATTTGTGGAGCGAATATCAATGAACATTGCCATGCTATCCTATCACACCTGTCCGTTGGCGATCCTTGGCGGCAAGAATACCGGCGGTATGAATGTGTATGTGCGCGAGCTGACCCGCTTTTTAGGTCGTGAGGGTGTGCATGTGGACGTTTTTACGCGCTCTCAGGATGAACACGTGCCTTCTGTGTCACACGACCTGGGCTATTTCAACCGCGTGGTGCACCTGCCTGCTGGCCCTGAATATTATTTACCCAAAGACCAAATTTGGGATCACACCGATGAATTTGCTGAAAGGATCCTAACCTTCGCTGAAAAGAAAGGGATTTCCTACGACCTGATCCACTCGCATTACTGGATGTCCGGCAAAGCTGGGATGATCCTCAAGGCGGGATGGGACGTCCCCATGCTGCAGATGTTTCACACCCTGGGGTTGATGAAACAGCAAATTGCCAGCACAGATGAGGAGCGCGAAGGGGATTACCGGATCAAGGGTGAGCAAGAGGTGATGGCCGCGGCTGACCGGATCATTGCAGCCACCCAGGCGGAGCGAGACCAGCTTGAGACACTGTACGGCGTAAACACTGAAAAAATCACCATCATTCCCCCCGGGGTGGACACGCATCATTTTTATCCCATACCCCAAGATGAAGCCAAGGAGGCGATTGGCATTCCAACTTCGGATCGGTTGGCATTGTTTGTTGGCCGGATCGAACCGCTTAAGGGGGTGGATACCCTGATCAGAGCGATGTCCATTGTACGCAAGACCTGTAAAACCTTCCGCTGCCCCCACTATTTGGCCGTCATCGGCGGTGATCCGGAAGAAGACCCGGAGGAGATGACAGCTGAAATGAACCGTTTACAGGCGCTATGCCAGGAATTAGGCCTGTCAGATATGATCCTGTTCTTGGGTAAGCGCGGCCAGATGACCCTGCCTTATTATTATGCGGCGGCTGAAGTGGTGGTCATGCCCTCGCGTTATGAGAGTTTTGGGATGGTGGCATTGGAAGCGATGGCGTGCGGCACACCGGTGATCGCCTCACGGGTTGGCGGACTGGCGCATTTGATCCAGGATGGCGAAACCGGCTACTTTGTTCCTTCACAAGATCCAGAAGCCCTGGCTGAAAAACTGAGGTTGGTGTTTGTTGATAAGGAATTGCGAACCCGGCTAGGCGCCCAAGCAGCCCGTTACGCGCGCGATTTCTGTTGGGAATCGATCTCCTCCCAAATTACGGATGTGTACGAGGAAATGGTTTCAGGGGATAAGATCAAATTACCTGAGGCGTCTTGATATCGCTGCCTGAGATGTGATGGCACGTTTCATTTTGCTGGCTTTGTCATCACGGTTTCTTCGTTAGTAACCAAAAGAGGCGGCACTAAGGCCGCCCCTGAATGAACGAATTTTACCTGTTAAAAAATGGCGTGATCTGATTTTCCGATGCCATAACCCAGCGCAGTGAACACCAGCAACAGGGCAAGCAGCAAGCTGAGCATACTTATCACCCAGCTGTGGGTCAGGCTGCCAAAAGCCATCAGCAACGAAAAGATGCTCATCGCGATCATCACATTGCGGGTGAAATTATCCTCTTTGGCCGATTGCCGTTTGACCTGCCACCACATCCAGATGCCCGCTCCTTGCAAGATGTGACCACCAATGAGCGCGATGGAGGTGATCAGCCCGCTGGAAAGACCGAATAGGTCCATGGTCACGATCCCGCAATGTCTTGTGCGGGCAGGCGGGTGACGTTCGGTCAATCGCAAGAAGATTCGTGCCAGGATCATCCCATTGTTGTTCCTGTTCGCTTCTGACACCTCCCATCTCAGGGTTGATTTTTCACCAGGTGCCAAAGACGCGCTTTTCAGCTCGCGAAGCATGTTCTCTTCCATGCCCAGCATGCTGATATGCGCACTAACCCAGGCTTCAATGGGGTAATCGTTTGGGTTGCGAACCGTGACGGCTACTGTGCCGGTTTCCCCTGGTGCCAGGCTCACCGGGCATCTGAGTGATGATATCCGCGCTTCTGCAGTCAGAGAGGAGTCAAACGCCAGGGCTTCGGGGTAGCCCCAAAAGGACATGCCTTCAAGGTTCGCCCACAGAACGAAAATGTTGAAGGTCAGGCTGACGGCTAAACCGAGGATAAACAAGACCAGGCCGATGACTAATTCTTGTGCATTTTTGTTTTTCATGACATTTTCACTCTTACTAAAATTTACTTGATTTTATTTCAACCTTGCGTAATTTGCAAATCCTGTTGAACTTAATCCTGATCAAACTCGTCTTCACGATGAGGGTACTCAATTCGATTTGCACGTGAGATGATGTCCTTACCGAAACGCTCACGCAGTTCATCGACCGCTGATAACAACTTTCGGTGTTTTTCGTGATCATCGTCCCACAAGCTCAACTGGTGCACAGGCGAACTGAGGTTTGAAACGCCAACGCCGATCAGTCGCACGGGTTTTCCTGGGGGTCGATGAACTTTAAACAATGCTGCGGCGGTGTCGAAAATTTCCTGGTCGAGGTTGCTGGGAGATGACAGTGTTTTTTGACGGGTGATGGTTGAGAAATCTGGCCAGCGCAGCTTGATGTGAATAGTCGTGCCGCCCAGTGAGGCTTTGCGCAAGCGGCGGCCAACCTGTTCACAGAGCTTACGCAGGTGTTCCAGTAATTCATTTTCGTTGGTTAGGTCTTGGGTAAAGGTGATTTCATTGCTGACCGATTTGACCGTGTGTTCCATTGAAATGGGGCGGTCATCAATCCCCAACGCTCGCTGGCGGAGGTCGGGGCCAAAGCGGCCAAACAGCATTGCCAAGGTATCTTTTGGCGCATTCGCTAAAGCCCCAATGGTGTGAATGCCGACTTCAGCTAATTTCTCAGTTGTTTTTGGTCCGATGCCCCATAAGGATTGCACGGGCAGGGGCGCCAGGAAGGCGGCTTCTTCACCGGGTGGGATGATGGTGATGGCATTGGGCGGATAGGGGCCCGGTTTCTGCCCCTTGCCCCAATCATTGGCGATCTTGGCGATCAGCTTATTGGCCCCTCCGCCGATAGAAACGGGCAGACTGAGTTCGGTGTTGATGCGGCTTTGCAGGTCGTGGGCGATCTCTGTTAAAGTTTGTGGCAGATCTGTGACCTCGATGAAGGCCTCGTCGATCGATATGCGCTCGATGAAGGGGGTGATATCAATCAGGGCCATCACTTGCCTGGAGACCTCACCGTAATTCCCATGGCGCGAAGAGATGACGACCAGGTCCGGGCAAAGACGCAGCGCTCGGCTCGTGGGCATGGCTGAGCGAACGCCGAATTGACGGGCGGCGTAGGAACATGAGGCGACCACGCCGCGCTGATCCGCTTGACCGCCGACAGCAAAGGGTTTGCCCTTCAAGGTCGGGTCATGCAGCTCTTCCACCGCGCAAAAGAAGGCATCCAAGTCGATGTGCAGGACTTTCCGGGCCATAGGGTGATTATACAGCAGATGGAGACTGGGGAATGAATGGTAATGAATTGCGAGGTGGATTAAAAGATATACACATACGA
Source organism: Candidatus Brevefilum sp. (assembly GCA_019428905.1). Classification (GTDB taxonomy): domain Bacteria; phylum Chloroflexota; class Anaerolineae; order Anaerolineales; family Anaerolineaceae; genus Brevifilum. The sequence continues at coordinate 25,379 of JAHYJN010000014.1, forward strand.
GTTTGTTAATTTCACGGCTGCGTGCTATACTCTTAAATCAAGAGTAAATTGTGTATACTGCCGAATTTTGTTCAGATTTTGGGTAATTTGATGTCAGATAAACCAACTGAAATGAGCATTTGGATGCACTTGGATGAGCTGCGCAAGCGCATCCTGCACTCATTGATCGCGCTGGTGGTGGGGGTGGTGATCTGCATCATTTTTGCAGACTTTTTGCTGGAGGTGCTTGCTAGGCCGATCGGTGGATTTGAAAAACTGCTCTCCATCCAGGTGACAGAAAATTTCAGTGTCTATTTTCGTGTCACACTTTTAGGTGGGTTCATCATCGTCTTGCCGTTCATCTTGCTCCAGCTGTTTCTGTTTGTGGCACCCGGATTATCCCCAAAAGAAAAGCGCTGGGTGTTGATCGCGGTGCCTTTTGCGACAGCCCTATTTATCACCGGGGCAGCTTTTGCCTATTTCGTGATGCTGCCTGCCGCACTGCCTTTCCTGATCGAATTTCCTGGTCCGACTGTGCTGCCAAAATGGAAGGATTATGTCAATTTTGTCACCAGCCTGATATTTTGGATCGGCCTCAGCTTTGAGACGCCCCTGATCATGTATTTGCTGGCAAAATTAGGGATTGTCAGTGCGAAAGGCCTGCTCAAAGCGTGGCGGGTTGCGGTGATCGGCATCGCGGTGATAGCGGCGGTGGCCACGCCCACCCCCGACCCGATTAATATGGTCATTTTAATGGTGCCACTGCTGTTTTTGTACTTTTTGGGTGTTTTATTGGCAGCTTTTGCCCGTAAAGAGAATTGATAAGTTCGTTAACTTAAGAAGGAGAATAGTATGTTTAAAACAATGGGATGGCCAGAGATCATTTTATTGCTCGTGATCGTGCTGTTGGTATTTGGCGTCGGTCGGATTGGAAAGATTGCCGGTGAACTGGGTGAGGGCATTCGTGCCTTTAAAGAAGGTTTGGCTGGTGAGAAGAAAGATCAGGCCTCGGAAGAAGAAACACAGGAAACCGAAGAAGAGTAGACGATCTTCACTAAACCATGCAGATATTTAATGTCGGTGTATTAGAGATCCTGTTCATCCTGATCCTGGCTTTCGTCATTCTTGGTCCGCGGAGGACGATTAAGACAGCCAGGGATGTGGGTGTGTGGGTACGCAATTTAGCGAAATCACCGATTTGGCGTGACATCGTCTCCGCGTCCAGTGAAATACGAGATTTACCCAAGAAGATAATGGACGATGCTGAGCTCCAAAAAATGGTGGAGGAACTTGATCTTTCAGCACAGGAAATCAAAGAGATCATCGGTCAGGCGCAGCGGGAAACTGAAACTGAGCTGACGAGGCTTGAAGGGGAGATTGATCAGGAGTTGCAATCGAAGACTTCAGAAGATAATGAAAATTCAAGTGATTAAAACTTAATGGCTAACATCATCCGAATCAGATACAGCCTGTTAACAATTTAAACGATGATGTTCCGAGTACCGAGCCAGGATCAAAAGTAATCGTAAACGTAGATTGATTAGGGGGTGTAATAAATTATATTCTAATTGAAACGGTCCATCAATATCGCATCAATTTAGTCAAATTTTTACTTCCAAATGGTTGATCTGATAAGTTTTTTTCTGTGAAAAAGATTTAGCCTTGGCAATTATTAAAACGCCGACCAGGGCATGGGTTGAGATTAAGTAGATCCGCTTTGTTACTTCAATTAGCCATCTCTTATTTTTAACTAAGTATATCTTTATTGTCAGATTTTTAAAAATATCAAAAATACCCTTGACAGCTATGGGAAAGCTGTTATCATTGTTAGCGTTATCGGGAGCGTTATCAGGAACGTTATCGGGAACTCCCAATCAGCTCGGATGGTGTAAAGCATGGTTGTTCACAAAATCGATCGAGTAACTTTGAAAGATGTAGCTTCGATTGCTGATGTTTCCATCCAGACCGTATCACGTGTGGTAAATAATCATCCAGATGTGGCACCCGATACCCGGCAACGTGTTCAGGAAGTCATCGCGCAAGTGGGGTATCGACCGAATATCCTGGCACGCAGTTTGATCAGCCAACGAAGTTTTACCTTAGGCGTTGTAATTGCCGGCCTTAAATTGACCGGCCCGTTGACCGTTTTAAATGGGATCACAACCGCAGCTGAAAAAGCGCGTTACGCACTGATGCTGATGGAATTACCCAGTTATACGACCGATGATATCGAGCTAATCTTTGACGCACTTCTCTCGCGACAGGTGGATGGGATCATCTGGGCAGTACCTGAGGTTGAGGATAACCGTTTGTGGATCAATAAATTCCCGAAAAACCAAAACATTCCCCTGGTGTACCTGACCATGCAGCCGCAAGAAGGCCTTACGGTTGTGGCGATTAATAATTATGTGGGCGGTCGCCTGGCGACAGCACATTTATTGGGGCAAGGTTATCGCCATATTGGCCATATCGCTGGCCCACTGGACTGGTGGGAATCCCGCCAGCGGATGAAGGGTTGGGAAGATACCTTAAAGGAAGCTGGTTGTGAGGTATCGGATCAGCACTGGGTCATGGGCGATTGGTCACCTGCCAGCGGAGCGGAGAAAATTCAGCTATTGCTTGATCGTTATCCGGAAATGGATGCGATTTTTGTTGGAAATGATCAAATGGCACTGGGTGTTTTACATGTGCTGCATGCGCAGGGATTGCGCGTGCCAGAAGACATCGGCTTGGTCGGTTTTGATGATATTCAAGAAGCTGCGCATTATTGGCCGCCTTTAACGACTATCAAACAGGATCAACGATATGTTGGCAAAGTGGCTGTTGAGGAATTGATCAAATTAATCGAAGCAAATTTGCGTGGAACAGATATGGATGCTCCGAAATCATTTTTACTGGACCCTATCTTGATGGTCCGGGAAAGCTCAATTCGTTCTGGTAATGAATAATATAAGGCTTGTCTGAAGGAGGTGATGTTGAAGGGAAGAGAGAAAAAATTAATAAAGATGTGGTCATAAGCCTCACTGATGTTCACATCGTAAATGTTGTTATGAACCCTTAAAAATCTCCAGATGGAGAAAATCGAAAATAATTAGGAGAAAAAATGAAAAAGAATTTGTTTGTACTGTTAGGCATTTTGTTGCTCGCTTCCATGGTTCTTTCTGCATGTGGCGGCAGCGCAGCCGACGACGCCGAAGAGAAGAAATTTGTGGGTATCTCGATGCCCACCAAGACTTCCTCGCGCTGGATTTCAGATGGTGAGAGCATGGTCGCTGTATTCCAGGAAATGGGCTACGAGACCGATCTGCAATTTGCGGATGATGACATCCCCAACCAGCTGAACCAGATTGAGAACATGATCACCAAAGGTGTTGATGTCCTCGTGATCGCTGCGATCGATGGTGCAACCCTGACAGATGCTCTGCAACAGGCTGCGGATAACGACATTCTGGTCGTTGCTTATGACCGCTTGCTGGTCAATTCCGAGAATGTCGACTTCTACGCAACATTCGACAATTTTGGCGTCGGTGTGATCATGGGCTCGCAAATTGAAGAAGGCCTGGATCTGAAGAATGCTGAAGGCCCATTCAATGTCGAACTGTTCGGCGGTTCACCCGATGACACCAATGCCTACTACTTCTATGATGGTGCCATGTCCGTCCTTCAGCCCTACATTGACAGCGGAAAACTGGTTGTTCAAAGCGGCCAGATGGGTATGGATGTTGTTTCCACCCTGCGTTGGGACGGCATTGTCGCCCAGGCTCGGATGGACAACCTGCTGAGCGCTTTCTATACCGACAAGCGCGTGGATGCTGTTCTGGCACCCTATGATGGCTTGAGCATTGGCATTATTTCCTCACTCAAGGGTGTTGGTTATGGCACAGAAGGCCAACCGATGCCTGTGGTGACCGGTCAGGATGCTGAAATTGCCTCCGTCAAATCGATGATTGCTGGCGAGCAAACCTACACCGTCTTCAAAGACACCCGTGACCTTGCCAAACAAACCGCGATGATGGTGGATGCATACTTCAAGGGCGAAGAAGTGCCGATCAATGACACCACGACTTACGACAATAGTGTTAAAATTGTGCCTTCCTACCTGCTGATCCCTTATAGTGTTGATATCAGTAACTACTACGAACTTCTGGTTGGAAGTGGTTATTACACTGAGGCTGACCTCCAATAATTCCTTGATTTGGTGGCGTGTGAGAGCATCATGCTCTCACACGCCTTGTCCTCATCAATTATGTTTAGATTAAGCAATTCCTCATCGATGATCATCAACGACCAGGGTTGCATATTATTATCCCCACAGATGATAAGGACGCGTTGAATATGTCAGATGTCATTTTGGAAATGCGCAATATCACCAAGGTCTTTCCCGGTGTTAAAGCGCTTGATAATGTAAGTTTTAGTGTGCGTGAAGGTGAGATCCATGCCTTAGTAGGAGAAAATGGTGCTGGAAAATCAACCCTGATGCAGGTGTTGAGCGGTGTTCACCCATACGGCAGCTATGAGGGAACGATTTATTTTAAGGGGAAGGAATGCCAATTTCGGAATATTACGCAGTCAGAAGATGTTGGTCTTGTCATTATTCATCAAGAACTGGCACTGGTTCCTTTTCTTTCAATTGTTGAAAATCTTTTCCTCGGAAATGAGCAAGGTAAGAACGGCATTATCGACTGGAATAAAGCTGTTTCAATGTCAGAAGGGTTGCTCGAGAAAGTTGGATTGGAAGAAGCGCCAGCAACACTGGTGAAAGATCTGGGCGTTGGAAAACAGCAATTGGTCGAAATCGCCAAGGCATTAGCAAAAGAGGTCCAGCTTTTAATCTTAGATGAACCAACAGCGTCTCTGAACGACAGTGACAGTGAAAAATTGCTTGATTTACTGCGCCAGTTTAGAGAGAACGGGATTTCATCGATTTTGATCTCCCATAAATTAAGCGAAGTTCTCAAAGTTGCCGATTCGATTACCATCCTCAGGGATGGCGCAACGATTGAAACCTTGGATTGCCGTAAAGATGAGATCACTGAAGACCGCATTATTCGCGGTATGGTCGGACGTGACCTTACCCATCGTTTCCCCGAAAGAGACGTAAAAATTGGAAAGACGATTTTTGAAGTCAAGGATTGGAATGTTTATCACCCGTTGCAAGAAGACCGTAAGGTCAGTGATGACATAAATCTTTACGTCCGTGAAGGTGAAGTGGTCGGTGTTGCTGGATTGATGGGTGCCGGAAGAACGGAATTGGCGATGAGCATTTTTGGCCGTTCTTACGGCAAGGATATCAGCGGAAAAGCCTTTAAGTATGGCGAAGAAATCGATGTCAGCACCATTCAAAAAGCCATCGCGCATGGCATTGCTTATGCCACCGAAGACCGCAAAGCTTATGGACTGGTTTTGATCCACCCGATTAAAGATAATATTTCGATTGCGAACTTAGCATCTGTATCTAATTATGGGGTGATCGAAGATCCTAAAGAATTTTCAATGGTTCGCGAATTCAGGGATATGCTTGATATCCGTTGTTCGAGTGTGTTGCAATTGGCGCTTAATCTCTCAGGCGGTAATCAACAGAAAGTTGTGCTCAGCAAATGGCTATTTGCCAACCAGGATATTCTGTTCCTTGATGAACCCACTCGGGGTATCGATGTTGGCGCGAAATACGAAATCTATACCATCATTAATCAGTTGGCCAGTGAGGGAAAGGGCATCGTTCTGCTTTCCTCGGAGCTGCCTGAACTTTTGGGCATTTGCGACCGGATTTACGTGATGAGCAAGGGCAAAATCGTAGCCGAAATGAAGGCCAGCGATGCAACCCAAGAAAAAGTTATGAAACATATTATGAACAACACGAGGTAATGGATTTATGAAAACTTTGCTAACCTTCTTAAGGAAGAATGTTCGTGATTACGGCATCTTAATTGCCCTGATCGTGATTATTGTATTCTTTCAAAACACAACCAATGGCATCTTGTTGCGACCGATTAACATCACCAATCTTGTCTTACAGAACAGCTATATCGTCATCATGGCCTGTGGGATGTTGTTGGTCATTGTCGCTGGAGGCATTGACCTCTCTGTGGGCTCGGTGGCTGCATTTATTGGCGCCGTTGCTGCCGTGTTCATGGTTCGATACAACATGCATTGGTTTTTAACCATCGTGCTGTCGCTCATCCTGGGTGGGTTGATCGGTGCATTTCAAGGGTATTGGATCTCATATGCCAAGATACCGGCTTTTATCGTCACCCTAGCGGGCATGTTAATCTTCCGAGGTTTAACGCTCGTCATGCTGCAGGGCGAGGCAGTTGGGCCATTTGCGGTACCCTTCCAGCGTTTGAGCTCAGGTTTTATCCCAGATTTCTTCAATTATGACGGATTTCATGTGACCACGGTGTTGATTGGGGTCATATTCTCGGTTTTGATTGTGGTGATCGATTTGATAAATAGATCAAAGCAGAAGAAGTATGGATTTGAGGTTCTACCTTTTTACCTGATGGTTGTGAAAAACCTGCTGATTGTGGGCGCTGTCTTGGGTTTATGCTGGCTTATGGCCTCGTATAAAGGTCTGCCCACGGTGATGATCATCTTATTCGTGCTGATCATTTTATATACTTTTGTCACCAGCCAGACGGTTATTGGAAGACGGATCTATGCCATGGGCGGTAATGTGAAAGCAGCGATGCTTTCAGGTGTCAACACTGAACGCCTGTACTTCCTGACCTTTGTCAATATGGGCGTCTTGGCTGCTTTGGCCGGTTTAATTGTTGCTGCCCGTTTGAATGTGGCTACCCCCAAAGCTGGCGACGGTTTCGAGCTGGATGTTATTGCCGCTGTGTTCATCGGTGGTGCATCTGCCACTGGTGGAATCGGGAAGATCATTGGCGCCGTAGTGGGTGCGTTCATGATCGGTGTGATGAACAATGGTATGTCCATTATGGGCATCGGTATCGATTGGCAGCAGGCGATCAAAGGTATTGTTCTGCTACTGGCGGTGTTATTTGATGTCTACAGCAAGAAAAAGATTCAGTAAGGAAATTTGAGCTTATAGCCAATATTCACATCATCCTTTTAATTTTTCGATAGGTTAGCATTTTTTATCAAATTGATTGGTTGAGAGGCTTTGTCCTCGCTGTGCTCATGAGGTCTTAATAACATTTCCACCGTTGCGGCACAGCGATGGAAAATGTGAATTTCGGCAAAAGCCCTTAACGCTCGTTCAATTCTGGCGGAAGGTAATGAAGATCTTAAAAGGACGATTAGCCGAGTAAATATGAGCCAAGAAAAATGCATACTCGTAACCGGTGCAACCGGGAAAGTGGGTCAAACTTTCATTCGTCGGCTTCTCGCTGATGAAAATTTGACCTACTTTTCGATTAGGGCCCTATGTCACAACCGGATGTTAACCGCAGGAGATCGTGTTGATGTTATCAAAGGGTCCATTGAGGATCTGGAAACGGTTGAACGGGCAATGGAGGGGGTGACGCATGTCCTTCATCTGGCGACATGCAAAGAAACTCCCGACCAGGTGATGGATGTGGCCGTTAAAGGTTTGTTCTGGCTGCTGGAAACCTGCCGAAAAAGCCAGACCTTTTCGCAATTCATCTTGATCGGGGGCGATGCGTCCGTCGGCCACTTTTATTATCCACATCCTTCACCGGTGACTGAAACCCAACCCCACATGGCTTATCCAGGATGCTATGCACTTTCAAAGGTGCTAGAAGAGGTTATGCTGGAGCAGTATTACCATCAATATAACTTGAACGGCTGCTGCCTACGGGCGCCCTGGATCATGGAGAAGGATGATTTTAAGTATCAACTCTCCTTTGGTGAGGATGTTTTTGGCGGGCCGCGCTGGCGTGACCTGGTCGGACCTGTAAAAGCTGATGAATTGGCTCGCACAAACACCATCCCAGTCATGCTTGATCCTGCGGGGAAACCTGTTAACAGGAATTTTGTCCATGTTGAAGACCTGGTATCTGCGATCTTATTGGCTTTAGACCATCCGAACGCTTTTCAGCAAACTTTCAATATCAGCATGGATAAACCTGTAGATTATCGGGAATGTGCACGTTATTTGGCAGAAGCCTACGGTTTCCCTTCTATCGACATCCCAACCCCTTACCACTCAACCTGGTTGGACAACACCAAGGCAAAATTGCTGCTTGGTTGGCAGCCCGTTTATACACTGCACAAGATGATTAATGATGCCTATTCGTACCATCGGTTAGCGGGTGACCCCCGAAAGATATGGTACCCCGGCTGAGAGAGTTTATAAGCTTTTACTCCTTTATTCACGAAAGGTAAAAATATGATTGATTTAAAAACCTATGAAGTATGGTTTGTGACTGGCAGTCAGCACCTGTATGGGGAAGAAACCTTGGCGCAGGTGGCGGTCCACTCCCGTGAGATTGCCGATGCCTTGAACACATCAGAACACATCCCGGTGCGAGTGGTCTTCAAACCCGTCCTGACCACAGCGGAAGCCATTTGGGAATTATGCCAGGAAGCCAACGCCGCTAAAAGCTGTGTGGGGCTGATCACCTGGATGCATACCTTCTCGCCGGCGAAAATGTGGATCGCTGGGCTGAACCTGCTGAAGAAACCCTTCCTGCATTTGCACACGCAATACAACCGCGAGATCCCCTGGGCCGAGATCGATATGGACTTCATGAACCTGAACCAGGCCGCGCACGGCGACCGGGAGTTTGGCTTCATGTGTACCCGGCTGGGGTTGAGCCGCAAGGTGGTCGTTGGGCATTGGGGGGATGCGGATGTCCAATCGAGTGTGGGAGCCTGGACACGGGCGGCCTGCGGCTGGCACGACGCCCAGGATTGCCGGATTGCCCGCTTTGGCGACAACATGCGCGATGTGGCGGTGACCGAAGGGGACAAAGTTCAAGCCCAAATGCAGCTGGGTTACAGTGTGCATGGGTATGGAGTGGGGGACCTGGTGGCGCGAGTGGCGCAGGTGACGGACAACGAGGTAGATGCACTGATCAAAGTTTATGAAGAACGGTACATCCTCAGGCCGGCACTGCAAGTAGAGGGTAGCCAACGGACATCCCTGCGGGAAGGTGCGCGGATTGAAGTGGGTATGCGCCGCTTCCTTGAAGACGGAGGCTTCAAAGCCTTCACGACAACGTTTGAGAACTTGCATGGGTTAGCCCAGCTGCCAGGGCTGGCTGTGCAGCGTCTGATGGCAGATGGATACGGGTTTGGCGCAGAAGGTGACTGGAAAACTGCTGCTTTGTTGCGAGCGATGAAAGTGATGGGCTCCGGGTTAGACAAGGGGAGCAGCTTCATGGAGGACTACACCTACCACTTCAGCCCACAGGGTGATAAGGTGCTGGGAGCACACATGCTGGAGATCTGTGCATCGATCGCTGCGGACCAGCCAACACTTGAAATCTTACCGCTTTCAATTGGGGGCAAAGCGGACCCGGCACGGTTGATCTTCAATGCCAACCTAGGGCCTGCGGTAGCAGCCTCGCTGGTGCAGATTGGGTCACGGTTCAGGCTGATCGTCAACGCGGTAGAGGTCACCGCGACGGATGCCCCGCTGCCAAAACTGCCGGTGGCTCGAGCGTTCTGGTCACCCAAACCAGACCTGAAGACGGCGGCGGCCGCTTGGATCTATGCTGGGGGTGCGCATCACACCAGCTTCAGCTTTGACCTGACGGCTGAACACCTGGCGGACTATGCCGAGATGGCGGGGATCGAATTCCTGTTGATCGACGAGCACACACAGCTGGCTGAATTCAAAAAAGAGCTGCGCTGGAACGATCTATATTACAAGCTATCTCAGCTCAGTTGAGCCGGGGAGAATAATCCTTAGGCTGAATACATTAAATAAAAAGAGGTTGCCCAATTCGTCGGGCAACCTCTTTTAATTGCTGATATAACCTACACATCCAAATTGCGGACATCTTTGGCGTGGGTTTGAATGAAACGGCGACGTGGAGGCACTTTTGAGCCCATCAACATGTCGAAGGTGCGGTCAGCTTCTGCCGCGTCTTCGATGTTGACACACAACAGGGTGCGATTGTCGGGATTCATGGTGGTATCCCACAGCTGTTCCGGGTTCATTTCACCCAGACCCTTGTAGCGCTGCAGTGAGTACCGACCGCCGTTGGCATTGATTTTTTTAATCAACGCTTCACGTTCATCTTCTGAATAAACATAATCTTTTTCTTTGCCGTGGGTGATCAAATACAACGGCGGTTGGGCGATGAAGAGATGCCCGCTTTCGATGAGGGGCTGCATATAGCGGAAGAAAAAGGTCAGCAGCAGGGTGCGAATATGAGCGCCATCGACATCGGCATCGGTCATGATCACGATGCGGCCGTAGCGTAGCCCCTCCAATGAGAAGGATTCGCCAATACCCGTGCCCAAAGCAGAGATTAGAGATTTGACTTCACGGTTGGCGAGGATTTTATCCAGTCGGGCTCGTTCGGTGTTGAGGATTTTACCGCGCAGGGGCAGGATGGCCTGGAAATGGCGATCTCGGCCTTGTTTGGCGGAGCCACCAGCTGAATCGCCCTCAACGATGTACAGTTCTGTGCGAGCCGGGTCGCGTTCGGAGCAATCTGCCAGTTTTCCCGGCAGAGTCAGGCTTTCAAGGGCGGATTTACGGATGACGAGGTCACGCGCTTTACGGGCTGCGTCACGCGCGCGAGCCGATGTGAGGCATTTTTGAATGATTTTCTTGGCTGCTGATGAATTTTGTTCAAGGAAGCTGATGTACCCATCACTAACAACCTGTTGTACATAGGTTTGCACTTCCGCATTCATGAGCTTGACCTTGGTTTGAGATTCAAATTGCGGGTCTGGATGTTTGATGCTGACGATGGCCGTTAGCCCTTCACGCGTGTCTTCACCTGAAAAGTTAGGATCAGAGTCTTTTAGCAAGCCGTTTTTCCGGGCGTAATCATTGATTGACCGGGTGAGAGCGATGCGTAACCCTGTCAGGTGGGTGCCGCCATCAATGGTGTTGATCGTGTTGGCAAAGGCGTATACCGATTCTGAATAGGCATCGGTATATTGGATAGCTACCTCAACACCGATATTGTCGATTTCTTTCTCCATGAAAACCACGTCGTGCAGGGTGTCACGGTTACGATTCAGGTATTTAACAAAGGAGGAGATACCACCCTCAAAATGATAGGTGACCTCTTTGTCATCGCGTTTATCTTCGAGTTTGATGGTGACGCCACGGGTGACAAAAGCCATTTCCCTGAACCGTTGGGCAAGTGTTTCGAATTTATAGCTGGAGGTGATATCTTTGAAGATGGTCGGGTCGAATTTAAATGAAGTGGTCGTCCCGGTTTGGGATGGGGGCACCTTTCCCACAACTTTGACCGGTGCTTGGGGTATCCCTTTTTCATAGCGCTGGAAGTGAATTTTCCCGTCACGGTAGACTTCAACCTCGCACCACTCAGAAAGGGCATTCACCGCTGAAACACCAACACCGTGCAGACCGCCGGATACTTTGTAACTGGATCCGCCAAATTTACCCCCTGCGTGGAGTATGGTCATCACGACTTGCAGCGCAGAAACTTTTCTTTCCGGGTGAAGATCCACCGGGATCCCGCGGCCGTTATCAATAACCGTGACGCTTTCATCTTCATTGATGATGATAGTGATTGCATCACAAGAGCCTGCCAGAGCTTCGTCAATAGAATTGTCAACCACCTCGTAGATCAGGTGGTGCAGCGCCTTGATGTCGGTCCCGCCGACATACATCCCTGGACGGCGTCGGACGGCTTCCAATCCTTCGAGGACTTGGATATCGTTTGCATTGTATGAGAGCGGTTGTTTTGTCAATCTGATTACTCCGTTGGTAATTGATTTATAGCAATGATGGTTATTGCAGTTAGGCCGATTTCAAAGTTTGATTGATCACCGATTGAGAGAACTTTGTCGCATCGATGAAAAAATGGAAGGATGCGGCAATCACAGCTGAAACGATGAAGGCATGCCCAAAGATCCCGATGATCAGGAACCAGTTGTCCACATTGGGTGACCGCCAGAGATAATTCAAGCCTTCGACCAAAATAAAGGAAGCTAAGATAAACCAGGCTGTCTGGCTCATTGAAAGGCGCACAACTTTGATGCTGGTGATCATGGCCGCCATCAGGTTAAGCTTATATAGAAAAATCCCGTGGGGTGTAAAGATGAGGGGCATGATCGCCCACAGGCTAAATATCGCTGCCAGCATGAGGATAAATTGGCTGAGTGCAGGGCTGATCAGGGTGACCAATGAGATCACGATCATCAGCGGAATACTGATGATCACCAAAATGATCAGAAGCATAATTGGCATAAGCAGGATTTGTAAGAAAGCCCTGCTTAATGCCTTAAAACTGTGGTCATTAAGCTCGATGATCTGTTTAGAAATATTTTGGAAGTACATGCTGCCCAAGAAAAAGCCAACCAGGAGAAATAGCAGCCAAAACCCGACAAATTGTATATTGGTTTCCAGACTGAAGGTGATCGGCTGTCCCAGAGGGTTTATAAAGGATGGTTTTGATGCCATTAAACTTGGAACGCCAATTGGCAGCGTTCGAAGTGAGACGGCAAGATTGAAGTTCGCAAGAACATCCTTTAAGATGGTCTGGTAATTCTCGAGAATTGTGGCAATGTCCACCGATTCGATGCCAGACAGATTTGATAGGTTCTGAATGAAAGGCGCAAACACGCGGTCAACGCGCCAGGCCGGTCCGAACCAGAGATATAAATCAAGGATGACCGGGATCAGGAGCAAATCTGGCTTATGAGCGATGGTATTAAACCCGGATAATAAAGCCTGGATAATACTTGGTTTTTGAATCTTAAACTCAGAACTTGTGTTCATACAAACAATAATTTTACCACATCTGGGGTTTTTCGGCTATAAAGACAGCTGAATCTCAGGCATTATATTTTGTGCGCTTCATTTAATTAAAAAAGCCATTCATAGGTTGCGAAACAGGACAACCGGTGACCTCATCATGGTAAAATGATGTCATGCAAACCAGAGGATCCCTGCCAGATATCAATCGATTGTCAATCGTCACAGCGACGATCATGTTGGCTTTTGCACTGACTCAGCTGGTTTCGTTTCCGGTTCAAAATTATGCGATTGCCTTATTTGGGATCATCATCGAAATTTTTATTGATTTTAGTGTCGCGATCATTGTTTTTTGTGTATTTTTGGCAGGGGCAGGGATGGAATGGCTGATCCAATCGCACCCAGAAAAAGACCGTTACCAGACCCGGTGGACATATATTCGACACTGGATTGTCCCGGCTTTAACCTCAATTGTCATCGGTGTCACCTTGAACACCTTTGCCGGGGGGGTAACCTGGTGGGCGGTTTACATCCTAGGCAGCTTGCTTTTGTTTGCTGTGTTCATTGCTGAATACAATGTGGTCACTGCAGAGGATGACCGGAACCCGTTGGCGACTGTTGGGCTAACGGCCTTATCTTTTGCCCTGTATTTTCTCCTAGCGATTGCCGTATTTTCTGAAGAAATTCGATTATATATCCGGCTGCCTTTGCTAGGTGTGGGTGCGATGATGGTTATATCACGCTCATTGTTCTTACGATTAGGTAAATGGCACACGATATGGGCGGCAGTCAACAGCCTGATTGTAACTGAAATTGTGGTTGGACTAAATTATCTGCCAATTGCACCGGTTCAATTTGGTTTGCTGCTGGTCGGTGTTGCCTATGCGCTGACCAGTATCATCACTGCGCTTGAGGAATCCAGGAAATCCTGGGCATTTTGGGGAGAGCCGATCAGCATGCTGATTCTTACCGTGGTCATCAGTATCCTGTGGGGGTAAGTTATTCTTCCTGCTCTTCTTCTAAGGATTGGTAGTAAAGCGCCCGTAAATTCCGTCGATGGAGCTCACCCGCAAGCCCGCCGAGTAAAATGCGGCTTTTCCCGCAAGCTTCTACTCCTAAACTATCTAAAATATCAATCGGGTTTTTTCGACGCCTGGCTGTTCTAACAGCTTTTTGGATGGATTTCAGGTAGGTGACGTTTTCTTTAACTTTGTCTTCAATTTCACCGCGTAAAATGATCTCACCGTGCCCCTGAATGATGTTTTCTAAACCTAACTCCATAAAGCCCTGAATGGTCTTAATATATAGATCTAAATTTCCTTCAACGATAAACGGGATGGGCATGAAGGCATCACCAGAAAACAAGATTCGATCTTCTTCAACCAATACGGAGATACCATCATCCGAATGGCCAGGAGTGCTGAAGAGTTGCAGGTGTTTTTTCCCAACGCGCAAGTTTAAGGTGCCCTCTTTGAAGGTGATATGTGGCGGCACAATAGTCAGCTGTTTGTAGAGAGGGTTATCCTGACTGGCCACCTCTAGTGCTGATAACGACCGATCGGTGAGCATTTGCCGGCATAATTCATGGCCAATTACTGTCGCACTTGGGAAAAGGCAGTTCCCCCAGCTGTGATCTGCGTGGTGATGGGTGTTGATCACATATTTCACCAATAGATTGAGCTTGTTTTGAATGAAATCACGCATGGCCAGGCTTTCCTGGGGCATCATTGTGTCGACGACAACTGCCCATTTTGGCCCGGCGATGACACCTGCACAGACCTGCGCGTAGGTTTCACTTTGGAACCAGTAAATATTTTCAGAGATGCGTTCACGCAGCATAAGACCAATCCTGGAAATAAAGATTTTAAGTGCCTGCAAAGAATAGCACAATTTCTATTAAAAGTCAAAAAAATGGACGATTAGAGTGCCAGCATTCCCAGCAAGGATGCTTATCCCTCATTAAATGCATACAGGCCAAAGGAGCAAATTAATTAGGAATTTGGAAATATTAGTAAAGACTGAATTTTACGAAAACCGTGTCTCCGCCACGATCGCGCTGACTGCGCCGATCAGGCTGAGGCCACCAGCGATCCCAACCATGATAAAAATCCAGCGGATTTGTTGAACGGGCAGCTCACCTTCGTCATCCATTCCTGGGGCTGGAGTGTCATCGATATCTTCAATATCTTGAGTGGGTGTTGGCGTACCCGGCGCAGGCGTTTCAGTTATTGGATAGGGATCAAGGGTAGGCGTTTGTTCCCATTCAATGGGTTCGCCAGTTTCCCCTGGTAATGGGTATCCTGGATCGGGTGTGGATTCCTGTGGTGGGTAGGCGACAAAGGTCTGTGTGCCTGTGGGCGATGGACCGTAAGTGCGCACCTGGGTTGGCGTCCAAATTGGTGTGGCGGTTCTGGGTCGGTAGTATGGTGTCGGGGAATTATAGCGGATGGGTGTTGGTGACCTGTAGAAAAAAGTTGTCGCTGTTCTTGTTGGTGTGTATACCGGTGTGGGTGACCTGTAGAAAAAAGTTGTTGCTGTTCTTGTTGGTGTGTATACCGGTGTAGGAGATTCGTAGAAAAAAGATGTCGCTGTTCTTGTTGGCGTGTATACCGGTGTGGGTGTATGAGTCTGTGTCGCTGTGGGGGTTGCTGTTGCTGATAAGATGCTCACCGGTCCGTGGGTTGCGATTGAATTGCCAGCGATATCGATGACTTCAATTTTGTAATAATATGTGTTGGAAAAGGCAATTGTGTCATCAGTAAACTGGTAAATTCCGCCAATATGGATGTCGCCGATGGCTTCAATTTGGCTGGAAATGCGGTTGTAAATGCCATCAACGGTATCTGACCGCAGGACATAAAACCCTTTGACATTGGTTTCACTGGTTGTGACCCATTGTAAGATGGCATTAATTCCATCAAGTTGGGCTGTAAATTCCGACAAGGTAATGCCATTAATGAAGGGCAAACCGATCACGAAGGGTGTGAAACCTAAATCTGTGGATATCCTTGGCCGACCGGTATTGTCGATCAAGACGCGGATTTCTTTAGTGTCAAGATGGCAGGTGGTTTCCTGTCCTGTTGCCCCACCCGCACCTGGCCCTTGGGGATTATCGCCGGTTCGGTCCCATCCATCTGTGGCATTTGTGGCAGGATCGTACCACCAAAGTGGGTAATTTTTGCTGTCAGCACTGCCGCAATATGTACTGGATTCAATCTCGTTGACACAGTCACTGCTCAGGTCATAGTTAAGTGCCAAGATCAGGTTGGTCGCAATGGCATCGTCCGTTAGAAAGACATCGTAATAATTAGAACACGTGTTGATATTTCCGGCCCCATTTTCATAAAAGGGGACATTGGACACCAATCCAGCTCCGTGGTTGACGATGATAATATCGTAATCACCCCCCGCTGATCGGCGTGCACCAATTTTTTCATTAAATGCATAAGACATTTGCGTAGTCACTGTTAGGCTTTGCCCTTGGACACCTGGTCGTTCAGTCGCAAGCTGGATAGCGGCCCCTAATTGTTTCCCATTGCTGATGGTGCAGTTGAGCGCATTGGCTGCCCCCGAACTAGTCTCTCCCCAAAAATTGTGATTAGCCGTACCTAGTTCGTTACAGTTGACCTGGTAGCCGATGCGATTGTCGATGATGTTGTTGGCGAAAATTTTAACTTCGCCGTCTTGTGTTCCACTAGCCCGGTAAACCGCATAGTTATCATTGTTAATGATGTGGTTGAAAGTAACGGTTACATTGCCAGAATCTTCATAGATGTAGATGGCGTGTTCACCGAAGACCAGCGTATTGCGTTGAATTGAAACCTCATTCTCGCTGTTGATATCGATCAAATTACGTGAGGGATTGGTGCAATTGCCATCATTGATCGTCAACTCGGAAAGTGTGCCACCTTCAGTGAGCAACAGCATTGGGCTGTCGCACACGTTGCCGATATAGGTGATCAGAGCGTTTTCGTAGCCACGCAGGTTGATCTGTTTATCAACCAGAACGGTATGGTCTTTGATGGCATAATCTTTGAGGATTAGAATTTCGTCATCTTGGTTGACCGCCATAATTGCATCCCTGAGGCCGGTCCCAAGTCCGTCTTCGAGGTCATCACCCGAGTTAACATAGCAAGGGGTGTTCGTGCCGCAACCTGTTTCAGTCTGGGCGACATATACGGTTTCACTGCGTTTTGCAACCGAGACCAAATTGCTGAAGCTTGCTGTCAATCCCCAATCTCCCGCTGGTGTTGGTATTTGGAACACCTTCACCTTGACATAACCATCGACCTGTGCGTCCGGGTGGATGTTAAAGGCAAATTCGAGTTGATCGCTTGTCCCGCTGGTCAGCTGGGTATGTGATCCTAACAGCCACTGATCACCGTCATCAAGATGGTCCGTGCAAATATCATCTACCTGGCCTTGTTGATAGGTTTTTCCTGATATCAAACCAATTTTTGAAATCCACATATGCTCATCTGACGCCCAGGGGATCTCTTCTTCGCGATTATCTCCGTCAGCTGGTGTGTACACACACACCTGGGTATTTTGATTGATATCTTCGGAAGTGACCGAGAATTCAATGCGGTAGTTCAGGCGTTGCCCTGCGGCACATCCTGATGAAGGGCACGCTGTTGGGGCAACCATCTCAAACCCATCACTTGCTGCTTTTGAACCAGAGACTTGGACAAACAGCAAAGCTGCAAGTGGGATGAAAATCAGGGGAACGATCCAGTATAATTTCCGCATAGGTAAATCGGTTCCTTTAGGGCTTGCCACTATTATACCATTTGGCTACAATAAATTTGAACAAGAGAGGGCCGATTTTATGGTATGGTCAGATGTTCGGCTCAGGTAAGTTTCTACCATTCAAAGATTGGAATTTGCTGAAATGATCTTTCGAACACTACTTAAAATCATCAAACCCTTTCAATTGGTCAGCCTAGTAATGTCCTATTTGTTGGGGGCCGGCTTGGTTCAATATGTCAGAGAGATGAAAAGCTGGCCAGCGTTTATCCAGGGAGGCTTTTTTTTAATCTTTATTCACCTCAGCCTAGAGTGCCTCCGATTGCTGCAGCGGTTAGCAGACCCGCGCAAATGGCCGGATGGCCTATCCCTCAAAGATGCCAGGCTGGTGAGGTTGCTCGGTGCGACCATTGCAGCAACGTTGTTGACGGTTGCCACCACGATCTTTATCAACTGGATGCAGATGGGTGTGGTTTGGCAGGGTTTGGTGGTAATAGTTTCAGGTGTGTTCGCAGTGGGGGGCTTGTATTATATTACCCAGGTGAGCGAGGCCTTGAGGCGATTTGAATTATTGTTTGAGGTCGTTTTCTTTATTGTCATCCCTCCAGCACTGGCGTATTTCCTCCAATCAAGTGAACTAAACCGGATGCTTACCATGGCAGTGATTGCCCTGGTACCTGGCTATCTTACCAACCGTATCCTAGCTTTGTTGAAGCGATATGGGGGTGATCACAAAACCGGGGTTGAAACGATTGTGATCAAAATGGGATGGGAAAATTCTATGCTCTTACACAATGCCTTGATTTTGCTCACCTACTTGCTGTTTGCTTTGATCGCCTTGCTGGGCTTTCCCTGGATTTTACTGTGGCCGGTGTTCTTATCCCTGCCGATCGGTTTGCTGCAGGTGTGGCTGATGGAGCGTGTCAAACGCGGAATGAAGCCGTTGTGGGGCATCATGCAATTTGCAACCGCATGTGTGCTGTGGATTCCAATGTATTTGCTTGGCTTTGCATTTTGGATTCGGTGAGGGTTGTACAGCTTTTCCTTTACGCCTGGCAACTGGCATATAATTAAATTATAAAAACTATTTGATAAAAGGAGACTAATGATGGTACTTTCAGCTGGCGAGCAAGCCCCTGCATTTGAGCTGTTAGACAATGAGGGCAATCTGCATAAATTATCTGATTATCAAGGACAAACAATCGTCATTTATTTCTATCCACGAGATGACACCCCGGGTTGCACCACAGAAGCCTGTTCATTTCGCGATGCCTACGCTGATTTTCGTGAAGCAGGTGTTGAAGTGATTGGCATCAGCCCGGATAATGAGGGTTCACATTCAAAGTTCATTGCAAAATACCAACTGCCGTTCGTCTTGCTTTCAGATCCAGATCATCAAGTATCCGAAGCATTTGGCGCATGGGGATTGAAGAAAATGTATGGACGCGAGTATAAAGGAGTGTTCCGTACCACATTCGTGATCGGCCCGGATGGCAAAATCAAACATGTGTTTGAGAATGTCAAACCCGCGGATCACAGCCAGGAGGTCCTTGAAGTCGTAAAAGCTTGAGGGTATGTGGGCTGAAGTTCGCTTTAGGTGAGCCGTCTGGATAAATCACTTCGCTGCACGAATTTTTTGGTGCTGGAACGAGTTAAAACAATTGCATGGTTAATTTTTATAAAGCGCTATCCCAAAAGCACGACGAAAACAACCTAAGCACTGCGTAGGTACGCCCCCGCCGGGATGCTTCTAGGTATCAATTGTGGCTAACCGCCCCACAAAGCCACTGATTAATTATAATTAAAAATGGGACTGTCTCCTTTACTTGTGGGACAGTCCCTTTGCTGTTATTTGATAGGATTTGCGCTAAAATTTTTGTTAAGCGGCAATTATTTGAAATTATAAGAATAAATAATTGAAATCGATGGTAAATCAGTTTACATCAATCGCAAAATGACATTGCCTTCAGACCATAAATCTTCCAGGCGGTAATAATCACGCAGTTCGGGTGAAAACAGGTGAACGACGACATCGCCGTAATCCAGTACGATCCAGCCCGAATCCGACTGACCTTGGGGTTGGGCGGTCTTATGAAAATGGGTCTTAATTTCTCGCACCAAACCGTTTGATAGGCTCTGCAGCATGCGATGGCTGGACCCGCTGACGATAACGAAATAGTCTGTAAATGATGCGATTTCTTTGATGTCTAAAATGAGAATATCCTCCCCCTTCTTATCCTCAAGAAAATTGGCAATTTCTCTTGCCAGTGATATTGCTTCCAGATGTCACCTCTCTACGCTATATTTGGTCAATTACCCTTGAATTATACTTGATTTAGGTCAATAGAATGCAATCGGGTGTAAATTGGACCGGATGGGGTCAGAACACTCTGATAAAAGTGGACCTGGGCGATGGTGACCGTGCCCAATGGGTCAACTTGATATTTTGATAGGACCTTCCCGATCTGCTGGGCTGTCGTGTAATCTGTGTTTTTCCGAATCCGGGCGATCGTTAAATGGGGAGAGAAGGGCCTGTGCTCTGGTTGAATCTCCAATTTGGCTAGCTTGGAGTTCATCACATCGTAAATGTCAGCCAATGGATCCGCACCAGTGATCCCCAGCCAGATCACCCGGGGCTTGTTTCTATTTGGGTACATGCCCAGCCCGCTAATTTCGATCTCGAAGCTGTGTTGATCTTTAAGTGCATCAGGCAGGGTGCGCTTGACCTGGACTGCTTTTTGTTCATCAATTTCGCCAAGAAATTTGATCGTTAAATGTAAATTTTTCGTCTCGACCCATTTCAGGTCCTTTTCAGAAGTCAGGGTTTTGAAAAACCCGGTAATCTCGGCAATCCTTTCCAGCATAAAAGGCGGGAAATCCACTGCAATAAATGTTCTCACGGCAGCTAATCCTTGATATCATCCTTTGTTACCCTTATAGATTACCATAATTAGCTTAAAAGGGATGCTGTGTATGGTCTGTATTATGCCAACGGCAGGAGATTGTCTTGGAAGGATTCCCGGGGAAAATATTTAACAATAAATCTCTTTCCAAGGTTACGGAAGTATGGTATAAGTAATTTACCCTGCTGTGTTCGTGATGCAGCACACCAGTTTTGGGCCAACACCCTTTACAAGCGTCGGACCTCCGTTCAGTGCCGCGATAGACCTGAGTCAAGGCGAATCTGACGGGTACGACAAACCTGCTTATGCAGGTTCAAAACTCAGCGGCACACGGCACGGCGGGGTCGTTTGTTGCCCACCCCCTTGTTTTGAAGCGAATGATGAAAACAACAGCCTAGCGATGGGGTATGATTCACATCAAGAAACGAGGCGATGCATGGTTGAACGAAGAATTGTCCGATACTTTTCTTAACAGCCACTCACGGAGTCCCGCATTACGGATCCCACCTCGTTTTTGAGAGGCTGTCATCGCTTAGGTGGCAGCCTCGTATTTTCTGAATTTTTCCAAAATGATGATTAAAGGCATATGAATATTGTAGCGTAATATTTTCCTCGGTGTGCGTTATAATCTTAATCAAGCTCTGGACTAGCCAGAGGATATGTTGGAAGGGTAAACCTCTTTATACAAACTGCGCTAAAACGACTTGCAATGATTGAATTCGCTTTTTGATGCAAGCGGAGAACCGATGTGATGAAAAAGTTATCAATTTTGATCCTGATCCTTGTCGCCCTAATACTTTCAGGGTGCCAGTCTGAAGCGTTAACAGCTGATTCAGTCACCTGGCTGAGCGAGGAACCGGTCCTTTTTATGGATGATTTCACCAACCAGACAGGCGGTTGGAAAACGCAAGAGGATCGCATTAGTTTTGCAGGCTACACCGAGCAGGGGTTTCGGTTGTGGGTCGATGTGCCGAATTTCTTGATTTGGAGCGTTCCCGGCCTCAACTTCAAAGACGCTCGCATTTACAGTAATGCCCAAAAAATTGCTGGCCCCGACGATAATTTATTTGGGGTGATTTGCAGGTACCAGGACCGGCAAAATTATTACGCCTTTATGATCAGTTCAGATGGGTATTATGGGATTTATCGCAGGCAGGCCGGCATCATCAGCCGGATGGGTCTGACCCAGATGGGGTTCAGTGAAGCCATTCGGCGTGGTGATCAGGCTAATGAGATCCTGGCGGTGTGTCAGGGTGACCAACTAGCATTGTTTGTAAATGATACCAAGCTGCTGCAAGTGACAGATGATACTTTTACCCATGGCGATGTTGGGTTGATTGCGGGGAATTTGACGAAGCCTGGCACGGATATCCTGTTCAATTATTTTATTGTCCTCAAACCTTAGGTGTGATGCGAATATTTTTAGATTCGATTGGCTGCCGCTTAAATCAGAGTGAGATTGAAGGGTTTGCCAACCTCTTCAGGGCGCTTGGTCACGAGGTGGTGCCTGATCCAGCCAAGGCTGATGTAGCGATTGTCAATACCTGTGCTGTGACAGTCAAAGCTGCAGCAGATTCACGGAAGCAATTACGCAGGGCAAGCCGGGAAGGAGCCCAGATTGTGATTGCCACAGGTTGTTGGGCGACGCTGGAACCTGAAGCGGCATTACAGCTGGAGGGTGTGCAGAGGGTGTTTGTAAATGGCAAAAAAGGCACCTTGGTGGCTGATCTGCTGGATATCTCGGATGAACAGCTTTCTACCGTGAAGGTGGTGCGCGAACCGTTGCCGGGGGATCGGGGCAGAACCCGTGCATTTATCAAAGTCCAAGAAGGTTGTGACAACCGCTGCACCTACTGCCTGACTCGCCTTGCCCGGGGACCATCACGCTCAAGGAACTTGAAGGATATCAACAAGGACATCCAGGCTGCAATCGATGGGGGAGCGAAGGAGATGGTTCTCTCCGGTGTGCAGCTGGGAGCTTGGGGCAGAGATTTGGATCAGCCACAAGCTTTACAGGACCTGCTGGTAAAAATTTTAACCCACCAGGATATTCAGCGTTTGCGCTTGTCTTCCATTGAGCCGTGGGAGTTTGACTTGGAGATGCTGTCTCTGTGGCAGGATCAACGCTTGTGCCGTCAGCTGCATATCCCCCTGCAATCAGGCAGCGACCGGATATTGAAGAAGATGGGCCGGCCGATCAGTGTGTCTGCTTATCAGGCGTTAATCGGCGAAATCAAACAACGGATCCCGGGGATTGCCATCACAACAGATGTGATCACGGGTTTTCCTGGGGAGACAGATGCGGATTTTGAGGCAACCCAAACCTTGGTGGAAACGGTTGGTTTTGCTGGCGGTCACGTCTTCACCTATTCTCCAAGACCCATGACGCCTGCTTTTAAAATGGAAGCGCAGGTACCAACCCGGGTTGCGAAAGCACGTAATGCAGCGTTAAGAAAAGTTTTTGAAAGAACAAGTGAGAATTTCCGAGAGCAATTTATCAATCGAGTGATGCAAGTATTATGGGAGATCAGCGACCCAACACCTGGCGGAAGTTATGCCCTTTCAGGTCTGACGGATAATTACATCAGGGTGTATTCGGCAGCAGATTGTGATCTGTGGAACATGATCACGCCAGTTTTGCTTTCTGGTCATCACCATGAGTGGCCAGCTTTAGTGGGAAATATTGAACGAATAGATAGAATGAAGGTGGGGGAATTCTGATGCTTGACGATTTTTCTTGACCAGATAAAATCAATAAGATTGTTAGATAGCTGCTTCGCATGGTTTGACCCTCATAGGGCCATGCGGTATAATGGTTGGCTGTCGTTAATGCGCGAGTATTGAGACAGAGAGAAAAAAAAAGAAAGAAAGGACTCATCAATTATGCCAAAGCGAACATATCAACCAAAGCGTCGCCGCCGCGTCCGCGTTCACGGTTTTCGAGCACGTATGAAAAGCAAAGGTGGTCAGAACGTATTAAAGCGACGTCGAGCAAAGGGACGGCATGAATTGGCAAAGAAAGCCAATAACCACGTGAAAAAAGTCCGCTGGTAGGCTGGCTCAGGTTATTTGCATTTAAGCGAATTAATCATGCTGAACAGGACAATGGGTGCAACGAAAGTTTCGATTAACCCGCAGTGATGATATCAACCGTGTGCGCCAGCAAGGTCGATCCCTGGCCAACACGATCGTAGTGTTAGGTTTTCTACCGAATCAAATCACACAGAATCGAATAGCCGTGATTGCCGGTCGGTCTGTCGGTGGGGCTGTCCAGCGTAACTTTGCGAAACGGCGGATTCGATCTGCTTTTCAAACCCTACATCCAGGGTTAGACCAGGGTTACGACCTGGTGCTGATTGCAAGAAAACCCATCCTGGAAGTTGATTATCAAATGATCATCAACGGAGTGAAAACCCTGTTGGTGCAAGCAGGAATCATGAAAGATGTAACCGATTGACAGAGCACGCAGCTTTGCACGATCATACTAACCACGAACCGCGATTGAAGGATATCCCCTTTCAACTGCGCACTTTGCCGCGCTGGTTGTTACTCTTGTTGATCCGTGCTTACCAAGCGATTATTTCACCGGCAATCCCTGCCGATACCTGCCGTTTTTACCCCACCTGTTCTCATTATAGTTACCAGGCGGTTTATAAATACGGAGCCCTCAAGGGGAGTTGGATGGCTGTCAAGCGGGTTGCCCGGTGCAATCCATTTAACCCGGGTGGCATTGATCCGGTACCATGAAGACTTTGAGAAGAGTAAAAAGAATGAAAAAGACTCATATTTTGTTAATTGGGATATTGGCTGGATTAAGCCTTGTCCTGAGTGCGTGTATGCCCGGTATCCGGGTGGTGGGAACCCCAGGAACCGTCGTTTCCGAGGATCGGGTTTACGTTTCCTACGGCAACCAAGTGTACGCGCTAAATGCTGCCAGTGGAAACGAGGAATGGCATTATCCGGAGGAAAGCAATAACCAGGTGATGTTTTATGCGCCACCGGTGGTAACCGATGCGTACATTTATGTCGGAGATATTGCAAATACCTTTCATAAGATCGATAAAGCAACGGGTGCGGCTGTTTGGACATTTACTGAAGCTAAGGGCTATTTCATCGGCCAGGCGAATGAGGATGAGGGCGTCATTTATGCGCCTTCTAATAATGGAAACCTGTATGCGATCGATGCCGATGGAAATTTAAAATGGATTTTTGAGACCGACCATTTCCTGTGGGCTCAACCGCAAATTGGCGCCGATGCAATTTACCAGGGTTCTATGGACCACTATGTTTACGCGATCTCAAAAGATGGTGATCAGCTCTGGGCAACTGAAATGGCTGGTGCTGTTGTCGGGTCTGTGGCCTTGAGCGAGGATGGCTCCAGTTTATTTGTGGGGTCAATTGGCGAAGAGATGGTCGCTCTGAACACAGCTGATGGGTCCACTATCTGGACATTTGCGGCTGACGACAGTATTTGGGGTCGAGCAGTGGTTGTTGATCAGACTTTGTATTTTGGGGATAGTTCAGGTACTGTTTTTGCTCTAGACGTAAACAACGGCCAACAGATTTGGCGCCAGCAGTCCTTTACCGGTTCAATTATTGGCGGATTGTCAGTTTTGCCTGACGGTATCGCTTTTGTGACAGAAGAGGGCACGATAAAAACGATTAATTTTGATGGTAGTCCCAAGTGGGAAGCATCAATATCAGGTCAAGTTTTCCAAGCGCCTGCTGTCAACGATCAATACCTGGTTGTAGGGGCGATTGAAGGTGACAACCTGGTTTACGCTTACAACCTGGCCGGCACACAAATTTGGTCAAGAACCCCTGAGAAATAGAGGATAGATCTATGTGGGATACCATTGTTATTCAACCTTTTGTAAATGTATTATTGTTGATCAATTCCCTGGTCAATAGTTTTGGCATATCGATCATCCTGTTCACGTTCTTAATCCGGTTGTTGACCCACCCCCTGACGGTGAAACAGTTTAAGGCCACCCAGGGTATGCAGCAATTACAAAGTGACCCCCGTTATAAAAAGATCCAGGAAAAATACAAGGATGACAAGGAACGTTTTGCCCAGGAGCAAATGAAGCTCTACAAAGAATTGGGCATCAACCCGATGGGTTCGTGTTTACCAACCTTGATCCAATTTCCCTTGATTCTGGGGCTTTACCAAAGTGTGGTGCGAGCGATGGCCGCCTCACCCTTTGAGCTGTTCCGGCTTGAGCAGAGCATTTACCCCGGGTTCATCAACCCCGCCAGTGTGCTCCCGCTGCAAAACCGCTTCCTATGGATGGACCTTGGCCAGCCAGAGCGATTGACCATTTTTGGCATTGGAATCCCGGTGTTAGCCGTCCTGGTGGTGATCAGCACCTATCTGCAATCCAAGTTGATTTCACCGGCTTCAACCGGTAACGATCAAGGCGCAATGATGGCAAAATCGATGAACATTTACATGCCGTTATTGATGGGTTTCATGGCCTATTCATTGGCATCTGGTTTAGCACTGTACTTTCTGGCAAGCAACGTGATCGGAATCGCCCAATATGCGATTCTTGGCCGAGCAAACTGGTCGAATGTTCTGCCTTTCCTTAAAAAAGATGAAGGTACGCACGCACAGGAACAAAAACCGGTCAAGGTCATCGATGTGGTTGCTGAAGATAAACCAAAGACGAAACCTGCACCGGCAAAAACATCAAGCAATAAGCGCATGACGATGCCAAAAAAGCAGGGACAAAAACGCAAAAAACGGTAATCGGATTTTTGCGGAAATTGAACCCGTTTAACCAATGGGAGAGTAATTTATGTCTGAAGAAATCACGAAATTAGAAGTCATTGCCCCTTCAATAGAAGAAGCGATTGAAAACGGGTTGGCAGAACTCGGTTTGACAGAAGCGGATGTTGAAGTTGAAATCTTAGATGAAGGCAAAAAAGGTTTGTTGGGGCTTGGTACCCGGCAGGCTCGCGTGGCTTTAAAGATTAAACCACGCACTGAAGACACGATCTCCAAAGTGTCGGTTTCTCCCGAGAAAGCCGTAACCCAAGCGCCTTCAGCAGCTAAAGAAGTGGCTCCTGGCGAACCCGAAGAAGTCGAGATTGCCAGAGAAGTCATCCAAACCCTCTTGGAAAAAATGCATGTGAATGCCAATATTTCGGTGCGATTAGGCGACAGCGATAGCGATCGGATCGAACCGGTTTTAATTGATATCGAGGGGAATGACCTCAGCTTTTTGATCGGGCGCAAGGCCGAAACAATCAACGCGCTGCAATTCATCACCAGCCTGATCGTTGGGCGTGAGTTAGGGCGTTGGATTCCATTACAGATTGATGTACAGCATTACCGCAAGCGGCGTGAGGATGAGCTACGTAAGCTCGCCCGTCGAATTGCGGACCAGGTGGCAGACACCGGCCGTGACCAAGCGCTGGAACCCATGCCGCCGAATGAGCGCCGCATCGTCCACCTCGAATTACATGACCATCCACTGGTGGAAACGGAAAGTGAGGGTGAAGACCCAGCACGCAAGGTGGTTGTGCGAGTTAAGCGCTAAACTGAAAAATTTTGTAAAAATTAACCGTAAGGTTGCAAATGTGCACAACCTTACGGTTTTTTTATTGCGGTAAAATTAATCTCGGAGGCAGATATGCGAGCTGTAGAGATCATTGAAAAGAAGCGTGATGGGGTTGAATTGACAAAAAGTGAGATTGAGTTCTTTATCCGCGGGTATACCCGGGATGAGATCCCGGATTACCAGGCATCCGCGTGGGCGATGGCTGTTTTATTAAACGGGATGACCTCGGCAGAGACAACTTACCTAACCTTGGCGATGGCTGAGAGTGGTGAACAACTCGACCTAAAGGACGTGGTTGATATTGTCGTGGATAAGCATTCTTCGGGGGGGGTTGGCGATAAGACCTCGATCGCTGTGGTTCCCCTGGTGCGCGCCTGCGGCTTACCTGTTGGTAAGATGTCTGGTCGCGGATTGGGTTTCAGCGGTGGGACGTTGGATAAGCTTGAGTCCATCCCGGGCTTTAGGACGAATCTGAGCAAAGATGAATTTATTCAGCAGTTGGGTTCCTTGGGGATGGTGCTTTCCGGGCAGAGCGTGGACCTCGCACCCGCTGACGGAAAATTGTACGCTTTACGTGATGTGACCGGCACGGTGCAGTCAATTCCCTTAATCGCCAGTTCGATCATGAGCAAGAAGATTGCTGCCGGCGCCCAGGCGATTCTGTTGGATGTTAAGACTGGCAATGGCGCATTTATGCAAACTCTGGAAGAGGCGCGTGAACTGGCAAAATTAATGGTCTCAATCGGAGAATTAAGCGGCAGGGAGGTGGCAGCGCTCCTTTCAGACATGAATCAACCTCTCGGTGAAGCGGTAGGCAATGCCCTGGAGATGAAAGAGGCCATTTTAACCTTGATGGGGCAGGGCCCGGATGACTTTGTAGCGCACTGTCTCGAAATTGCCAGCCAAATGCTGTTACTTGGGAAGCGTGCAGCTGATAAAGATACTGCCCGGAAAATGGCCCAGGAAGCACTTGATTCAGGCCATGGCCTGGATTATCTCAAACGTTTGGTTGAAGCACAGGGTGGTGATGTGGGTGTAATCGATCACCCGGATAAACTTCCTCAAGCGCCAATCAAAGCCGTGATCGAAGCAACACGAGGAGGTTTTGTGCACGAGGTGCATGCCCGGCAGGTCGGTGAGACGGCGGTGGTGTTGGGTGCAGGTCGCTCAAAGAAGGATGATGTAATTGATCTAGCGGTTGGGATCTCCGTCTTGGTCAAGGTTGGCGATTGCGTTGAAAAGGGTCAGCCTTTATTTATGGTTCATGCCCGGGATGAAGCTTCACTTGACATCGCAAAGGCGAGTTTGGCAGATGCTGTCAAGATCTTGGATGAAGAACATCCACGCCTGCCGTTGTTTTACGGTCTAGTCACAGGAGCTTGACAGCAAAACATTGATTAAATTTTCTGAGATCTTACAAAAATTTCCTAACTAGCCAATTGGAAATAAAGATTGTCTTTTGAATCCATTAAATCCAACCCGCTGTGCCGCGTAATTGATTGTAGCACAGCAGGTTAGACGATGATTCTGTTGATGAAGATTTCAACAGGTGAATTTTCTTAGGTTCGTTTGGCTTTGAGTTTGCCTTCCTCTTCACGAATCTTTCGTAAGGCGTCTCGATAAGGTTTGTTGTAAGTGGTGCAGCCTACATTTTGTTGACGGATCAACAATTCAATACAATTATCACAAGCAGTGCACCAATCAATTTCGTCTTCTCTGCCTTCCATTAGTTTTTGTGGTACAAACGGGTCAGCGAAAGATTGCCGGCCAAGAGCGACCATATCACAAACACCTTCGCGAATGTTCTTGTCACCCCAATAGAGGAGGGTGTTTTCTTCAGGTTTGACGGCTTGAAGATTGTTCTTTCCATCGCGGAAGATCGAGTAGGCTGAACCGATGACGACGGTTTCAGGTTTCAAGTTTTCTTTTAAGGTCTTTGAGAAATAGTGGTGCAGATAGGCATAGTCAGGAATGGCTTTATCCGGTTGAGATAAGGCTAAAGTAATGGATGGGCTGCCAGCGGATTGCAGGATGTAATGGGCGCCACGTTCTTCTAGGCCTTTGACCAGGTCGATGGATTCTGTGAGATCCATCACAGCAGTTGTGGGTGATGCTGCTCCGCATCCTCCAGGAAAACCTTCCCAAACTGAGACTTTGGACCCGACAAGGAAATCAGGATCGTTGACTTCTTTAACAACACGCTCAATCAACTCGAAAGCAAAACGGCTTCGTTTTTCCCAAGGACCGCCATATTTCCAATCTCGATCGTTGTAGGGGCGCAACAATTGCGAACCAAGATAACCATGAGAAAGTTTCAGGTCAACACCGTTACCGCCAACATTGTGACAAATTTTTGCGGCCAAAACGAATTTATCCAGGATATCGTCCACTTCTTCTTCGGAGAGCAGATCGCCACCAAAACCTGGCAGGTGTTTAACCGTCACCCGTCGCGAGAAATCGGGGTGGCTCAGCTCACCTGAATGGGTTAATTGGAATATGAACAGTGTTTTGTCGTTTTCTTTTCGCAATTGGGAGACAAATTTTTCCAGCGCTTTTTCATTGTGTGGTTCGATGCTAAGCTGCATTTTCCGACCGCGACTATCATACGTGACGGTAATTGCTTCAAGGTCAATCAAACCAGCTTGTCCTTTGAAGAGTTTTGTATAGCGCTCGTAGGTTCTTTCAGTTGGGTTGCCATATTCATCGGAGTCACAACATTCCATGGCATTGATCATTAAACGATTGGATGAGACAAGATTTCCGATCTTGATCGGTTCAAACAACGCATTCTTCCCTGTCATTTTAACAACCTCCTTACTTATCGTGAATGGGCACATTTCTAAGCATATTATAAATTGACCTAAGTCTGTTTTGCAATATGGTAAAATCCCTATGTAAACCCTAGGTAAAAACTAGTATATAATTCAGATATTAGTCTTAAGAACATACAAATGAATTATATTTGTAAAGGAATTGACTGTATTTTCTCCAGGTTGGTTTAAAATGAACAATTCTATGAATTTCTTCTTTACCCCGAGCATCCGCCTTGATCCCGATCTTGAGGATGGTGATATTTATCGCAGCGAAGCCTTGCAGATCAATATTCTCAACAACATTCAGGATGGGGTCAGCATCGTTGATAACGATTTATGCATCCGTTTTGTTAACACATATATGGAAAACTGGTATTCAAATATTGACGAAATTATCGGGAAAAAATGTTATGTTGTTTACCATGGTCGTGAAGAGCCCTGTGAGAGCTGTCCAACACTCCGATCCATGAAAGAAAAAGTTCCCGTGCGTGGGGTGGTTTCATATACCATTTCGGGTGATAAAAAAGGCTGGCAGGAACTGCTGGCAGTGCCAATACTTGATCAGAACGACGCAGTTTTGGGGGTTTTCGAGTATGTCAGGGATATCACCTTTCAATATCACATCCAACATGAGCTGGACAACTTGATGCAAAGAATTGAAAGCTTGGAAAATCACAACAGAGCCATGACAGAATTGTTACAACAGAGAAAAGAAGAAATGGAGCAATTTGAGGAATCGATCATACTCAATGTTGAAAAGTTTGTCAAACCATCGTTAGAACACATCAAGAAAAAGACGGATGCGAATGATGTGGAAATGGTGGAGGGCTTGATCAACGAAATTGTTTACCCACTGACAAAGAAGAGACCCTCAAAATTAAGTGAATTGAGCGCTCGTGAGCTTCAAATCGCAACCTTTATTAAAGAAGGCAAAACTAGCAAAGAAATCGCTGAGATTCTAGTTATTTCCTGTAAGACAATTGAGTATCATCGGGGCAATATTCGAAAAAAACTTGGATTCAGCCAAGAAAAAGGGAAAAGGATTGATTTGCGTTCTTACCTCATTAATCATCTGTAGTAATACTGTTTTAGCAAGCTGCGTCAGATGCGAAATTATTAAGCATGTTTGGGCAGAGATTTGGAAAAAGTTTCAACAGGATCGCTTTACCACATCAAATTCTGATGGCATGCATTTTCAAAACACAAGGGTAGCATCAATCCGGTACTGAATCGAGCATCAATGATGTGCCATTCAGCTTGGGTTATTCTTGGTTTGGCTTTGTTTCGTCGTTTCAAGGCTTTTTGATGGGCTTGTTTTGGGCGATATCCCCGCTGGCCTTGATTACGGCGAACTTCACGGCTTATGGTCGATTTGTGAACTTCTACCGTTTCTGCAATTTTTGTTTGAGAACAACCAGTTTTCAAAAGTGCATAAATCTGGTATCGTTGTTCTTGGG
>JAHYJN010000081.1 GCA_019428905.1 Candidatus Brevefilum sp.
CTGGCAGCTTCAAGTGTGCCCGGTCGACGCCTTCCACCTCAAACGAATCTGGCAGTCCGATGTGGATCACAACTACATCAGCTTGTTCTGCAACTTGGATAGCTTGATCGAGCAGGTTTTCATCGGCCGCCAGCCCTTTGCTGGGGTAGCCTGGCGCATAGGTGACGTGCTCCCCACCCGCGATTTTGACCATTTCTTCATACAAATTATCCAACCGGTTTGGTTTGATCAGTGAGCTGCCCGCACCCTGGTAGCGGGGGGATTTTGCGAAAACGCCCAACAACGCCACCCGGGTCTCCTTTGCTAGGGGTAAGGTTTGCCCCTCATTTTTGAGCAGGACTGCGGCCTCACCGGCCACCTTCCGTGCCAGGGCATGGTGTTCATTGGGATCATAAATATATTCCTCGGAAAGGGTTTCTTGGGCTTTAAAGATTATCTCAAGAATGCGTTCCACCGCCTGGTCGAGCATGGTTTCATCCAGCTGACCACTGCGGATCGCTTTCACAATCAGGGCGTCATTATCCCCGGTTGAGCCGGGCATCTCCAGTTCTAACCCTGCCTTCAAGGCAGGCACACGCTCATTCATCGCACCCCAGTCGGTCACCGCCAGCCCGGTATGCCCCCATTTTTCTTTGAGTAACTCGCGTAAGATGAAGGGATTTTCACAGCAATAGGTGCCGTTGAGGCGGTTATAAGCGCCCATCACCGTCCAGGGCTGGGCCCCGCGCACAGCGATCTCAAATCCGGCCAGGTAGATCTCATGCAGCGCCCGTTCGTCAACGATGGCGTCAATTGTCATGCGGCGGTATTCCTGGTTGTTGGCGGCATAATGCTTCAATGATGCCCCAATCCCCTGGCTCTGCACACCCTGGATGTGGCTTTTTGCCATCTCACCGGAAAGATAGGGGTCCTCAGAAAAGTATTCAAAATTGCGACCACACAAGGGAGAGCGTTTGATGTTGGCACCCGGGCCGAGGATCACGCCCACTTTTTCCTGGCGGCATTCCTCGCCTAAAGCAACCCCGACCTGTTTGACCAGGTCCCGGTTCCAGGTGGCAGCCAGGGCAGAAGCGGTGGGAAAGCAGGTCGCTGGGACGCTTTCATTGATTCCGAGGTGATCGTCAGAAAATGCTTGCTTTCGTAACCCATGGGGACCATCAGTGAGCATGATGGAAGGGATCCCCAGCCGCTCTATGGATTTGGTAAACCAAAAGTTCTGTCCCGAACACAGGGATGCCTTTTCCTCCAGGGTCATTTGAGCGATTATGTCCTTAATTTTTGTCATACAAAGTTCCTGTTGGCCAACAAATTTGTTGAAAATTTTAAGTTGAGAAATAATTTTCCAATTGGAGATGTGGCAGGGTTGAAGTGCATCTATTTGCGAGGTTATGATTGAGACTTTCGTTTATCCTATTATAGATAAGAAGCTTACCGAGCGCAAGGTAGGTAAACGATGTGATTTCGATTATAATCAAATACACCCGGTAAAAGAGAAACGAAGGCAGAGATGACAACTCAGCGGAGAAGTCGAAAAGAAGCGATCCTGCAGGTCGCCACCGAGCATTTTGCCCGGCATGGTTTTCATGGCGCGACCCTGTCAGCGATCGCGGAAGCCGTTGGGCTGACGGAGCCGGGCTTGCTGTATTATTTCCCCAGCAAGGTTGAACTGCTGCAAGGTGTGCTGGACTACCGTGACCAAGCTGATAAGTCAAAATACATGGCAATATTAGAACAGGACAAAATATCCCTGTTCAGTGCGTTACAAGACCTGGTGAACGTCAACCAAGAGCGACCTGGATTGGTACAGTTGTTCACGGTGATGGTCGGTGAAAGCATCAATCCGGAACACCCCTCGCACGACTTCTTTGTCCAACGTTATCGAGCATTGCGGAAAACAATGGTTGATTTCTTCAAAACCGCTGCAGTGAGTGAAGGTTACAGGACTGATGTAGACCTGGAACAGCTGGTTGTGTTGATTATTGCGGTTTTGGACGGGTTGCAGATCCAATGGCTGTTGGATCCTGGTCAGGTTGAGATGACCACTGGATTTGCGCTATTCACACGGCTAGTGGAGACTTACTTGGAGAAAGAACCGAGCGATTAATTGAATCCTAGACTGTTGTGCTAGGTTTTAATTAAGGCACGGGCTGAGTCAGGAAAGGTCAAAGTGTTTTAAAATTTTACTTAGGAAGCGATTATAAAGACAGAATAATTTAGGATAGTCAGCATCAGAGAATAGCAGATTTATTAGAGAAAAAATTTTAAGGTTATTTTGTCCTTTTATTCAGCAAACTCTTCCTTAATTCAAATTAATTATGTTATAATTGGCGAAAATCAAGTGTAACTTCCCTAGAAAATTTTCGAGAAGGGGGTGATTGGAAATAAGCACGTAACAATCCCTGGCTATCAAAGTTTATTACGGTGCACCAATTGCACAAATTTCGATTTTAGAATCTTGGAATTGAAGTATTAAATTGACTTAAATTAATTTGAAAGGGATACAAAATGCGAAAGACATTTAATAGAAAATTATTGGTGATATTAATTGTTTTACTGTCTATGGTTGGCGGTACGGCTGTGCAAGCAATCTTTTTACAGAACTCAGTCGAATTTGGAGAACCAGGCTTTTCTTTGCGATATGATCAATCCTTTGGGGTGACACGGGAAGCTTATGTGTTCACAAATGATCACATCAACCACCCATGGGGACTGTTTGTCGATTCTGATAATGCGCTGTTTGTGGTTGAATACAATGGTTATCGCGTGATGAAATTCGACGCAACAGGTGATTACGAGATGTCCTTTGGTGAGGTTGGGCAGCCCTGGCATCATGACCAATTTTTATATAATCCAAATAGTGTTGTGGTTGGGGAGGATGGACATGTTTGGGTTGTGATGGAACATGGCATCAAAGAATTTGATGCTGAAAGCAATTTTGTGCAAAGTTTTCCGGAAGAAAATCTATGGGAATCTGGGGATGGTAACGATCGTTTAAGTGTGCCTTTCCAAGCTATTTTCAATAACGATGGTTCCAAGTTGTTTGTTTCTGACACAAATAATCAAAGGATCCAGATATTTAATCTCAATCCAGGTGACAATTCCCTGGTGTATAGCGAGACAATTGATGCTGTCAATTCAAACATCGCGGGTGGTGGATTTGACAGCCCTAAAGGGATTGCTATGGATTCGGTTGGCCGTTTATATGTGATGGATCAATCGCTCCACCGGGTATTGAGGTGCGAATTTGATTTGGTTGGTACCGAATGGGTATGTGAAAATTTCTTTGGTGAAACCGGGGTAGAGGGAGACGACTTATCCCATCTGCGATGGGCGCTCGCCGTGTATATTGATGAAAGTGATTTGATATATATTGCCGATGGGAATAATGGACGGGTGTTAAAATGCACAGACACAGGTGATTGCAGCGTGTTTGTTGATGCCTTATCTGGTGGTAGTGACTACCAACTCACATTTCTGCATGGCATCACTGGTGATTCTTTCAGAAATATATACGTAAGCGATAAGGACAATCATCGCGTGCAAGTATATGACAGTTCTGGGGTGTATCTAAAGACATATGGGATTTTCAGAGAACCCTACCAGGTGGACAAACTCAGACTAAATCAACCACACGGGGTTGCTATAGGGCCCGATGGCAGTATTCTGGTAAATGAACACAGCGGTCATCGTTTGATCAAAATGGACGCGGAAGGCAATCAAATTTGGGCTGTTGGCCAGGCTGGTGTATATGGCGATGATGATGACCATTTTGGTCAATGGTGGGGGGGGATGGAAGGCAGCCCTGCTGTTGATGCTAATCATCGAATTTATGTATCTGATTCACCCAATAACCGCATTAAACTTTATGATCGTGACGGAGACCTTCTGGATACCTTTGGATCCTGGGGCCAAGGCAATACTGAGTTTGTTGGTCCAGCCACTATTGCCATCAGCCCGGTTAATGGCGATATTTATATTGCGGATTCCGGCAATCACCGTATTCAAGTCTTTAATAAAGATCTGGTTTACATAGCAACCATCGGGGTGACCAATCAAAGTGGTGATGATGATCAGCATTTTAATAATCCAATGGGCTTAGCTGTTGATGATGATGGTGCGATCTATGTTGCTGATACTGATAATTTCCGCGTTCAAAAATGTACCCTAAATGGGACAAATTACAGTTGTCAGACATTGATTGGCGAGGTGGGGGTGTATCAGAGAGAGTTTGGGCATGTTTCTCCCTATGGTGTGGCGGTTGATGATCAGGGACGGATCTTTGTCACCGACCGATGGGAAAATCGAGTGCAGGTCTTTGATGCTTACGGTGCCTTCCTGACCTCTGACGGTACCTGGGGCTCCAATACCAGCCAATTTTTGTCAGCTTACGGCATCACTCTAGACGCTATGGGTGATGTGTATATTGCTGATCCAATTAACCATCGTATTCAAAAATTCGCTATCGGCGTGCCTGACTGGACCCAGGTCAACATTAATGGGTTTGGTGTGTCTTCGACAACGTTTTTGAGTTCCCTGGTGGAGTTCAATGGCCAGCTTTACGCCGGGACTGGTGATTGGGATCAGGGTGGGCAAATCTGGCGGTCATCTGATGGCATTAATTGGACAGCGGTCAACCAACCTGGTTTTGGTGATGTTTCCAATAGCGTGATCATATCGATGGTCGTCTTCGATGGTCAGCTGTATGCCAGCACAGGTTGGGGCGGTGATGTAGGGCGAGTCTGGCGATCGTCTGACGGGAAAAACTGGGTATCGGTTGTGCCAGATGGCTTTGGCAATCCCAATAATTACAGCATCAATCGCTTTGTAGTTTTTGATGATGTTCTATATGCTTCCACAGGTAATAGCGCTGACGGGGCAGAGATCTGGCGCAGTGTCACTGGTAATGCCGGTTCCTGGACCCCGGTTGTGCAAGGCGGAAATGGCAATTCCAACAATAATCACGTGAACAGCTTTGTGCTTTTTGATGGCTATCTGTATGCTGCTGGGGAAAACTGGGTTGAAGGCGCACAAGTGTGGCGCACTTCCAATGGCGCAAGTTGGACGGCTGTCAGTACAAACGGTTTTGGTAATGCCAACAATATCCACATTGGCAGTATCGTTGAATTCAACGGTATGCTTTATGCCAGCACTCGCAATGATGTGACTGGCGCGGAAATATTTCGATCATCGAACGGGACAACATGGACCAAAGTTATTAGTTCTGGCATCAATGATCCAGGAAACTACAAGTTTGAATCTTTGTATGTTTTCAATGATCAATTGTTTGTAACAGCCAATAATGATGTAACCGGGCTGAAAGTCTGGCATTCAGATGATGGGACGACATTTACCCAACTTATTGATGATGGGTTCGGTGACAGCAATAACGTTTCCACACTGTGGAATAGTGCGATGATTGAATTTGAAAATCATCTTTATCTTGGCACACGCAATGGTGCTAATGGTGCTGAATTGTGGCGATATGATATCCAACCTGATTCTGGGTTTGAGATTTTCTTGCCGCTGATCTTGAAATAAACATTTTTTATAAGCAGGCCAGGAAATTGAGCGAATCCTGGCCTGCTTTTTATTTGGATCAATTTAAATCGAGAAAGGTGGGCCTGGCATGTGGATTAAGCAAAGCGAGGGATACAAACCGAAAATTGCCCCATTTGATCTTCAGCTATAATTGTGGGTGGTTAACCGTCAACTGTATTTTAGAAAGACACCCCATGGCACGGATTGTTGAAGTCCTTCCATATGACCCCACCTGGCCCCAAATTTATCATGGTGAGGTGGTGCAGGTTGCGTCAGTCTTGGGGTCAAATCTGGTCGCCCCCCATCACATTGGCTCGACGGCAGTGCCCGGGTTGGCGGCTAAACCCACGATTGACATCCTGCTGGTCGTGCGAGATCTACAAATCCTGGATGACGCAAACACTGCGTTAGCAGCCCTGGGTTATCAAGCGATGGGAGAACATGGGATCTCGGGATGGCGGTATTTTTCCAAAAAAGAGGGCGACCGGCATTTGTTCCACCTGCATACCTACGCCGAGGGGCATGCGGACATCATCCGGCATTTAAATTTTCGAGATTATTTGATCGCACACCCTTCTGAGGTCTTCGATTACCAAACCTTGAAGCAGAGTTTGGCAACGCAATTTCGGGATAGGCCGGCTGCGTACACAGCAGGGAAGGCGGATTTTATCCATGCGGTCGAAAAACGGGCTGCGGCCTGGCGAGCCGGGTTGGACCAGGATATTGGTTAGTGAGTGAGGTAAGTGAGTGATGTCTTGGATATTAATGGCTGGATTGGCGATCTTAGGTGTAGGGGTGTTGTGGTTGGCCTACAGCCTGGTCTGGGGAACCCCGCCTTCGATCCACCTGGCGGTTGAACGCCTGGCTTTACGCAAGGTCCTGGCGGACCCCGAAACGCTGACCCAATTAGGGCTGCTGGATAATTCACCGCTGGATTTCCACAGCGGGCGGCTGACCGACGTCTCACCCCGGGCAGATGTGAACCGGTGCCGTCTCGATCGGGAAGGGTTAGCCTTGATCCGCCGCTATCGTCCTGAGCGGCTGAAGGGGCAGAAATGGGTCACCTACCACCTGATGCGCTGGTACTTTGAACAAAATCTGCTTGGTCACCGCTTTGATTACCATTGGCCAGCCGGCCCGGTTTTTATGGGCCCCTATCCGGTCAACCATGTGTGCGGCGTGCAGGTGGATTTGGTGCAATTTCTCAGCACCTACCATAAAGTCAACGGGCGGCGCAGCCTGCGGCGTTATTTGCACCGCTTGGGCCAGGTGGGATGGAAGTTGGCTGGTTTGCAGGCGGGTTTGCAGGCACGGGCAGGCGCTGGTGTGATCCCGCCGCGTTTTGTCCTTGAAAAATCACTGGCGCAAATTGATGCCTTCCTCTCTGGACCAGCAGATGCCAACCCGCTTTACACATCCGTGATGGAGAAGATGGCTGAAGCAGGCCGATTATCAACGCACGCCCAGGATCGCTGGGGTCAGCGCATTTTGGAAGCCATCGAAAACCAGGTTAAGCCGGCTTACCGCAACTTGGCTGCCCTGTTACAGGCCCAGCTGTCCCAAGCAACGGATGATGATGGCGTGTGGAAACTGCCAGATGGCGAAGCGTATTATGCGTTCCTGTTGCGGTACCATACCACCACCGAGCTTAGCGCAGAGGACATCCACCAGGTTGGGTTGGACGAGGTGCAGCGTTTGCGTAAGGCAGTTCAAGATATCCTTGATGGACTTGGAATATCATCTGACTCACCCGGTTTGCAGCTGACAACCTTGCGTGATGACCCACAACATCATTTCTACGGCAATGATCAACGGGAGGAGATCATCCGCGAGTATGAAGGGATCTTAAATGAGGTCAACCAACGCATGCCCGAGTTGTTTACCTTCGGCTCGTTGAAAGAGATCACCGTGGAAAGGCTGCCTGAGTTTAAGGAGCCCGATTCGCCGATCGCCTATGCCCAGCCCCCAGCCTTGGATGGCAGCCGACCGGGCACCTTATGGTTGAATTTACGCGATCCCAGCAATATCTACCGCTGGGGGATGCGCACTTTGGCTTACCATGAAGGCATTCCCGGGCATGTCTACCAGATGGCACAGGCCCAAAAGTTGCGCGGGTTGCCGACCTTCCGCCGCACGTATTTCTTCAACGCCTACGTGGAGGGCTGGGCGCTCTATGCTGAACATTTGGGTTGGGAACTGGGCCTAGAAGACGCCCAGAGCAACCTAGGGCGCTTACAGGCGCTTTTATGGCGTGCAGCCAGGTTGGTGGTGGATACCGGCATTCACACCATGCGTTGGACCCGGCAGGATGCCATCGACTATATGCTTGAGGTAACAGGTTTGCCAGAGCGGGATGTGATCACCGAGGTCGAACGTTACATTGTCATGCCCGGACAGGCCTGTGCCTATTATATTGGTTACCTGGAGATGCTTTCTCTGCGTCAGAAAGCCCAAGCCACCCTCGGCGAGGCTTTTGACATTAAGACATTTCATGATGTGATCATCAATCATGGGGGACTGCCGCTGGCCTTACTGGAAAAGGTGGTCTATCAGTATATTGACCAGGCGGCTGGATTAGTCAGTGATATTTGAGATCATTTTTTGGGCTGTTTTACATGTGAATTGATTTTCGAAGTATGGAGAACGGATTGAACCGTAACCCTTTTTATTGCGTGAAAATCTCATATTTTATATTATTGAAATAATTCCAATAATAATGTAAGGGCGACTCATGAGCGGCCCCGACGTATCACGAATTGGTTTTTATGTTATCGGTTATTCCCAAATATCGTGATGATAGAGAACGGGGGATTTTGCGGCTGAAAAGAACCTAGTCGATGCCGGTGGCTTTACGGGCAGCAGCCAGGTAGGGCTGACCCATGGCGCGCGCTTTTCGTGCGCCTTCGCCCAGCACCTCATCGAGGTATGCATGATTATTGATCAGGGCAGCAAAGCGTTCGCGCGGCTCGGCAAAATACGACAGGATCACCTCGGCCAGTTCCTTTTTTAATTCGCCGTAGGCAGCGCCGCCGTTGAGGTAGAGCTGGCGGATCTCCTCCAGGCGTTCGGGACTGGCGAAGAAGCTCAGCAGGGTGAACAGGTTGTTATCCTGTGGATCCTTGGGCTCTTCAGGGCGCTTGCTGTCGGTGACGATGCGCATTACCTGCTTGCGAACCTCCGCCTCGGGGGCGAAGATCGGAATGGTATTATTGTAGCTTTTGCTCATCTTCTGGCCGTCAATACCCGGCACCTTCATCACGGACGCCTGG
>JAHYJN010000082.1 GCA_019428905.1 Candidatus Brevefilum sp.
TTACCTTGTCGCCAACCTCACGGTATTTCCCATCAAGGTACCCGATTGTGCCTGCGGCGTTCACGATCGATTCAATGCTCTTGATCAACGAAATCGAAGGTGTGGCCAGCTCAAAATCGCGGTCCGTAACATCAGCACCAACGGCCAGGTTGACGGTGATGTTGTTCGGGTTGCCGCCATCGGCATCAGCCAGGTTGTAGCTGCCTACAGGTGTGGCGATCACCACCTGGTACAAGCCGGGTTCTAAATCAAGAAATTCATAATTACCATCAACATCAGTTGTTGTTGTATCAATAACATCATCAGCTGTGCCCAAAATGCCGTCCGGCCCCGCGTAACGCAGGGTAACATCCACCCCTGCCCTGACCAACTCGCCCTCTTCACACAAGCCGTCGCCATCCCCATCACACACCGTGCCGCTGATTGAGCCCAGAACCAACTGGTAACCGAAATCCTGGTCAATCACATCGGCAGCTACAAC
Source organism: Candidatus Brevefilum sp. (assembly GCA_019428905.1). Classification (GTDB taxonomy): domain Bacteria; phylum Chloroflexota; class Anaerolineae; order Anaerolineales; family Anaerolineaceae; genus Brevifilum. Next base: position 482 of record JAHYJN010000082.1, read on the forward strand.
TGAAATAGCGGTCTGGTGCAGCGTCGCGATCCCATCCGGATCGTAGGTGGCCACATAGGCCGGGCTGGGCAACGTGCTGGGGTTAACCTTGATCACGTAATCCCCCGGTGCAACACCCGGGAAGACGTAGTCACCATTTACATCCGTGGTGGTGCAGGCAATCACAGTCGTCCCGGCCGCGTTGTAGAGACACACCGTCACACCCGGGATACCCAGCTCACCCGTATCCTGGACGCCATCTCCGTTCAAATCATCCCACACCGTGCCGCTGACCGCGTAGGTGGCGGCGTTGTAATAGCCAAAGTCAGCATCAAGATACTCAATAACAAGCTCTTCACCGATTAAACCCAAGGTAACTTCATGTTCATGGGGTGTAATAATTTCACAAGGATCACCTTCGCAACCATCCGGGTCGCCGGTTAGGATATAGCCCTCAGGTAATGTGGTCGTGTCAACCTTAACCACATAGGTGCCATTCGCCAGACCCTCAAACAGGTAATACCCATTGGCATCGGTGACGGTGGCCCCCAGCCAGGTGGTACCATCTGCTGCATACAGGTTGACGGTCACACCCGGGATGCCTAACTCACCCGCATCCTGGACGCCATCCCCATTCGCATCGTTCCAGACCCGGTCGCCAATGCTGCCGCCGTAATCGACGCCAAAATCAAAGCTGGGGTGCCAGTCCTCGCCCACCTTGGCGGTAAACTCAAAGCTGAGGGCGGTGGTCGCTTGCGGGTAACCGGCATCATCCGTTTGGGTCGTATCGTAGGTGAGGGTATAGTCGCCTTCAGGCACCAGGAACACAAAGTGTCCGTTTTCATCCGTGGTAGTGGTTAAATTAATCGTTTCACCAAAAATATCGGTGCCTTGCAGGGTGACCGTGATCCCTGGCAACCCCGTCTCACCCGAGTCGAAGATGGCGTTGCGGTCGGCATCATGAAAGACGTTGCCCTCCACCCGGGCGCCGACATAATAGCCGAAGTCGGCGTCGCGGAACGCCTCACCGGGTTCTAAGGAAACCGCGACCACGGCATCGGTGGTGGGCACCACACTGCGATCACCCTCGGTGACCACCCCTTCAATTTCAACGCTGTCGTGATATACTTCCACCAGGTAATTCCCGGGGGGCAGGTTCTCAAACAGGTATCCGCCATTTTCATCAGTGAAAGCGATGCCAATCTCGTAATCGCCCTGGGCCAGGTCCAACACCCCATCGCCGTCGGCATCAAAATAGATCAGCACAACTGCGCCGGAGATGGGATCTTCGTCTATGTCCTGAACCCCATCGGCATTGGCATCGTACCAGACGTAGTCGCCAATCGACCCCGACCAGTTATAGCCAAAGTCAACCTCAAGGTTGTCTTCATCTGTGGTTAGCGTCACCAGGGCGCTGTGCAGCGTTGAATTTTCGTCAAATATGGTGCCATCATCATAATCGAAGGTCTGCTGCATGGCATCACTCAGCTCAAAAGCGCCATCCGCATAGGGACTGCTGACTTCGCTGGTTGTGTCCACCGTCACGCGGTAGTCACCCGCCACCAGGCCCTCAAACAGGTAATAGCCATCCTCATCGGTGACGGTGGTGGCGACCTGCACCCATTCACCATCAACTAAGATTTCCAGGATGATGGTGATGCCCGGCAAGCCCAGTTCTCCTTCGTCCTGGACGCCGTCGTTATTCGCATCCAGCCAGACAGTGTCGCCGATGCTGCCCTGACCGGGCGGGATCAGGCCGAAGTCAGCATCGTTATACTGCTGACTTTCAATCAAAGTCACTTCCAGTACCACCGCTGTGGTGGGCAGGTAGCCATCCGGCACGGTGTCCGGGTCGTAGGTCACAAGGTAAGTTCCGGCTTCCAGGCCGTAAATACGGTAAAAGCCACTGGCATCGGTGATGTCGCAGATTGGATCGCCATCAGGATCACCAAACTCATCAACGGGGGTAGCACATACCTCCACCCCTGCCAGGCCGAATTCACCCAGGTCCTGGATGCCATCGCCGTCCAGATCCACCCACACAAAGTCGCCGATGCTGGCCGCGGTGGGGGTTTCGGTGGTGTTGCTGGGGACGGTTTTTGGGTTAGCGCCGCCGGACACCAGCAGGCCAGTGTTGAGGATCACGCCCGATGCTGGCAGTGGGTCCGTCACCTTTGCCTGGAAGGTCAGCACGGGGCTGACCAGCACGCTATTGGTGGTGGCGCTGGGGAAAGTGGTTGAGCCACCATCGCCAGTGGCGTTCCCGCTAAAGGTCAGGCTGCCGGGGCTGGTACCCGCTGTGGCAGTACAGATCCAACTGAACTGAACCGACCCACCGGCGGGAATATTCTGGGTGATCGGAGCCTGCTGTGTACAGCTTGCCGAAGCCTCGCCAGTAGCAACGACGTCAAGTGTTCCAGGTGTCACATCGTTCACTGCCGTGCTTGATTCCAGCTGCATGCGCACCAGGATTGAATCGCCTGTGGAAACCAAACTGGGGCTGGCTGTCATGGTATTGAAGTATCCGATAGGTGTAACCCCGGCATCATAAACCAGGGCACCGCCCTGACCAACATTTCCGGTGAAGTTAGGTTGGGTCAAGTTGCTCCAGGTGTTCGTGGCAACCGTATAACGCCAGAAGGTCTTGGTCTTACCCTGCAGTGCATAGATATCGGTGCCATCATTGGTCAGGGCTCCTCCATCTCCTACATTAGCGGGTGTACTGGCCATGCTGCTCCAAGTGTTGGCGCTAATATCATAGCGCCAGAAGGCACTCTTCCCATCCCCCTGCATGGCGTAGATGAAGTTTCCGATGCGGGTCAACGAACCGCCCCAGCCTACGTTGTCCGGCGCATTGGTCAAGCTGCTCCAGGTGTTGCTGCTAATATCATAGCGGTAAAAGCCTGGTTTTCGGTCTCCCTGCAGGGCATATAGGTAGGTGCCATCCGTGGTCAGAGCGCCGCCCTTCTTGATGTTGGCGGGGGTATTTGCTAGGTTGGTCCAGGTATTTCCGGCCACGTTGTATCGCCGGAATCGGTTGCTGTTGCCCAATAAGGCATAAACATATTTAACACCACCCACTTCAAGGTATTGCAGGGCACCGCCTTCATTGGCATTATCAGAGGTATCTGCCAAGCGCGTCCAGGTGTTGGTGGCAATATTGTATGAATAAAACCACTTGGAGTTGCCCTCTAGGGCGTAGATCATATGTGTCGTAGGATCGATTGTTAACGACCCACCCTTTTCAATCCCGTTGGTTGGTTGAGCTTTGCTGGTCCAAGAATTGTTGCTGATGCCATACTTGGAAAACTCTTTAGTGTTCGCACCTCTAAAGGCATAAACCCCGGGCACGAAACCGCTTGTCAGGGTCTCCCCAGGAATACGCGGCAGGTTGCTGCCCAAACTCCAGGTAACCACCTCGGTGCCGCCAAAGGAGGTGGCCAGCACACTGGCGGAACTGGCCTCCGGCCAAGAATAATCACCAGTGGTATCCACGGCACCGGCAAAGAACAGGTACACGCCCTGTTCACCCAGGGTCACCGTCCACACAAAGTTGACACCCGCTCCCCCAGCAGGCACATTGGCGGTAGCTGTGGGGCCAGTCAGGATCGTGTAAGGCCCGCCCACGACCTCCAGTGCAGTTGGGGAAACATTGTTCACAGCCACGCTGCTTCGGACATTGAGGGTAACGGTGATAGTTTCACCGACACTGGCAGTGGTCTTGCTGACGGTTAAGGCTGTGTTGAGTGTTGCGGTTCCTAAAGGACCACCTTCCTTGTCCTCACCTGGCACAGCTGCGATAGGTGTATAAAGCCCAACGGTACCGCCGGCATTGACGCTGCCCGCAACGTAGGTCGTACCCGTCGGTATCACGTCAATGATGCGCACATCTTCCAGCAGGTCATCCCCGGGGAAGAAGGGCTTAAGGGTAAAAGTCAGGACATCTCCCACTTCAGCAAATGTTTTATCAACAGTCTTGGTCAGCAGAGAAACAAAGGGGAAGTCGGCCTCCAGGTAATCCTCACCCGCATCCAGGGGAACAACATAGGTGCTGATCACCGCGCCCAGGTTAGCGGGCGCCGTGGAGGAATCGACCTCAACGGTGTAGGTGCCGGGTCCCAGGTTATCAAATAAATACGTGCCATCCGGGGCAGACACCGTGGAGGTGATCCAAACCCCATCCAGGTAGAGGTTGACCTTCACGCCGGCCAGGGGGGCATCAACTTCCGGGTCATACAGTCCATCACCGTCATTATCAATGAAGACCTGGTCGCCAATCGATCCGGGCTCAACCCGCCAGAAGCCAAAATCGGCATCCAGGTAGGTGCCGGTCAGGTTGGTCACCTCGTGTGGGTTATCTGTTGTGACCACATAAGGCGAACCTCCAAAATAGATCCCTAAAGCTGCATCGTCCGGGTCCACATAGACGGTGTAATCGTAGCCCTCAGCCAGGCCGGTAAAGGAGTAATTCCCATCCCCGTCGGTGGTGGTGGTCGCCACCAAGGCGTCGCCCACAAACAGGTAAACGATCACCCCCGGGATGCCGGGATCGCCATTGTTATAAACGCCAGTATTGGCAATATCCTCAAAAACAGTGTCGCCAATTTCACCATTACCAGTGGGCTGGTAGCCGAAATCAGCGATCAGGTACTGCTCGTCCGTATCCAGCGAAATCTCGTGTACATTCGGTGTAATTATTTCACATGGATCACCAATGCATCCATCCGGGTCACCGGTCAGATTATGCCCTGCTGGTGGTGTGACCGTAACGCGATAGTCACCCTCCAGCAGGCCGTTGAAGTAATAGTTGCCATTGGCATCAGTGATGGTTGTGGCGAAAGGTTCCCATTCTTCTGTGATGTCATTATATTTTTCCAGGGTCACAGTGACCCCTTCAATCCCCTCTTCGCCGGGGTCCTGGTCGCCGTCGCCGTTCCAGTCGCGCCAGATCGTGTCGCCGATCTTGCCACCGGCTACCGTCAGGCAGGCCAGGGAACCGGTCGAGAGCGGGTTGCTGCCGGCAAACGAGGTGTACCAGTTGCAGTATTCACCCGGGTCGGCCCCCGGGGCCACCAGCGCGGTGAAGGTCAGTAACAGGGATTTCCCCGCCTGGATGTTGCCCGGCACGCTGAAGATCGGGTTGCGTGGGTCGGTCGCATTGACCGTGGTAGTAGCGGTGACATTGGCGCCGTTGATGGTGGCATTGACCAGCGAGACATAGGTCAACGCGGTGTCGAGGTGCTCTTCAATCCGCACCGGGCTGCCGGTGGCGCCGCTGCCGATATTGTCGATCTGGATCGTGTAAGTGACCGTTTCACCCGGGGCCACAGCCTCAGGATCTACAAACTTGGTCTGCAGCACAATGGGGTAAAAGCCAGAGAGGACATCCTCATCGGCACAAGTGTAGTTCTGATCGGTGATCGCACACACGGTGTTGGTCAACAACCCGGAGGACTTGGCCGTCACCGTCAGAACAGCTGCAAACATCTCACCCGGTCGTAAAAGGGGTAGGTACCACAACAGGGGGTTGGGGCCGGAGTTTTGCGCCGGGACCGCGCTGACAAAGGTCACGCCGCTGGGCAGGGTGTCAACGATAAAGACATTGGTCTGGGTTTCTTCTCCGAGGTTGTAGACCTTGATGTTGTACTGGAAGGTCCCGCCCAATGCAACGACCTCCCGATCAGAGGGTTTACTCAGGGCAACACAGCCGTTGAGGGTATAACTGGTCGGTTCATAATAGCGCCACAGGTGATCTTTGCCGCCGTCGGTGCCGCCGGCATCGCCACCAAAGGTGTCCGCGTAAAATATCGGGCAACCCTGCTCGTCCAATATGGCGCTGGTGTCATTCACCTTGATTTTCACCCATACATACTCAGGAACGTTTAAGGTTAACTGGCCAACCGCCCAGCGGATCACCTTGGGGCTGGTGTTATCGGTTTGGCTCACTGTGGTGGGTAACTGGTCAACCGGGGTGCCCAGGTTGCCGGCGTCGATCGAAGCGATGCCCAACTGGGTGCTTTTCAAGCCAGCCTGGTCATAGGACACCCGGCTGCCGGGGTACTGGATGCGCTGCCAGGGGCCAATACTGTCATCGCTCATCGCATTTCGCATTTTGATCGCGTATTCAGAACTGGGGAGCGTTGAATAGGGTGGTACGGGAGATGAACGCCATTCCTCCCAGTCAAAAGCCCAAGCATAGCCGCTTTCTGGGCCCGCCACGCCGCTGGCAAACCCCCAGGGGGCGTTGCCGCGCCCATCGGCGAAATCGACAATCGGGCTGGAACTGGCGCCCTGGCCGGTATAGGTCGTGCCCTTGGCACCCCAGGCATACAGCTGCCCGGCATCCCAGGCAGTACACGGCACGACCACATCACCGGAGTTGTTGGTGATGGTCTTGCTGCCGCTGCCTGCAAAGCCGGGAATTGATGAGGTCACACCGCATAAAGCCTCTGCACCCGGGTTGTCCGGGTTGGTCAGGCGCTGCCAGGAACCAAAAGCGGTTGTCCAGTCCGTGGAATAAAAAATGCCTGTGTCGCCATACACGCCGGCGATCGTGCCGCGGTGCAGGCCAGTGGCCGTCACCGGGTCCTCGGTCACCCCGTTGATGTTGGTGTAATTCCCTGTCAAGCCTGCCAATTGCGGGGTGGTTTTTGCGCCTATAGCGCCATCCCCGATGGCAATCAGGGACTGGCCTTTCATCGGCGCCAGGTCATAGCCGCCGCTGCCGTCCGGGAGGGCATAACCCACATCCACAACCGTGACGCCATTGGGTACAAAGAAATCCACATGCCCGCCCACACCGGTGGTGGTGCCATCGAGCGGTACAACTTTGATGATCAATCCCAGCTCATCACCAACACGCAACAACGGGTCTGGGGGCCCCCCATAAAGGGGATTTTCGATCAGGCTGCCAGCCATGCGCGATTCAAGAAAGTCCTGTGTTTCCGAGTCGAAAAACATGTAAGACATCTTGGTCTGCAGGTTATGCGCCGAGACGGTATCCACCGTTGTAAAAAACGGCAGAATTTCCGTGAACAGGCCCAACACCATCGAGGTAAGGGTAATCAGCGCCATGAAGACCTGGTAGGCTGACCGGAATTTTTTGCTCATGTAAAAATTAGTGATGTTCATGTGTTGCTCCCTGCGTGTAAATGACTTTCAAGGAAGGGTTGAAAATAGCTGTTGGCTTGGGTTTGCATCGGAGAAAATTTCATCAATAAAAATTAACTCGACTTTGATCCACCTATGGTATTCTTAAAAAATCACTGTTGCACTTAATACTTGAATCTGAGATTTCTTCTTTTTCATTTTCATGTTCTTTTCTGGCTTATGCCGTAATTGGTTTGGCCTCCATATAGGACCTCAACATCCAGGCCATCTTTTCATGCAGACTCATCACGCCGACGAGTAACTCCACCGTGCCTTCATCCTCAAATTCCTCACTGCATTTCCTGATAGCTTCACGCAAGGATCGTATGACGGTCTCATGGTCGGCTAGTAGGTGGAGGACATTGGGGATTTGATCCAGCTGACTCACGATTTGAGTTTGTTGAAGGAATTCTTCAAAGCTGCCAATTGCAATGCCGCCCAGCATTCTTGTACGTTCTGCCAGTTTGTCCACAATTTCATTTAATTGCTTGTATTGGGATTCGAGTAAGATGTACATTTCTAAAAACCCAGTGCCGCTTCTGTTCCAATGGGTACTGCGTGTTTTTTGAGAAAGAACAGCTTCGTCTGCTAAACTTGCGTTGAGAATGTAAACAACTGGTTGGCGAACATCACTGGATAATCCAATGTTTGGCTGAAATATCAGGAACTGCGCCACATCATTGTCAGTTTTATCTGCATCTTTGATCGGCTTAAGAAATATTTGTGATTTGGAATCATGTCCATCGTTATTCGTGTCGTCCGTATCTGTAAACTCCTATAATTGGCGAGTTTTCTCCTAATTACAATCATATCGGAAGTGGGCTGTCAATGTCCTTAACAGGCTCTTAATAATGTCTATACAAATGATTTGTGATTGGAGAATGCTATAGCATACCGAAAATATATTGATTTCAAACGCGGAAAATTTGCTTTATCCTAGGAAATTTTAATTATCAATCCTTCGAAGGTAATCAGTTTCGGCGGTATGTGATCGATCACTGATCGTAATAGTAGATGTAAGTAAGGTTATCAATTTACAGCGATTTA
>JAHYJN010000083.1 GCA_019428905.1 Candidatus Brevefilum sp.
CTGCCAGGTAGTTGCGCAGTGCTAGCCGGGTTTCAGCATCATCGCGCCAAAAACCGCTCAACTGGGAGCGGTAACACAACACCGCTTCGCACCAAGCTTCCAGGGCGTCCTGGCCCAGGGTATGTGGAACCGTTTTCCACTGATTTTCTGCAAAGCTTGGGCTGTCAAAGTTTTCTATAATGTAGGGGTAATCGGCATAATAATGAGCAACCCTGCTGCCGACACGCTCACCTGCTCTGACCACTGCCTGGTGATCAATATGCCCGCCCAAACCAATTGGGAAAACCAATTGAGATCCTTCGGGCAGTTCTTCACGCAAGTTCGCAACAATGTCTTCAACCAGGTCAGCTTCAGGGGGGCCGCTGAATAAGGCCTCAAGGTCAGGAACGATGGGCTCACCGGTCTGGGTGTCACGGCGGTAAATGGCATCCAACCAGTCAAAATGCCGCAGTTCTGCCCCCATAACGGTACAGGCGGCACGGTCCTCCTCCCGGCGAGCGCGGAAGGCTGCCGCACCAGATAATCCCCAATCAAAATGAATGGCTTCCGCTAAGGGTGAGTAAACCTCATCGATCGGTATGCCTGCTATCAGCGTCCAGATCGCTACCGTGTGGCCCTTTTGGGTAAGGTCCCACACCAAACCGCCGCACGAGAGGGCCACGTCATCCAGGTGGGGGGAGAGAAATATCCAAGCATGATTTTCCATACACCTATTGTATCAAAATCGCGGCCAGGATGGTAAATTTTCTTAGAAGAACCAGGCAATAAAATCTGTTACAATCCCGCGGACTGGCACCCATTTTTCCACCCAATTGATTCGTGTATAATCATTTGGATATTGAAATATAATTAAATAGTGGTATTTTGTTAGTCTATATTGAAAGGGTAAACACAGATGACAAAACTTGAGGGTTTACATCGCGTAGAACCCAGTGAATTTAGAAGGTCAGCCGCGACCTTGGTGGATGCATTTCAGAACGATCCAGTGTGGAATGCCATATTTAAGGATGTCGCGCCCAGCCAGTTAGAAGCTTTTTTTGAGTCACCTGTTCGTTATTGCCACACATACGGAGAGGTATGCGCGCCTTCGCCAAACCTAGAAGGAATTATGGCTTGGGTTCCTGGTAATTACGCCGAGATGACCCTGTGGCGCATGATCCGCAGTGGGGCGATCTGGTCTGGTATGCGGATGGGGCAACAGCCATCCCAATTATTACAACAAGTGTTTCGCACCATTGACCTGGATCGGAAGAACTATATGGGCAGCAGATCCTTTTACTACCTGAATATCATTGGTGTGGCTCAAAAATACCAGGGGCAGGGATTTGGCAGCCTGCTTTTAAGGGCTTTACTCGCAATCAGTCAGCAGGATCAGGTGCCGATTTATTTGGAAACCGAAACTGAAGATAATGTTCAACTTTACCAACACTTTGGTTTTTCAGTGATTAAGAAAGCCACCTTACCCATCATTGATCTGCCAATGTGGGAAATGATTCGCGAGGTTGATGCGTAGATTCTGACTGGGTCAAACAAATTTCATGCCGGCCATCCATTTTCTAAAGTGAATCGTAGCTGATATCATCAACAGGGGCTTAGAAAGCCCTGAAAATAAGATGGTTATCTGTGTTCATCCGAATGTTTCGGTAATTTGTTAACTTTACGGGACGATCTAGGTAAATCCAGATAAGCCCACCGATCGAGGTTATACATCACTGGGATGCCTGATTCACCCCTAAAATAAGGTAAAATTCTGGGAATAATGCCGATTGGCGAAGATAAATTCATCAAGAAGGATGTTTCAACTTGAAATTCAAAACACTTTGCGTGCTTGGGATGGGCTATATCGGTTTACCGACAGCCAGTGTGTTTGCCAGCAAGGGCCTGCAGGTGACCGGCATGGACACCAACGCCAGGATCATCGAGGGGCTCAAAGCAGGCCACCTACACATTTTTGAACCGGGCTTACGCGACTTGCTGCTGGAAGCGGTAAACAGCGGCCGTCTGCAGATCTCAGACGAGGTCCTCCCAGCAGACGCCTTTATCATCGCCGTACCTACGCCCTTTTATCAAGATAAGCGGGCTGACCTGCGGGCAGTGGTCGCCGCCAGCGAATCGATCGTCCCCCACCTGCGGCCGGGAAACCTGGTGATTCTCGAATCGACCTCGCCGCCCCGGACGACGGTCGATATCGTTGCGCCGATCCTTGAGAAGAGCGGCCTGACCGCAGGGGAGGACTTTTTGCTGGCGTATTCGCCAGAGCGGGTGCTGCCCGGAAAGATCTTACATGAGCTGGTCGATAACCCGCGCGTGATCGGCGGGATTGACCCCACCTCGGCTGAGGCTGGCCGGGACCTGTACCGCGCATTCGTCAAAGGCGACATCATCCTGACCGATGCCACCACGGCCGAGATGGTCAAGTTGATGGAAAACACCTCGCGCGATATCAACATCGCCATCGCCAACGAGTTCTCTCGCCTGGCAGAGGCCTTTGACGTGGATATCTGGGAGGCGATCGGGATTGCCAACCTCCACCCCAGGGTGGATATCCTCCGGCCGGGTGTCGGCGTGGGCGGGCATTGCATCAGCGTAGACCCCTGGTTCCTGGTCGAAGCCGCCCCACAGGTCGCCCAACTGGTCAAGATGGCCCGGCAGGTCAACGACGGGCAGCCATCATTTGTAGCAGAGCATATCGCAAAAATCGCGGGAGAGATTGATGGCAAAACGATCGCTTTCTTGGGCCTGGCCTTCAAACCCAATGTCGACGATGTGCGGGAGAGCCCGGCGGTTGAACTGGTCTACGCCTTACAGGATGCCGGCGCCACAGTTCATGCCTACGAACCCTTCAAACCCGCTGCAGGGCTGCCAAATGTCCACCAGGTGGCGCACCTGGAAGACGCCCTGGTCGACGCAGACCTGATCGTCCTGGGGGTGGCCCACGACCGCTTCACCGAACTGGACCCGGCCAACGTGCGGGGGCAAACCAGGGCAAACCTGGTGTATGACGCGGTGCGCGCCTGGGATAAAGACCTTTGGGAGAATGCAGGGTTCCAGTTTTTCGGGTTATCACGTAAGTATTGAACCCAAAAGTAGAAACTTAAGACACGTCGGATTAACCAACTGAAAAATAGGAGGAAACATGCTCGGTGCTATCATCGGTGATATTGTCGGATCGGTCTACGAGTGGGCTAACATCAAAACAACCGATTTCCCGTTCTTTCAACCCACATGCTTTTTCACGGACGATTCCGTGCTGACCGTTGCCACTGCCAAAGCGCTGCTGACCGGGATGGGCTACACACAAGCCTATCAGGATTTCGCCCGACGCTACCCAGGGCGGGGTTACGGCGGTAACTTCCATTATTGGATCTATCGTGATGAACCGCAACCCTACAACAGCTGGGGCAACGGCTCAGCCATGCGGGTCAGCCCGGTGGGGTTTGCCATTGACAGCGTTGAAGGGGTTTTGGATGAAGCCAAACGCAGCGCCGAGGTAACCCACAACCACCCGGAGGGCATCAAAGGCGCCCAGGCGACAGCCCTGGCCATCCTGCTGGCCAGGCAGGGGGCCTCACAACCCGAGATACGGGCTGAAATTACCAGTCGCTTTGGCTACGACCTCGACCGGACGCTGGACCAGATCCGGCCCGGGTACACCTTTGACGTCTCCTGCCAGGGTTCGGTACCCGAAGCGATCATCGCCTTCTTAGAATCCACCGATTTTGAGGATGCTGTCCGCAAGGCCATCTCAATCGGCGGGGACAGCGACACCATCGCCTGCATCACCGGCGGGATAGCCGAAGCGTGCTATGGCATTCCAGAGGAAATCGCGCAACAGGCGTACGGCTACCTGCCGGAGGAGTTTGTTGGGATTATTGAGGAGTTTCAGACACTGTATATGTGAGTGGTGAATAGTGAGTGGTGAATGGTGAATGGGCAAAGATCAGGAATCCCACTCCGCTTACACTCAGGTGACTTTATTAGGCGATTAGGTATTGGGTAGTAGGCAATAGGTATTAGGAGACTCCTATCCTTTCAGCTTTCTCCTTTCACCTCGAGGAGCGCAGCGACGAAGTCCCTGAAGCGAAGCGGAAGGGATGAGTTAATTCCCACCACCGATCAGCTATCAGCTATCAGCTATCAGCTATCAGCTATCAGCTATCAGCTATCAGCTATCAGCTAATTATTACTGCGTGGCGCAGGCGATGCACGGGTCAAAGGCGCGCACCACCCGGCCAACTGCTTTTTCCAATTCCAGGTTGATGGCGGCTGGGCTGACATAACGCTCACCGGCTACCTTGAGGGCCCGTTCGATAGCCAGCATGTTGTGTACGGTGGGGATGATGAACTCCGCATCCTCGATCAGCCCGTTTGTGACCGTGTAGTGATGGATCAGCGGGCCGCGCGGCGCTTCCACCAGGCCGTAGCCTTCTCCATCTTTGAGGGAATACGGCACAGATGTGTTCTCATAATCCAGGTCTCTGGAAAGGATTTCAATCGACCGTTCAAAGGCATACACCAGCTCGATCCCACGGCACAGGTCAAACAGCAGGATCGGGTGGGCCGGCTTCCCAAAGGTATGCGTGAATTTCTCCAAATAGGCGTCCGCCAGGGGGGTGCCCATGGAGAGCGCCAGGTTCATGCGCGCCAGGCTGTTAGCCCGCATCACCTGTCCCTGGTAACTGGTCTGACCCGCGTAACTGTAAGCGGTATCTTCATAATCCAAATAAGTGCGGAACAAGCTGGGCGGAAAGCTGGCCCGTTCGGCGCCATCTGGACCCAATACACGGATCACATCGCTGTTCAATTGCGGCCGGCTGCGCCCGGTCGAGGCGATGTAATACGCCGGCTGGTCATCGCCCCAAGTACCAATGCGTTCCGCCATGGCCATCGACATCTCCCAGTATTCATCAAACAGCTCGCAAGCCATCGGCAGCAAGGCTTCCACCTCTTTGAGCATCGCTTCAGCAGGCTCGCGCTTAATGCCGCTGGTGACACCACCCACAACTGCCTTGATTGGGTGGATGAATTGTCCCCCAGCCAAGGTGATCAGGTTCGTGCCGACCTGGCGCACCTTTAACGAACGTTGGGCCAGGCTGAGCTGCTGGTGGGGATCAGCTTCAGATTCATCCATATGGAACAGACTGCTGGCGCCCACCCGATCGGGCATGGTGAAGATGAACAGCGAGGTAGCCTGGTTTTGGACCAATTGTCCCAACAGGAGGAGCTCGCGAATTTCCTTGGCCAATGCCGGCGGCTCTACCCCGAAGATGTCCTCCAACGCCTTGACCGAAGCCACATGATGCGCGGTAGAACACACGCCGCAAATGCGGGGCACAATCACCGGCATCTGCTCAGCCGGCGTACCCTGCACGAAATAACGAAAACCACGCAATTCAATCGCTTGAAATTGTGCGGTCACCACCTGGCCGTCCTGGACTTCTATTTCCACCCGGGCATGGCCTTCAATTCGACTGAGGGGGAATCTGAGGGTGGCCATCTTATAGCACCTTCTCCTTCGGGCGCGGCGGACGTCCGCCGCCCATGTAATCGGTGAATTGGAACAAGAACAACGATAGCTGCGGGGAATGCAGCGCAGCCCTAATTTCCTCTGGCGGGATATCGGTCAAACGCTCAAACACACTCTGCACCCGGTCAAACCACACCTGGGATTCCTTCTCGATATAGGCATCCGAGGGACCCCGGCAGCCCACACAGGGATGCCCCGGCCGAGTGCAGATCGCCCGGCACCCTCCCCGCACGGATGAGCCAACGCACAGGTACCCCTGGTTGATCAGGCAGATATCGGGCAGCACCTCGCCCTTCTGAAAGCCCACCAGGTGCTTGGGCCGCATGTCCTTGAGTTTTTTGCGGCCGCATTCCCCGCACACAATACCGCTGGCCTGGTAATTTTCCGGATCAATTAAGGCGGCCATGAACAGCTCGGGAGTAGGCGGGCAGCCCGGTAAATACAGGTCCACATCCACAAAGGCATCGATCGGTCGGCTCTTGGGCAGCAGGTGGGGTAGGTGATGACGCTGCTCTTCGGCCATAAACATCGCCCGCACATCGTCACGATCCCCCAGGTTAGCCACCCCGCCCGAGATGGCACATGTGCCCACAGCGATCACCCGCTCCACAATCTGGACCGCCCGCCGCAGGTTATACACATCTTCATCATTACGTACGCCGCCGCTGACCAGCAAAACCTCGGTGTCCTCAGGGACAGCATGGGTGGAGACCACCAGGGGCATATACACCAGCTGATATTGATCCACCCACTCGCTGGCGTTGATCAACGACACCTCGCAGCCCGCACAGCCTGAGAGCTGCAGCACTGCAAATTTTGGGAGGGTTGGTTTTCCAGGCATATCTATTAGGCCTTTCCGCTTGTAAACCACACTTCAAATCGCCGGGCGTATCCATTCTGTCATATCGGTTCTCCCCTCAATTTTACATCAATATGAATTCAAGTCGCCTGTCCTCACAGTATCTCTTGAGGCGGACCAGTGTGCCGCACCCTTGCATGACTGTATCCATCAACCACCTCAACCTGTGACGGGTGTGCTAAAATGAGACCTGGGATTAATCAACCACAGACGAAGGACAGCATCGTGAAACCAACCCTCAACTTTATCAAAACCATTGCAGCGCAAGCCGGTGACATTCTGCTGGCGCTAGTCCACAGCGACCTGAATATCCAACATAAAAACCGCATTGACCTGGTCACCAAAGCGGACCACGACTCAGAGCAGTTCCTGATCAATGCCATCCAAACAGCCTTTCCCGATCACGCCATCGTTGCCGAGGAATCCGGTTCTTGGGAGGGGGCACAGGACCATCAATGGTACATCGACCCGCTGGACGGCACCCTCAACTACGCCCACGGCGTTCCAATTTATTGCGTTTCGATCGGCTATGCTTGCCAGGGGCGGATGGAACTGGGCGTGGTGTACGACCCCACCCGGGGGGAATTCTTCTGTGCGCAGCGCGGCCAGGGCGCAACCCTCAACGAGCAGCCCATCCACGTCTCCGGTTTCAGCGAACTGATCGATAGTATGCTGGGGACCGGTTTCCCTAAAGGTGAAGCTGACCCAGTCGACGATAACATCGCAAACTTTATCCGCTTTTCACAGCAGGCGCAGTGCGTCCGCCGGCTGGGATCGGCTGCGCTGGCCATCGCCTACGTCGCCGCAGGCCGTCTGGATGGGTTCTGGGAGGTCGAGATCCACCAATGGGATATTGCTGCCGGGGGATTAATTGTCGAAGAAGCTGGCGGCGTGGTGACTGATATTCACGGACGGCCAGACTACATGACCAAACCACCCAGCATCCTGTGTGCCAACCCCGTCATCCACAGCCAGATGCTGGATGTCATCAACGCGCTTCATAATGAACAATAACGAATAGAAAATCCCTGGATTTAAACCGAAACTGCTGGCTGAGATCATTCACTCACCAGCAGTTCGTTTGTTAATTTAACTTAAGTTTAGGCTTATTTCTGCGTGGATATTCCCAATAATGCATACAGGGGACAGGTGCCTACCAGGCTGGTCACCAACAATACAACCGCCAGCAGTCCCAGGATAACCGCCCAGGTCCCCGAAAGAATTCCGGCGAAGTACAGCACAGCCACCAAAACAGCGAATGCAGCGCGGAGGATACGATCTAAACGGCCAACATTTTTCTTCGTAATGATCTCCTTTTCTAATAAGTGCTCTATTTTATTATTTCAGATGCCGTAACCTGGTTTTAGTTACATCCATTACCCGGCAACCCGCAAGCAAACCCACAATATTACCAGTAGAACACGGCACGAAGTGTCGAGGTCACGAAGACAAGCCGTACCCTTACAAAAAAATCTAATTACGCCACCACGTAGGGTGGGTTGGCGGTAGATAAAAATTCACTATGACCTGCAAGAGGATTTAGTAGAACCAACACCCCGCCAACCCACCAGTTAAACCATAGCAAACCCTCCGAGATTACTTCCTTAACTTATAGGATGCTTCGCAGTCAAGGGCGCGAATATTTGATAAAATAATGATATTGTCATGCTCGCAGGATGCTTCACAACTCAAAGAGTGCTACGCGAGAGGCATACATGCTTAATCCTTCAGGTGCAGAAACCAGCCAACGCTCACCCTTTAAGGGCTTTATACCGTTTTTGTGGTTAGCACTGGCCTGCCTGGGCGGGATCGTTTTGGCGGAATGGCTCCCGATCCCCGGGTGGATTTGGGGGATATGTTTTGCGCTGAGCGTGGGCAGCCTGCTGCTGGCTTGGCGCTTACCGCCTTCCATGGTCCTGACCCATCACCTCAGGAACTGGACCCACTTCAACCAGCGGATGCCCAGCGCCGTTCTGGTGGCGGCCTTCTGCCTGGGCGCCTGGCGCTATGCTGCGGTGCGACCCATCGTTTCACCTGAACGGGCTGCCTACTATAACGACCGGGGCACTGTCCAGCTGGTT
>JAHYJN010000084.1 GCA_019428905.1 Candidatus Brevefilum sp.
TCCGGCCCAGAAAGGCTTTGACCAGGTTTGGCAGGGCACCAAAAACACTCGGATGCAGCATTTTGTCTTTAATGGCACAAATGACCGCGGTTTGGTTATCCGTCCGCATGATCTCCGTATCATTTAGCCGGATGCGGGCAAAGCGCAGGGCTTCATCGCCCTCCATATGATGCTCACCCTCCTCAAAAACCCAATCCTCGAGATCTGGATCGTCAGTGTCAGCCCGGCCGTCCCAGGTGCGGTAAAGGTACAGGTCAATGCCGCCCAAGGCATCCACAATATCGACAAACACTTCCATATTCAGAACTGCATAATGATCGACAACCAGTCCATAATTATGGGCAATGGTATGGGCTAACAATCCTGGGCCGCCGCCTTCTCCCTGATAACGATCCATCGCTGGGGTTCCATAGGAATAGGCCGTGTTTATTTTGCCATGGGTGAGGTTGGGATATTCTTCCTTGATCCCTGGCAACTCGACCCACAAGTCGCGCGGCAAGGTCAGAACCGTCACCCTGGGGGTAGCAAAGTCAATCCGTACAATCCGGATCACATCGGCCAACCCACCCTGGTAACCTGGTTTTCTGCTGTCGATACCTGCTGCCAGGATGTACAATGGCTGTGGCTCATCCGGGGTCGGTTCGGTGGTTTCAGGCGTGATGGTCGCTGTGGCAGTTGGTGTCATTGCCCTGATTGTGGTTTTCTCGACTGTTTGGGTGATAGCAGGTAAATCAGGTTCAAGACCTTTCTGAACTTTGGAAGGAGCTGGCTCTAAAGTAGGTGAAGGTATCAGAAGGGGTTCCCCTAAAGGCCGATTCCACCAGGTTACGATGACGATTGCGGTGATTAACACACCAAACACTGTCACCATGAGAACTAATAATCCGACCTTCTTAGACATTACTTCTGCTATCCATTTCATTTATTGAGGTATTTTGGGAGGTCAAAATTGGGCGATGGTGAACAGTCCAATATTACGGATGACTTCCCTCTTGATTCGAATTGTACTTCATTGAGATTGTTCTGCCCAAAAACAATTAAGAAGAATAAGTCGGGATTTTCGAGATAATCTAACTAAACCGGGTTTTCCGCCACAGTTTCTGGATGTACATTATCAAGCTTGTCTTTGTGAGCCATGTCCGATTTTTATGTCACAATGATCGGCTTCATCCTTGGGAAGTCCCTGTCAAGTTATATAAGTAGAGGGTGTTGAAAATGATATTCTTCTCTATAAATATTTTACCGTAGGGGCGGACCTGCCTTAGCCCCCCGAATGGGGGCAGTGTCCGCCCTGCTCAACTCGAAGAGCGCTTCGCAGAGAGTGCTACGCGAAGGGTTGCCCTTACGCATTGATATAATGTTGATAATATTTATGGTTAGTGGAAATATTTATGGATTTTGACAAATGATGATTAATCATTGTTCGTTTTTCAATACCCTCATAACAATGTCACCGAAGGCGCATGGTTGGTTCAATAGATAATGTTACCGAAGGGCTGTTGAAGTTGCCGTGGGTATTGTCTTGCGCTGTGATCGGCGTGGATGGCGGCGTCGTTGAAGTAGAGGTCGACACCTGCGGCGGGCTGAACCGTCTGATTACTGCCTGGCAGCGGTGTTGGTAAAAATCGACTTGTACAAATTGAAGGGGGGAAACTGGGCATGAAAAGGTTGCGGACGATATCGAGAGCCAGAATCACAAGGTATAGATAATCATACGAGAATACTTTCTAATACTATCGGTGGTTGAAGGGACGACCACTATTCCTGTGTATCTTCCGACAATTTTGAGGTGATGGTGAATGGCCCTATTCCGCTTCGGCCTAGGGATTTCATGAATTGTGAATGGTGATGAGGTATTAGGTGATGAGGAATTAGGTTATGAGGAATTAGGCTAACAGGTATTAGGCATTGAAACAGTCAGTGTGGAAAATAAATACCCACCTTTCAGCTTACAGCTTTGAGCTTTCAGCCATCAGCTGTGGAACGCGCCAGTTTTTGTGATTGAAGTGTGCTTCATCCTGCCAGATCACTGAGCCTATGGATTGATGTCTCTGTGTTTTCACGGCACTACGTGCCTTAGGATAAGCTGACCTGCGGAACTTTTCGGCACGGCCAAGAATGGCCGATTGGCGGGTTATTAGGATCTAAGCACAATTAGGATAAAGGTTATAATAAGATGTATGCAGTGTTGATATTGGAGGAAAAATGATCAACAAAAAATCCATCCTAGGTGTCATTTTATTTTTTATGTTGTGTACATTATGCTTGTCGGCTTGCGCTTCATCCGAACTTGATGCGGAGATGAGCCGTTATTTTAAGGTTATCTCATCCGAATTATCCGCTTTTTGGGACGAGGTCAGCCTGTTTTTTGAGGATTTTGTAACCAGCCTTGGGGGAATGTTTTCGGGCCTCTCGGAGATTGGAGAAGGGTTACGTAAGCAATTTGAAAGAATCAGGATTTTTTAAGCGGTTGATCTTAACACGGCACTAAAAGCAAATGGTGAGCTTTAAAAAATCACCATCACAATTATCTAATTGCACAACTTCATAACGAAATTAAGGCCTTAATTAACAAATTGCTGTGCTGTTTGGGGGTTGGTATTTTATGAGACCAGGTGATTTCATCCGTACAAATGCCTGTAGTAAAGGGCAAGCTCACCTCTTTAATTTGGTGACAGGTTCATGTTGGTGGCTATTAAAGATCTGGCGCAACCCTGGTCCGGTGTTCATGAAGACGCCGCTGTTTTTAATCACTGCTTAGCTGACCGGGTTCGGACGGGCGAAGCGAGCCAGGTCAGGGGCGGATAATCTCTCTAAATGTGTGCCTGTCACCGCGCCAAAACGGCGCTGGGCTTCCCAATCGTCGCGTGCCTGGCGGATCTCCTCAGGCGTGCGTGCCACAAAATTCCACCACATCAAGATTTTCTCTGGGAAGGGGACGCCGCCGATCAACAGCAATTTACAGCCGGTGTGGCTGGTGATGTCAAGGCTTTCCCGGCAAGCACCAAGGTAATAGAGCGTGTTTTGTTCTACAGGCTGCTTTTCTAGGGTGCCATCTCCTTCCAATAGCAACACCGCGTGTTCGAAATGATCCTGCAACGGCAGGCTGACGGTTTGACGGGGGTGAACTTGCACTTCTGCCCCGAGAATTTCAGAAAAGTAAGGCGCTGGTGTGGTGACATCATTTAGCGTTCCGGCAATCAGCTGGACGGAGCCGCCTTTCACTTCAACCCTGGGCACTTGCTCTAGGCTGGTGAAGGAGGCCGCTGTGTCCCGGTGTTGATCGGGCAAGGCGGTCCACAATTGGATACCGCTGAGCCGCCCGCTGTTTTGGGTCGGCGTTTCCTCGGCATGGGCAATGCCCCGGCCAGCCGTCATGATGTTGACGCCGCCAGGGCGGACAACGGCTTCTGAGTTCAAGCTGTCCGTGTGCAGGATTTCACCCTCTAACAGCCAGGTCACCGTTTGCAGCCCAATATGGGGGTGTGGCGGGACAGCCATCGGTTTTTCATCTGCAAATGTAAGCGGGCCAAAGCGGTCGAGAAAGCACCAGGGTCCGACCATGCGCCGCTCACGAATCGGCAGTGCCCTCGAGATGTTCAGATCGCCCAAGTGGGTTTGGCGATTGGGATGTGCAGTAAAAGTGAGCTCATTTGAACCCATGGCGGCGCATTCTTTGCCAGAAAAATCACTTGAAGACATTGGGATACCTCCATGCGAGTTGTGATTAATCATTATAACTTGTCCCACCCCAGTGGGCGGAACACGCAACCAGCCAAGGGGATGGTTGCCAAACCTGCCAGTGATATCGATCTCTGCAGCGAAAAATGTAAATCGCATCTTCAGCTTTGTGGCCTGATGAGTTTGGTTATGCTAATGATTTGCACGTTGAACGACACTAACCAACCTGTCAGACGCTTATGGACCAGGTTTCTATTTCCAGATGGCTGTAAACCATGAAACATAACCAATCCAGAACAGAATCATGCTTAGCTTCTAACCAAACCCCAAACCTGTGTGAGTGTATAGCTGAAAATAATAATACTGGGATCTTTGATCATTTGCTGGCAGGCTTCAATATGCTGATCAAAGGCGCTTTCTGTTAATATGCCCGCAGCAAGAATCCGTTCTCTCATTGTCAATGCAAACCGGATTAATCCAGATCGATAGGGATGTCCGACCGGCATCGTGAGAATGGCGGATCGAACTTTTATATCTGTGAGATGCGCTTGATGGAACATTTTAAACGTCCGCAGTCCGGCATTGATATCACCGCCCGATTGTTTAAATAAAGTGATCATGGCATCACGGAGTTTGCTCCAGGAGGGTTGGCGAGGATAGCATTTCCATGTGGTCCAATCTGATTCCTGTGATACAACAATGCCGCCAGGCCGGGTCAGCTTGACCATGTTTTGCAGCAACTCCTGGTCACAGCCTTCCTGGTTGAACACGAATCTCAGATGGCATAGATCAAAAGCGTCCCTTTTCAGCGAGTTATCAAAAAGATTGCCCTTGATGATCTCAACAATTGAAAGGTTCTTCCTTTCAATCAGGCTTTCAGCTGCGCTGATGCAATCAGGATCTTCGTCAAAACCAATTACTTGACCATGGGCACCCACCCTTTGGCTGAGGTGTGAAAGCACACCGACTGGTCCACACCCCAGATCAATACATCGCCAGCCTGGGAGCAGACCGATCTGATCAAAAAGCGCTTCAGTCTCAGCTTCCCAGGTATTCGCTTGGGCCATCAATCGGCAAATCTCACGTTTTTTGGTTTCAGCTGAAGGTGCGTTCATCTTATTTACCTACTTTATTTTTATAATATTAAATTTCATCCATTCTTGTCACGATCGATATTTAAAGAATACTCATTTTTTAATTGATATTCAACTTTTTACTGGATCTTGCTTTGATCGAATGTCGTAAAATCAAAAAAGTCCCCCGGTTTCCTGTTCTGCCCTTGAATCCTAATAGAAGATATTAATTAAACCAAGGACTGTTTTGTCGGTCTTGGCAGGGTTTAAGCTGGTGAGATCATGGGCGAATGAGAAGATTTCAATGCGGGTGAGGGTCAATAAATTGTTGATATTGCCCTATCCATTCGATCATCGAACTGGGGTGTTGATGCTTGCTCGGGTGTTCTCATGTGCCGTGATCGGCCTGGATGGCTTCGTCATTGAAGTGGAATTCGAATCCGGCGTCTGACAGTCTCACTGGCACCGGTCTCTGTGTGGAAAGAGGGGTCAGGAAAAATATTTCCAAAGCACATTTGTAATATGTGTCAAAATAACACAAACATCATTGCAATTATGTGCTAATTATCACTATAATCGTATGTAAAATGTGGATGTGTGATATAATTAGATTAATGGAAAGCAGGTGAATTGTGTTTCGATATGCAATGGATGAACTCGTTAATTGGAAAATTTCACCCAATAGAAAGCCGCTTTTCATCAGAGGTGCTCGGCAAGTTGGCAAAACCTGGCTGATGAAAGCTTTTGGGAGTAAGTATTATGACAATGTTGCTTATATTAACTTCGAGAATAATGAACGCATGGTCAATTTATTCCGGCATGATCTGAACATTCAGCGCATCTTAGTTGGATTACAAATAGAAGCAAATACGACAATTGACACGACTACACTCATCATTTTTGACGAAATCCAGGCTGTTCCCGATGCACTTGCCTCTTTGAAATACTTTCAAGAAAATATGCCTGAGTTTCATGTTCTGTCAGCAGGCAGTGTGTTAGGTGTCGCGCTTCATCAAAGCGCTTCTTTCCCTGTGGGAAAGATTGACTTTCTAGACCTGCACCCTATGGATTTTAATGAGTTCTTGATTGCTACAGGAAATCAGGCGCTTTTAAATTTAATCACTGATCAAGATTTCGTACTCATCTCCAATTTTAAAACGTCGCTGATCGATTTGTTGCGCAAATATTATTTTGTCGGCGGGATGCCAGAGGCAGTGCAGGTATATGCGGATACACAAGACTTTTCACAGGTCCGAGATGTGCACCGAAGGTTACTTCTGGCTTATGAACAAGATTTTTCCAAGCATGCACCATATGATATTGTTCCCAGAATTAGGCAGGTTTGGAATTCGATCCCTGCCCAATTATCGAGAGAAAACCGGAAATTTATCTATGGATTGGTCAAACAAGGTGCTAGGGGAAGAGAGTATGACATTGCGCTGTTATGGCTGCAGGATAGTAGCCTAATTCATAAAGTCTTTCGTGTCACAAAACCGGAAATTCCTCTCAAAGCATTTCAGGATAACAACGCTTTCAAGATATTTATGTTGGATATTGGTTTATTAGGGGCACTATGCCAATTGGAGGCTATCAATTTGCTACAGGGAGACCAGATATTCATGCAATTTAAAGGCGCCTTAACAGAACAATTCGTTTTCCAGCAGCTACTGTCATCCAATTTACATCAACCTTATTACTGGTCAGCAGATAGGGGTATAGCGGAGATCGATTTTTTAATCCAAGCAGGGAATGCTTTGTATCCCATTGAGGTTAAAGCCGAGGAGAATTTACGGTCAAAAAGCTTGAAGGTGTTTTATCAGCAATTTATGCCCAAAAAATCAGTCAGGCTGTCGATGTCAGAATATCGAGATGAAGGCTGGCTGGTTAATCTGCCGCTGTATTTGATCAGCCAGTTGGGTGAATTGTTGAATTCATAAATTTCAAACATTATTAATGAAGCCGTGTTCTGATCAGCAAAATTGGTAAACCTCATTCTGAGTGAAATTCGGAATTTGTATAGAGGAAGCCTCTGATTTCATGTTAAAATTTTCTCATTGATTGAATCACAATAAAGGACGTCCTTATGCTTGCTCGGGTGTTCTCATGTGCCGTGATCGGCCTGGATGGCGTCGTCGTTGAAGTGGAAGTCGATACCGGCGGCGGGTTGCCGTCGATGGTGATCGTGGGCCTGCCGGATGCGGCCGTGCAGGAGAGCCGTGAGCGGGTGCAGTCGGCGGTTAAGAATGCCGGGTTTTACTATCCCCGGCGGCGGCTGACGGTCAACCTGGCGCCGGCCTCGGTGCGCAAAGAGGGGCCGGCTTACGACCTGCCGATCGCAGTGGGGGTGTTGATCGCGACCAACCAGCTGGAAGCAGAAACGGTCGAAAACACGCTGATCATCGGGGAGCTCTCGCTGGATGGGGGTGTACGGCATGTCAAAGGCGTGCTGCCGATGGCCGCCCTGGCACGCCAGGCGGGCTACCGCACGGTGGTCGTCCCGGAGGTGGACGCACCGGAAGCGGCGTTGATCCCGAATATCACCGTCATCCCTGCGCCGACGCTGAATGCGCTGTACGATCACCTGATGGGGCGGGTCCCCCTGGCGCCGGCCGAACCGCCGGAGCACGACCCGGCCGAGGTGCTGGTCGAGACCGATTTCAGCGAGATCAAGGGGCAGGAGCATGTCAAACGCGCCCTGGAGGTAGCCGCGGCGGGCGGGCATAACCTGTTGATGATTGGGCCGCCCGGTTCAGGCAAGACGCTGATGGCGCGGGCGCTGCCATCGATTTTGCCGGCAATGACGATTGATGAAGAATTGGATGTGACCCGCATCTACAGCGTGGCGGACATGCTGCCCTCGGATGTGCCCCTGATCCGCTCCCGGCCGTTCAGAGCGCCGCATCACACCATCAGCCATGCCGGGTTGGTGGGCGGCGGCAACTGGCCGCACCCGGGTGAGATCAGCCTGGCGCACCGTGGGGTGTTGTTTTTAGATGAGCTGCCCGAGTTCAGCTCGAAGGTGCTGGAGGTGCTGCGCCAGCCGCTGGAGGATAAGGTGGTCACCATCAGTCGGGCCCAGGGGTCACTGACCTTCCCGGCCAATTTTCAGCTGACGGCTGCGATGAATCCATGCCCGTGTGGATACTTTGGGGACCCGACCCGGCCCTGCACCTGCTCTTCGACCACGGTGACGCGCTACCAGAAGCGCATCTCCGGTCCGCTGATGGACCGGATTGATATCCACATGCAGGTGCCGCGGGTGGAATTTGCTAAGCTGCGCGACATGCGCCCGGGGGAGACCTCGGCCGAGGTGCGTGCCAGGGTGGAGGCGGCCCGCGAACGCCAAAGGCAGCGTTTTGAGGGAACGAATATCGCCAGCAACGCCGACATGCACCCGCCTCAAATCCGTAAATACTGTGCGCTGGATGATGCCTGCCAGGCACTGATGAAGACCGCCATGCGCCAGCTGCAGCTGACGGCAAGGGCCTATCACCGGGTGCTAAAGCTCAGCCGGACGATTGCGGATTTGGCGGGGTCTGAGGCGATCACCCAGGTGCACCTGGCGGAGGCACTGCAGTACCGCCCCAAGCTGGATTTGATGTGAATTTGGACAGCGTATCGTCAATCGTAGGGCGGGGTGTGATTTTCACCCCGCCGTCATTGTTGAGTCGGTGCGGTCCCCCTCCCGAGCTAGGCTCTAGATCGG
>JAHYJN010000085.1 GCA_019428905.1 Candidatus Brevefilum sp.
AAACAAAGTGGAACCCCCGGAGCGAAGCGAAGGTGGGCAGAGAGCGTAGCTCGTGAGGGTGACCGCACCATTAATCGTTGTGAAAACGGCGGGATGGACTTCACATCCCGCCCTACGAAAGAAAGGTTTCGATTGGGTGGGTGGTTTCGTAGGGTGCGGTCTGGTTTTGACCGCACCATTAATCGTTGTGAAAACGGCGGGATGAACTTCACATCCCGCCCTACGAAAGATTAATTCCGTTTGGTTGGATTGGTTCGTTGGGTAGGGAAGATCAAAACGGCGGGATGAACTTCACATCCCGCCCTACGAAAGATTAATTCCGTTTGGTTGGATTGGTTCGTTGGGTAGGGAAGATCAAAACGGCGGGATGAACTTCACATCCCGCCCTACGAAAGATAGGTTATATTTGGCTCGATAGGGATGTGGTTGAGAAAAGTTTCCCCTACGCACTACGGAGCGATTTCGGCAGCAAGCGGACGAAGGGCAGGCACAATGGCAGCAACCCTGCACTGACCAGGAAGGTGAAACGCAGGTCAATCAGGTCTGCCAGCAAACCGACAACGATGATGGCCAACGCATGCAGCACGAAACTGGTCGCCATGTAGACCCCGTTGGCAAAGGCGCGTTGTTCAGCCGCGTTTTCCATCACGATGGCCATGAACACGGGGACAACGGCGATGGCAAAAAAGCCCAATAAAACCAGCAGAGGGAGCTTCCAAAAGGCATTTGCGCGCACAAACAGGAACATCAGGATTGGGGTGGCGACAAAGGAGATTACCAGCATGCGCCGGCGCCCGAAGCGATCGCTCAGCCCACCAGCCAGGAAAGCGCCTACCATCCCCGAAACCTCCAGGATCGTCAAAGAGAACCCGGCCATCCACAAGCTGGAACCCTCACGGGTGAGGAAGGTGGGCAGAAAGGTGGTCAGGGTGGACATCGCCAGAGAGCGGATGAAGAGGATCACAGCCAGGGGCAGCATGATACGACGCAGTTTGTTGAGCCCTTCGCGCCAATGAAGTTGGGTATCCTCGTGGTTGGTGCGGGTTGAGATGGGGTCCAGCCTGACATACAGGAAGATCGAGGTCAAAACGCCGGCCAGCATCAGCCAGGGTAGGCCGTCAAGGGTCAGGTAGGCAATAGCGGTGACGGTGATCAGCGGTCCCAAGGCGCGGCCGAGTTCCCCGCCGACCATCCAGAAGCTCATGCCGCGGCCCAATCGGTTGCCCGAAAGGGCACTACCCAACACCGGCCCGGTGGCGTGCAGGGTGGACGAGCTGATCCCGGCGAGGATCAATAGGAAAGCGGCGAAACCATAGGACGGTGCACGGCCTACGGTGCTCATCGCTGCACCGGTGATGCTTGGCGCCAGGATCACCATCAAGCGCAGGTTTTTCCGGTCGGCCAGGCGCCCGATGAGAGGTTGAAGCAGGGAAGGCATCTGGTAGAAAACCGTGAACAAACCGGCAAGTGTGTTGGAAAGGGTGAATTTTTCGATCAGCAGCGGCAATAAGGCGGGTAAAAACGCGGAGTAGGTGTCGTGCACCGCATGGGCAACTGCCACGGTGGTCACGCCGCCGGTCTTAAATTCGCCCTCTTTGATGTTGGTTCCGTGGGTCATCGTCAACGCCTCATATCAGTGCCAGTGATCGAAAAATTGGACTTCCCCCAGACGGAGAAGATTGGGGGTTAAACCCGGATAAGTGTATCACTTTTTAATAGAGAAGGGGAATGTGTTTGAATGTGTGAGGTGAAAAACAACTATAAAGGCTGGTTCCAGACTCGCGATCTTTCGCTCGGACGGTCAGAATCAATTAATTGGTGATCAAATAGATATTCAGTCCCCCGCTGCCCACAAAGGGATGTGGTTATCAGTCTCTATCCAAGGGAGGATGCGGAGATTCAGGCTGTAGCTCCCCACTTAACACTGGTTCTGCAGCAGCAATCAGGTTAGTGATGCGCTCCATGCTATTTGTGATCAATGGTGGATGCGGTTCTTCCATGGCGTTAATGGTTTGCGTTATCTTTGCTAGCCGTTCCTTAAGGTCTGAAAGATCAGTCGCGGCGCCTGCTGCAACTCGGTGGATGACCAAGCGGTTCCAGAAGATTAAGCAGATAGCGGATATGACTGGTGAAATGATGATCCCAATAATCCCAAATGCATCTGCCAGGGCAATCATTAAGATTACGGTCAGAATCGGGTTATCCCATCGACGATCGAAAAGCTTTGGTTTAATCCAAATCTGGATCACAACCAAAATAATAATTGTGTATATTCCTGTAACAATTCCGATCTCTGCACTTGTTAGTAGACCAATAATTAATGTAGGTATGATGATCAGGAGCCCACCAAATAAAGGTATCAGGCTGGCCAATGCCCCAATCAAACCGAGAAGAGCCGGGGATGGTGACCCGATTATCCAACATCCAAACCCTAAACAGAACCCGACCAACAGACTGAGTAATCCCTGGCCACGAATATACGCGCCTATTTCAAATTCAATTGTTTGCCAGAGGTCCCGCGCACGTTTTCGCTGGTCAGATGGTAATAAAGACAGCCAGAGTCGCTCGAAGTGAACTTGGCTGCTACTCCAGTAGACGCTCAAAATTAGGATAATTGCACCTGCAGTCACGATAGCACCGATATTTTGAGCAATGCCAATTAGTGCTGGTAAAACCAGCTCCCCATCGGGTCCGATGATTGTTCGGAAAAGGACGCTGGGCAATGGCAACCATGTTGAAATCGTTTGCTGGAATGAGCCACTTAACCATAATGGCAAGCGCCACTTATCCTGCGCTGATGCGTTTTGGGCTAAAATGTACAATTCTTTTGTTGAGGCTTGGACAATGAAGAAGATTAATAATAACAAACCAAGCAATGCGAGGATGTAGGTAATGATCCAAACGATCTTCGAAAATAATCTTTGTCCAACCAAACGTGTGAATAAGGGTTTTATTGAAGCAGCGAGCAATAATGAGATCAATACATAGATAACAATCATCCGAAATTGCCACAGCACCAGCAAAGCCAGAAATGTGGTCAAAACACCAACGCCGATTCTCACAAGGTTCTTAATCATGTTGTTCTACGATCGGTATTTCTGCTAATAATACGGCTAAATCTGAAGAAACAGATTCGATTTCATCCATAACTAAATCGATTTGTTTCTCAGAAATGGCCGCCCCCCCCTTTTTAAGCCGGGCTTGTCGTTTTAAAATTCTAACCAAGTCCTTTGCTTCATAGCGCAGTCGGCTGGAAAGGTCGCGCCCAGAATCAGTTTCTGACTCTGAAGATGTTGGATGGAAGACGAAACGGTCCAATAAAAGTTGAATAATTGCAGCGATGGGTATCGCCATCAGCGCACCCGTAATGCCGAAGAATGAACCAAATGTAAAAATTGATAGGAGGGACACGAAAGGACTGACCCCGACAGCTTTGCTCATGATCCGAGGAACTAATAAATTATTCTCTAGGAATTGGATAACGATGGTCACACCTATCACCCAAGCTAATTTTGCAGGTGATATCGATAGGGCAATGATTCCTGCGGGAATTGCCCCAAGTGTTGGTCCAATCATCGGCACCGCCTCAAAGATTCCGGCGATGAGCGCCAGAGCCAAAGCATTTGGCAAGCCGATGATTAAATACGCGATCAGGGCAAGAACGCCCACCGCAAGGCTAAGGACACCTTTCCCAAACATAAAATAACCAATTTTCAACTCCATTGATGTGATCAATTCGGAGATATCGAATCGAAGAGGTTTGGGCAGCAGAAATAATAATGATCGAATGGTTCGCGGGCCGTCCAGGGACCAATGAAAGGCGATAATCAAAACACTGATCATTACAAAAACGCCTTTTGAGACTGTTGTTATGTACACAAGTGCTTGTTCAGCAGAAGCCATCATTTCCGGACCCGTTAGTTGTACAACGGAAAAACTCGGAACTTCACTAGGGAGGATCTGGCTGACAGCTTGAATCAGCTGATTGGGCGAGTTTTCCATCCAGTAACGAATGGCCTGGTAATATTCTGGCAGACTGTCAATAATCGTAGCCCCCTGTTCGAAAACCAAAGGAAATAGTAACAGGATGAAGCCGAATGCCAAGGTAAGAAATACCGCATAGACAAGGATCACGCCTGCTAATTTTGGCACTTTGTGAAGGTACAACCAGTTTACAATGGGTCTGATAACCGTTCCCAGTATGATCGCAACAAACACGATAAAAACAATTGCGTAAAAACGGTACAGGAGCCAAAAACATAGCCCTACGCCCACAAGAACCAGGGTAGCCCCCACCACCCGGCGGAATGTCCATTGAGCAAGTTGTGATGATGGATTTCTATCCATCTTTTCCTCGATGTTTAACACGCTTACTAAATGAAATAACTAATAAACGAATAGGCTAGAATCGTGAATATGAAGTTATGCCAAACAATCATTGAAGCAAAATAAAACGTGAAATAACTCTGTTGGTTAATGGCAAAGCTTCAATAAAATTTTTGGTGATATTTTTCAACCTCATTCAGACTGAGAAATATCCTTGACAACTTCCGCAGTCATCTCAGGGCGGTCCCCACGCGTTGCTATGTCAGCCTGGGAGATTATGCCTAAAATCACATTTGCCTGATCAACAATGGTAATGCGCCGCAATTGATGCCCTGACATTAAGTCCATGGCTTTTTGTAAAGGATCGTCTGCCCGGCAACTCACAACTTTACGTGTCATCACGCTTTCAACTTGTGTTGAGCCGGCATCACGTCCTTCAGCGATTACTTTTAATACCAAGTCTCGGTCAGTAATAATGCCGACTAATTTGCGTGTCTGTTCGTTTTCAATGACAGGTATAGGACCGACGTTCTCGCGTTTCATCAGTTCAGCTGCTCTTATCACACTATCGGTTGGCAGACAGCAAACAGGGTCGGGGGTCATCACATCTTCACATGTTTTCATTACTTTTCCTTTAATAATTGGTTGCTTACTATGTAGAATTATGGCCTGAGACAATTTATGCAACACGAATGGAAGTCCCCATTTATTCCAGGTGTTTAGGCTCAAGCGCGTTTGAGATGGATGGTAACCCGCCCACCCGGTTGAATTGCCGGGTGGGCAGATTCTCCATTCTCTTTCTTCTAGATAATAAGCCTGATTCTGCTTTTTGGTCTAGCTGAAGCCTCGATGATTAGCCTGGGTTAAATCAATCCGAGTAGGTTCAGCAATACCAGGATAACCACAATCACAATTAGAATGTGAACCCAGTTTCCTGTTTTCGGGAAGCCCGAAAAAACTCTGCCGCCAAAAGCACCCAGCAGCCACAGGATCAATAAAATTATTACAATTGTCCACAACATGTTATTACTCCTTTAGTATAGTGATTAGAAAGTTTTTGTTAATGCCAAAAGGCTGTTTGACCTTATGGCGAGAAACCAAAGTGTTATTCTGATAAATCATCTGTGACAATCCTTATAATCACAAATGCCTGCCGCTTTTTTTTCTTCTTCAGTTAATGTGAAGAAGGTCTTTGCCCATTCGGAAACTTCCTGTGCCCATTGCACTACAGGTTGGGTTTTTGAAACTGTTTGGCTTGATCTGGATACGTGTTGTTCAACTGCCTTATCCATTTAAATTCCATTTCATTTTTATCAGCAACAATCAGGCTGACTTCTGTGAGCTTGATGACAATTACAATCTCCGAAAAACTGGCTGTCTTCTTCACTCCAGGTTTTTTTACCTGTGCGGTGAGTTTGGAGAGGTGCATCAGCACCTCCAAACATTTATGGCTACCTGGGCAGCAATTACCGGCGGCGTCCACCACGCAATAGTTGGACAATGCCGATCAGGATGATGGCACCTAGAAGCGTCACCAGCATCGTTTCAATTGTGATGGCGTCATTTATCGTTCCAATACCTAACAGCGGACTGATAAAATAACCTGCCAGGAAGGCACCGACAACGGCGACAATGATATTAATTAGGATGTTGGAGCGGTCCTTCATAATAACCGACGCTAACCAACCGATGACTGCAGCTGCGACCAAATAAATTAATAGGTTCATCTTAAATCTCCTTTTGATGATAATTTTCACGATTTTCCGTGAATTTATGTTTGCTCCGTACCTCTGGTGATGAGAAAATCGTGGTTGGATCTGTCCGAGTTAATACCTGCCTGTGATCTTCGTTAATCATCACGATTTGATAGGATCACTTTTTCACTCGTATGCCTGCGCTCATTATCTACCATGCGACTGGCAAACCAGCCAACGATGGCACCAGCTGTAAGCCATACGATGAATTTTAAAAAGTTCATTAAGTCACTCCTTTCAATTATCGGAGGTGTATCATGTATCATTCATGCCTGAACGTTGCTCCGCCGATCAATTATTCTACGTTTGTTGGATGGGTATCTGATTGTTCAGTGGTTGTGGTTTGACTAACTTGTGAGGTCGTCTGCGTTTCTGATGGTTTATGTTCGGTTACTTTGGTTTGACTGATGCTAACGCCTCTTTCACGGTAGAAAATGACGTATACAATGCGTTCTAGGGCATAAAAAACCAATGCATAAACAAGCATGGCGATCAGCGTTGTAAATTCAAATACCATGCCCTCTGCAGCAGGGGCCCCTGTTAAACTGGCAAACGGCGCAACAAAAAGATCGGTAAATCCATACAGGATCGATGCAAAGGTATTCGCAGGATTAACCCCGATCAACTTGAATAAAAACCGCAGTGCCAGCGCAGTTTCGAGAATACCGAGCAGCAACCAGATCACCTGGGTAACTTTGAAGGTTGTGTTGCGTCCTTTTGCATCTGGATCATGATGTGTTGTGCTTACTTCTTTAAACTCTGTCATTTTTTCCTCGCTTTACAAGATTACAACTAAACAAATAGAAATGTGTTTTGGTTTTTCTGACGTCAGCTTTTGCTGATTTCCGTTTTCCAGACAATTCTTTGAGTGGTTCAAGTGATATTATCCTGATCAATCATGCCCTCCGTCTTGGTTTAAGGAAAAAGCCCAGCGCGATTCCGATTAACAGGCTGACGGTAATGGCGACCCAGGGGTATCTGATGACCGTATCACCAACACCTGGGACTTTATCGGCAAATTCCTGTGCCTTAACATTGTATTGACGGAGACCGTGCTTGACGTTTTTATCGATGGACTTAGCCGTCTTGTCATAAGTCTCCTTTGCATCATCCATTAAATGATGGGTGCCTTCTTTGATGTTTGAGACACCCTCTTCAACCCAGGTAACAACACTATCTTTTGCGCTGGATACCGCCTCGAGGGTTTTCTCTTCAGCGTCTTTATAACCGGACTTTACGTCATCCATGGATGAAGCTACTTGATCTTCAATGTTGTCTTTGAGTGACTTATTTTTCTTCATTTTCATTTCTTTTCTGGCTTACGCCGTAATTGGTTTGGCCTCCATATAGGACCTCAACATCCAGGCCATCTTTTCATGGAGACTCATCACGCCGACGAGTAACTCCACCGTGCCTTCATCCTCAAATTCCTCACTGCATTTCCTGATAGCTTCACGCAAGGATCGTATGACGGTCTCATGGTCGGCTAGAAGGTGGAGGACGTTGGGGATTTGATCCAGCTGACCCACGATTTGGGTTTGTTGAAGGAATTCTTCAAAGCTGCCTAGAGCAATGCCGCCCAGCATTCTTGTACGTTCTGCAAGCTTGTCCACAATTTCATTAAGTTGCTTGTATTGGGATTCGAGTAAGATGTACATTTCTAAGAACCCAATGCCGCTTCTGTTCCAATGGGTACTGCGTGTTTTTTGAGAAAGAACAGCTTCGTCTGCTAAACTTGCGTTGAGAATGTTAACAACTGGTTGGCGAACATCACTGGATAATCCAATGTTTGGCTGAAATATCAGGAACTGCGCTACATCATTTTCAGTTTTATCTGCATCTTTGATCGGCTTAAGAAATATTTGTGATTTGGAATCATGTCCATCGTTATTCGTGTCGTCCATATCTGTAAACTCCTTTAATTGGCGAGTTTTCTCCTAATTACAATCATATTGGAAATGGGCTGTCAATGTCCCTAACAGGCTCTTAATAATGTCTATACAAATGATTTGTGATTGGAGAATGCTATAGCATGCCGAAAATATATTGATTTCAAACGCTGAAAATTTGCTTTATCCTAGGAAATTTTAATTATCAATCCTTCGAAGGTAATCAGTTTCGGCGGTATGTGATCGATCACTGATCGTAATAGTAGATGTAAGTAAGGTTATCAATTTACAGCGATTTA
>JAHYJN010000086.1 GCA_019428905.1 Candidatus Brevefilum sp.
AACGATTTCCTCAGACCCCCGGGATTTTAACAGCGGCGATGATGGTGGGTTGGCAGAGTTTTTGTAGGGTGCGCAGGGCACGTCTGCGCACCATCATTTTCTTGTGCCCCCCGAGATTTTGATTGGCATGTGGAGGAACATTTCAAATACCAAATCCCGGGGGTCTTTGTTTTAAGAAAGGCAAGGTTATTTGTTTAACCGAAACCCTAACGATTTCCTCAGACCCCCGGGATTATAACAGCGGCGATGATGGTGGGTTGGCAGAGTTTTTTGTAGGGTGCGCAGGGCACGTCTGCGCACCATCATTTTCTTATGACCCCCGGGATTTTGATTGGTATGTGGAGGAACATTTCAAAGGCCAAATCCCGGGGGTCTTTGTTTTAAGAAAGGCAAGGTTATTTGTTTAACCGAAACCCTTAACGATTTCCACAGACCCCCGGGATTATAACAGCGGCGATGATGGTGGGTTGGCAGAGTTTTTGTAGGGTGCGCAGGGCACGTCTGCGCACCATCATTTTCTTGTGACCCCCGGGGTTTTGATTGGCATGTGGAGGATGATTTCAAATGCCAAATCCCGGGGGTCTTTGTTTAAAGGTAGGCGAGGTTGTTTGTTTAACCGAAACCCTAACGATTTCCACAGAGCCCCGGGATTTTAACACCGTCGGTTGTGATCGGCTGTCTGCAAGTGATTTGTAGGGTGCGCAGGGCACGTCTGCGCACCATCATTTTCTTGAGACCCCCGGGATTTTTAAACGCTAGTTTTCGATCTCGCTGGTCTCCAGACCAGCGAGTGCCCTTGACCGAAGGTCTCCAAGATTATCCCCCAGAAGGTTGTAGGTTGGGAACCAGAACCCGCCCTACACAAGGCTATGATCTCATGTCTATACACTTAAGAGATTGCTTCACCCCCTGCGGGGGTTCGCAATGACAAATGATCTACTCTCCCGTCACGATCACCAGGTTGCGGCTGCTGTAAGCATAAATTCCCAGGGGCATCTCGGCGCCATCCAGCAGGTGGTCCCTGAGGGCGTAGGCAAACGCGCTGTGGTCCACGATGCGATCATATGGATCAAGCTCAAAAAGGGGCTGGTAGCGCGCGGCTAAAAAGCTGACCCGTTGCATATCCAGCTTAACCTGCGGCCAATCGTCGCGCGGGACCAAGATTGGATGGTTGGCAAGCAGGATGATTTCATCTGGCAGCTCAGGCAGCATGGCCTGTAACTCTTTGAGAAAATACAGCGGGTAATCTTCATTGCGGACCTCGAAGGCGCTGTTGGCATCACGGTGGACGATGCGCGGTGCGAAGGGCGTTGAAGCCGCGCGCAGCGCCACCTGGATGGTGTCTGTACCCCCGGCCGGGATGTTCTGAATGGGCACATCCGCACCCGGCGTGCCGCCCAGAACTAATTGCATCGGCAGCATCTCGCCATCAAATTCGTGGGCAACGTTCAGGTAGTAAACGGTGATCGTTTCACCTAAAAAACTGAAGTTGCGCTGGTGAATCCCCCGGTCTAGCAATTGGAAAGCCATAAAGGCCCACAAATCATTGACCTCATCCAAGCGGTTCGTACCGACCTGGGTGATATGGGTGTAGGACCAATCGATCCTTCGGCCAAAATTGTCCTGGTAGGGGAATAAAACCGCAGGCCTGGAGGGAACCAGGCTGGGCGTGGGTGTTGGGCTGAGGGTACGAAAGGGGGTGGGCGTAATGGTGGGCGTGTTGGTGGGCGGCGAGGTGATGGTGAAGGCCGGGGTGGTGGTGTGGGTGGATGTGAAGGTGGGGGTGATCGTGGCGGTGTGGGTCATGGTGGGTGTCAGCGTAATGGTTGCAGTCTCGATCATCTCCCCAGCCCGGTCAGTCTGGCAGCCAGATACCAGCCCCAGAATCAGGAGGCAGAGGGTTATCAGCAGGAGGCGTTGAGGCGTGTGGCGCATGGGAGTTTGTTGAGGTGACATGGGGTCAGTGCGGGCGGGTGATGGCGGCGGCGCCGTAACCCACCACCGACGTGGTATCCCCTGTGGTCGCGGCAGAGGTGTCGTACTTGAGCAGTGTCACGTCCGTGGCGCCCATGCCTGCCGCAGCCCACAGCGTGGTTGCGATCGCGGCCAAGCCGCAAGCCTGTCCCTGGCCCTGTGCTTTGAGTTCAAACATAACATCTGGTGAAAAATCCGCCAGTGCGCTGAGCATCCTGTGATCCAACTGCTCCGCCTGGGATTCGGTGTAAAAGTGCGAAAGGTCACTCGAGGCAACCAGCAGACAATCATCCGTCAGCACATCTGCAAGTATCGCGCCCAGGGTTTTGGCTACCTGTCGGGATTGATCGCGCATCATGATCGGGATCAGGGTGAAGGCGCCCTCCAACGCAACTTGCAGGAAGGGCAGCTCAATTTCCAACGAGTGTTCCTGGTCTCGAGAGATGGAGGTCAGCCCCAGGCCGATTTTCTCAGTCAATTGGTTATGGATCAGGGTAAGCTTGTCCGCTGCCAGGGGAACCTCTCCCAGGGGGGTACGGTACGCCGAGTGGGCGCTGGTCAGCAGGGGCTGTGGGTAATATTGATGCATCGGCGAAAGCACGCAGACGCAGTCAAAGTGACGCCCAGCGATGGTTTTAAACGCATGGCCGGCGACCCCGCCGGAGTAGATGTAGCCCGCATGGGGCGCAACCAGGGCGACAACCTCGCCGGGCAGGTCAGGGTTCACTGCACCATCTATATAGCCCTGAACCGTTTTCCGCAATTGGCTGGGGTTGGCGCTGTACCAGGCGCCTGCAATCGGTGAAGGCCGAACAGATTTGATCGTGTTCATCATGGTTAAATTTTAGCATATCCCCTGATTGAATACCACGTGTTCCTTCAGGGAGTACTGCGAACTGGCATCTGTGAGTAGTGGTTCGAAAACTCTGATCTGATCGTGGTCTCTCTGATTTTGAGTTCTGTCTGCAGGATAATGCGGCGCGGCGTAGCCGTGTCATCGGTCTCAAGCTGGTCGATCAGGGTCTGGGCGGCAATTGAGCCCATGCGCCGGATGGGCTGGCGGATGGTGGTCAGCGGCGGTTGGTGACGCTCTGCCGGTGGGATATCATCAAAGCTGACGATGGCGATATCTTCAGGAATGCGCAACCCGGCTTCATAAATGGCGCGGATGGCGCCGAAGGCCATCATATCGCTGGCGATGTACAAACCGTCGAAGGCTGTTTTTGACAGCAGGAGTTTGGTTTGTGTATACCCGCTTTCTTCGGTGAAATTGCCAAAGGCAATTCTTTCGTCACAAATGGGGAGGTTGTTTTCCTGTAATCCGTGTTTGAACCCGGTCAGGCGGTCACGCCCGCTGTAGAGCTCCATTTGCCCGGTGATGGTGGCGAGCTGGTTTTTTCCAATGCTAACCAGGTGCCTGACGGCCATGACGGACCCATGGATGTTGTCTGCGTCAACGCTGCTCACATCCGGGCAATCATTACGGCCGATTTGCACCAGGGGGACTTTCCTGGTGATCAGCCCTTCAATCAGGGGATCACCGATCTTACTTGAGGCGACGATGATTCCATCGATCAAGCGGTTGTTGAGGATATTATCACTGGTGCGCTTTTCATAATTGGGTTCCATCAGCCATAGCATCAGCGTGTAGTTGTTCAGGGTACACACGGTTGAGATGCCCTGGGCGAGGAGGCTGAAGAACGGGTCTCTGAACAAACTGCTGACGACCATCGGGATCACCAAACCCAAGACACGCGTGCGGCCGCTGGTCAAACTGCGGGCAACCGGGTTGGGTTGATACCCTTGTTCGTCGATAACCGCCTGTACTTTTGTCCGGGTGCGATCACTGACGTTCTTGTCATGATTAAGCACGCGTGACACGGTAGAACGGGAAACCCCGGCTAATTTTGCGATTTCATTAATCGTTGTCATTTTTGTTTATTTACACGCGTCTTTCTAAGCCATCATTCCAATTAACGCGGAAAATGAGCCAATTTCCTTTTGAAACCGGTTTTAATGCTTCAGGTGAGTACACAGGGTCTTGCTAATTGCTATCATCATACACGATTGGCGGGGATTTGTCAAAAGGTTTTGCGAGGAGAGTGTTGATAAACATAAAATAAAATTATTGGTTGGAAGTTCATTCGTAGGGTGCGGTCTGGTTATGACCGCACCGTTTTAAGTGTTATCGCAAGGTGAATTGAGCGCTGTTCTTATGGTTGTTGATGAATAATGGCGGGATGAACCCTCACGCCTGTAACTCCGTTTCCTTACAGGACGGCTCCCAGTTGCTTACGCTGCGGGAGTTACAGGCTCAGGGCAGGGATCGCATCCCGCCCTACAAAAACGAATTGTTCTTTCGTAGGGTGCGGTCCGATCTTGACCGCACCATCTTAAGAATCTGTCCATGTTGTATTGATTAATCCTCTAATAATTGCAGACGAATGACTATATTTTCAACAATCTTTTCGAAAGGGTGGAAAAATGGTTGAAAAGTGAACCGTTTACACCAAGAAATTGAGCCGATCACGGGTCTGTCGGTTGGAAAAACCGTTTGTTATTTGTTAACAATGTTAACCTGGACAAAAAAACTATTGACAAGGTCATGGGATTATTGTAAGATAGTATTGGAACCGCTCCCAATTTAGCTGTTGCTTTATCGTGTGTGATTTTTCTAAAAAATCACTTGGGACCGTTCAAAAGTGGAGAATTGATCTTTTTATGCTGGAAACAGGTTTTCTTTTAGGTGAGTACACACAAACCAACAGAAACATTGGGATCGATACCAGTAATTTCGTCGCCAAAAGCTCTATACTCCACGTTATTTCCGTGTTAGGATTAATGCCATATTATCGGCTGATTAAAGGAGGTGAGTGGGAAAACAAGACTTGATCAAGATCGTTTGTTCCTTAGTTAAACCTGTCTGTACATTTACAAGAATACCAAATTTACTATTGAATATCTCGAAGGAGAAAAGTGATGAAAAAAAGATGGATGTATATCCTGAGTTTTGTGATCGTCTTCAGCATGTTCCTGGCAGCCTGCCAACCGGCGGCTGAGGTACCAGCTGTGGAAGAACCCTCCCTGGAAGAACCAGTGGCTGTGGTTGAAGAACCCGTCGTGGAAGAGCCCGTCGTGGAAGAACCCGTCGTGGAAGAACCCACCGGTGACAAAATTCGGATTCGCTGGTTTGTTGGGTTGGGCGCCGGTTCCGATGAAGGCACCTTTGAACCTCAACAGGCAGTCGTTGATGACTTCAACGCTTCACAGGATGAGATTGAACTGGTCATGGAAATTGTTGACAACAACGTGGCCTACGACACCCTGGCGACCCAGATTGCTGCTGGCAACGCACCCGATATTGTTGGCCCGGTCGGCATTCGCGGCCGTGACACCTTCAAGGGCGCCTGGTTAGATCTGGCACCCTACATTGAAAAAAATAATTACGACCTGACCGCGTTCGATCCCGCCATGGTTGATTTCTACCTGGTTCAGGAAGAGGGCCAATTGGGTATTCCCTTCGGCATCTTCCCGTCCTTTATGATCTACAACTTTGACCTGTTCGATGAGGCTGGGTTGGCTTATCCGCCTGCTCAATATGGCGAACCCTATGTCTGGGCAGATGGCACCGAATCCGAGTGGAACATGGACACCTTGAAAGAACTGGCCATGATCTTAACGGTTGATGCCAATGGTAATGATGCCACCATGGAAGATTTCGATTCCACAAACATCGTCCAGTTTGGTTTCATGAACCAGTGGACAGATCCACGCGGTATCGGCACCTTCTTTGGCGCTGGCTCGTTTTTGGCTGACGATGGTGTGACAGCCCAAATTCCCGAACCCTGGCAAGCAGCCTGGAAATGGACCTATGACGGCTGGTGGAATGACTGGTTCATCCCCAACGGCCCTTATGGTGGTGCGGACTTCCTGCAAGGACCCGGCGGCCCCTTCTCCGGTGGTAACCTGGCCATGATTCACATGCACACCTGGTATGTGGCACCCTGGGCTTTAGGCGATGTCGGTTTTGACTGGAATTTTGGTGCAACACCTTCTTACGAAGGCACAATCACCTCAAAAATGCACGCCGATACCTTTGGTATTCCTAAGGGCAGCAAGAACCCTGATGCGGCCTTTACGGTTTTGACCTATATGCTCAGTGAAGAAGTTTCTCCCAGACTGCTGAATATTTATGGTGGTATGCCCGCTCGCCTCTCGCTGCAGGGTGACTACTTTGATAAATACACTGCAGATAACTTCCCTGGCAAGGACATTAACTGGGATGTGGTCGTTGACAGCATCGCTTATGCCGATAACCCGAACCATGAAAGCTGGATGCCCTCCTTCCTGGAGACAACCGACCGCTACAACGAATTCTGGAACTACTTGTCCAACACGCCAGGTCTGGATTTCGATGCGGAGATGGCAGTGCTGCTCGCTGACCTGCAAAACATCTTCGATGCGGCTCAGTAAAGTCACAATTAATTAAGTTTGTTATCAGCCTGGGCGAAAGCCCAGGCTGATTTCAAGAATGTTATGAGGTGATATTATGGCTATGTTCGAAGCTGCACAATCCTTAAAAAAAGAATCAAAAGAACCGATGACCGAGAGCAGGAAAAAAGAAGCCCGTTGGGGGTTGTTTTTCCTCAGTCCCTGGATGATCGGTTTTTTGCTGTTTTATTTACTGCCGATGATCGCATCATTTGCATTTTCGCTGCTCAGGTTCAATCCAGCTGTGCCGGATGAATCGATTTTCATCGGTTTTACCAACTGGCAGCGGGCTATCCTAATTGACCAGGAAGTACGGCTGTCCTTTACCCGGACGCTCCATTTCGCCGCGATTTCCCTGCCAATCGGTTTAGGCTTTGCCTTGTTCCTAGCAATCATCCTCAATTCGGAAAGTGTGATTGGGAAAACGCTTTACCGCACCCTGTTCTACATGCCTTCCATGATCCCATTGGTCGCTACCGTCCTGATTTGGAATGGGGTGCTCAATGAACAAACGGGGTGGATTAATGTGCTGATTGAACAAATAACCGGGATCCAGGCCACTGGGACTGAAGGGTTGCGCTGGCTGGCGGATCCCCAGCTGGTGTACTTTGCCTACACCATGTTCGGCCTGTGGGGGGTTGGTAACGCCATGATCATCTTCCTGGCTGGCTTGCAAGGTGTGCCGACCGAGCTGTATGAGGCGGCTGAAATTGACGGCGCCAGCTGGCTAACGCGCTTGTTTAGAATCACCATCCCTATGATCACCTCGGTCATTTTTTACCAGCTGGTGTTAGGGGTGATTGGCTCATTGCAGTATTTCCTGGCGCCATTTGTGCTTAACCAGGGGACGGGCTTTCCCCAGGGGATGACACGTTTTTATATGGTTTACTTTTATAAACAGTCATTCTCCTTCTTCAACATGGGCTATGGTGCTACCTTGGCCTGGTTGATGTTTATCGTGTCATTGATCCTGACAATTGTTTTATTTGGTACGGCGAAATACTGGGTGTATTATGCACAGGAGGAACGCAAATGAGCGACAAGACTGAAAAACGACGCAAACCTCTGTCACGCAAAGCGCGCAATCGCATCACCGCTTTGATCGTGACCAGTTTCACCCTGGCGATTTTATTTCTGTTCCTGCTCCCATTGGTCTATGGCATTGTCACGGCTTTAAAGACAGATGCCCAGTTCAGCCAAGTTGGGGCACCCTGGTGGCCGGCTACTGAAAAGCAATTTGAATATGAGGGAAAATCTTATGCTGTGTATCGGGTACCGATGGAGGATGGAGAGATCAGGGATATGGCCCTGGTTGTTCCGGGTCGACAGGAGAGCCAATTTGTTGACATCGACAACCCGGACGCCGGGTTGATCACCTGGCAGGGTTCGTGGCGAGCCTTGGATCGCGATTGGGAATTTGACCCGCAGTGGGACAATTTCACCCGTGCATGGAACACGATCAATTTCCCCAGGTTGTTGTGGAACACGGTCAAGTATGCCGGCATCACAACCTTTGGCGCGGTGTTTTCTTCGG
>JAHYJN010000087.1 GCA_019428905.1 Candidatus Brevefilum sp.
GTGGATCCTGGAGATATTGACAGATCAAGTGTCCGCCAGGCTTGAGCGCATTGGCGATCGTGTGCAACATGGCGACACGGCGTTTACGAGTGGGCACACTGGAATACATCGCTCTAGATATCCAAACGACATCATAGCTTTCAGGCGGAAGGGTAAGTTGGGAGATCTCCTGCACCAAACCCGCGATAGTTTCACCGCGTTTGCTGGCGTTTTGTTGAGCTCGATCAACCATTGCTTTAACAAAGTCAACCCCGGTTACCTGGAAGCCCATTTGTGATAGGGGGATAGCCTCCCGTCCACCACCTACACCCAGTAATACAAGTTTACCTTCTTGCTTAGGCAGAGCATCGATAAGCGCTTGCTCATCTGTAGATAGACCCGAATCCACCAGGCTGTCTTCTGCCCAACTATCGACATCATCGGGTTGAGCATAGGTCTGGCGGCTGAATTCAATCAGGTCATCCGGTTTCATGACCACAACCGGCAGCGACTGAAGGAATTTCCCGAGCTTGAGCAGATAACGTGCTGTCAGTATGTGTAAATTCATCTCACACCCATAAATTTATCACTAAGAACTTCCATTTTTTGGGTTGGTTACCTCATTCGAAAGTTGGGCGATCCGTTCCCGCCAATCTTCTACTTCCCAGGCGTGCTCACCTTCCTTGACCAAACCTAAATAGCGCGCTTGTGCATGACCCACTTGGCAGAGATATTCAACAGGTGTGTCCAGGGTGCCGTGTTCTGTCCAGGACTTGCCTGGGCATTGTTCGCATAGGCTTTTAATAAAGCAGCGGGCACATCGTTCTAAATAAGCCGGGTTTTTTGCGCGCAGGTCACGCAATTTAGGAAACACGTCTGTCAAAGCCTTTTTTATAGATCCATGGCGCAGGTCGTAGACGGTATCGGGGTGTCTGAGTGGGATGCACATCTGGTATTTTCCATACGCATCCACGCAACCTCCTTCACCAGCGCCGCAGTTGAAAAGCAGATCTCCTTGGGGATACAGATATTGTGCGCTGAACTGAGCTACTGACTTAAAATAGTTATCCTTATCTCGGGTTAAAAATGCCAAACCTTCTTCAGGTGAGAAGCGCAACTTGGTGATCATTCGGTTTTTTATCGCAGAATCCCGACGTGCGCGCAGGTCCAAGAAGATGGCATAAGGCAAATTGATGTCCATTGATGGGATTGTGTCTGCCCAGGCTTCAAATTCATCGCGTTCATGTTTGTTGGGTGGCAGCAGGACGGATTTTACAACGAAAGGGATCTGCCTTTCAAGCAGGAGATTTATGCTCTGGTGGTATTGCAGAAAAGCACCAGGAACACGGGATATCGCGTCATAAGAGTCCATGTGCATCCCATATACGCTGACCTCAATTTTTTTAAGAGGGGGGATTTTGGCAAACAAATCCGCCAACTGGGGAGTGATCAAG
Source organism: Candidatus Brevefilum sp. (assembly GCA_019428905.1). Lineage (GTDB taxonomy): Bacteria > Chloroflexota > Anaerolineae > Anaerolineales > Anaerolineaceae > Brevifilum. Next base: position 1,434 of record JAHYJN010000087.1, read on the forward strand.
CGGGCATTGGTGAACAGTATCACCCTCATCCCGAGCTGGCGAGCATGCAGATAAAGGTCTGTAAAATCCTCGCGCAATAAGGGCTCACCCCCCGTAAAGCGCACTGAGAGCGCGCCAAGGTCAGCCGCTTGCTGAAGGATATCTTTCCATTCATCCGTCGTCAGCTCACGATCTGCTGCGTTTGTGTCTTTTTCGGGTTGATTGATGTAACAATGGACGCAATTATTATTGCAGCGCTCCGTCAACTCGATATCGAGATGGCTGAGTAAAGGTTGCTTTCCTTTAAATATCGGGTCCTGAAGATTTCGTTTGAGACTGTAATTTTCAATTTTCATTGCTGTAACAGCTGTTCAAGTAAACCGATGATATCACCGCTTAAATCAAATTGAAGCTTGTAAGCGGGCACCTCACTGGCGACCTTCCCTGTCACATCAAGGATTTTCTCCCACCAGTCAGCTGTTTGCAGGGATTTAATCACATAGGTCACAATTAAGCTAAAACGTTCTTTTGAGTTTTCAATTGGGATCAGGGTGTTTTTATCAGCCTGTTCAAGGTAGAAAATCGCCCTCAGGGGTGCACTGGAAGGGGAGATGTCCGGTAATTCACCATGGCTCCAGGTGCCGTGAATGCGAAAACCCTCCGGCCATCTGCGCAGGATAATGCGGTCATCACATAGAATTTCACCCTTATCTCTGAGCATTTTCAACATCGTTGATTTGCCGGCCTCTGAATGACCCACAAAAAGAATGCCTTGCCCATCGATAATCAAGCCAGCGGCATGGATTAAGAATGCCTGGCGGTCAGCCAATACAGGCGCTAATAGGATTTGATCCGTGGTAAAAGAGGTCAGTGATTCAAGCCCATGTCTGTCTTTAAAAGGTGTGGGGTGATAAATCGTTCCCTGGGTATGGCCATGATTAAAAATTGCCCGAATAAACATGCTTTCATTAACAACCTCGGGTGGAATTCCCATATATGTAAAGGAATCTTTGTGCTGAAAAATTGCCCAGGGTCGTTTATGATAAATTTCTTTTCCAATGCGAACCTCAGACCGATCTGGGATGTGTGAGACATGATGAAGCCCAATTATGTCTTCACCGGGTTCTGAGATTTGAAATTTAGATAATTTTTTATGGAAGGTTGCATCAGAAAAAGGAGAATCCGCGCTAACTTGGATCGTCATGCCAGCGATTTGAAAATAACGGATGTGTGAGGATCGCCATTCCTCCTTGTACCTTCTGGTTTCCGCTGCGATATCGCACAGATACGCGATTTTGGCAGAATAGCGGCCATGCTCAAGATAAGCGTAAACCGGGCACCAGTGGCAATCACTGCGCTGATTGCAGGAACCACAGTTTTCTTGATACTCGGGTCCGCCATGAACAATTTCTGCCAGAGAAGGAATAAATTCATCCCAGGCTTCTTGAAAGCTGCCCTGCATTAAGTCATATCTCAGTGATCGATCTTTAACATAATAACAAAATGACATCTGACCAAAGGGGTCGATATGAAAATTGCGTCTTTTTTCAATACAGCCAGCAAATAAGCGGTCATCTGCTGTGTTTCCGTTCAGGCAGGTATGGATGCTATCTTGTTCATCAGCCGATTTCTGAGCAGGGAAATCTTCAAACGGATAAGGTGGATCAATGTTAATCACATCAATCGGTGCAAGTCGTTGGTTTTGGATGGCTGCATTGCATGCTTTAGCGCCTGATGCAGAAAGGAACAGCCAAGAGGAACCAATCCGCATATGCGGGCTTAGCTCTTGAGCTAACGCCAGCATCTTCTCGTACTGATGGATATTTGCCCGCATGGGTATGATCTGGATTTCAAAATGTGCCCCTGCCTCCCGTAAATAAGCCAATCCACGCAGCATCGCCTCGAAAGATCCCGGATTACGAGTGACCTGGTCATGAACTTGTGCGGTCGCGCCGTACAAAACGACCATCTTTCTGCCTTTGCGGGTCATTAAACGGGCAATTTCAGGTGTAATCAGGGTTCCATTGGTATTGAGGCTGTAATGGATGGCTTTGTGCGTGATGTAGCCAAAAATTTCGGGGAAATCAGGTCTGAGCATAGGCTCGCCGCCTGAAATCTTCCAGGCCTGGCAGCCCATCTGGCGGGCTTCGTCAACCACCTGGCAAATTTCATCAAAGGTTAGCTCTTGCTTAACGATCTCAGCCGTCGATGGTTCCCACAGCCAGCAGTGCAGACAATGATTGTTACAGCGATAAGTTAGATCCAGCATACCATCCAGGGGTATTCTGGGAATTATTGTGACCTTACGTGATCTAAACAAAGGAAATAACCTTATAACAAGACATATTTACCAATAATTGCCAATCATGAGCTGGTTTATGCGAATAATCGTACTTTACAAATTTGTTAATCCAATTCTAAAATTATTCCAACCCTGTTCATCACTTAGTAACAATCATAAGAACAAAGAAACCAATCAACTTGAAATCATACGGATATTAATTATTTAGCTGCCAGATCGCGCTTGGCAATTTCCGCAGTTTTTTGGTTCACCGGCATCACAGCCTGTTTGCGCTGTTGTAAATGCTTGCCCAGGGGTGGGAACTGGTTGTGGAGTTTCCCCTGCGCCATATCCTATCCTCTTGCAATGCAAAAGTACATTCTCATCAGGCGTTCCTCTTGCAATGCAAAAGTACATTCTCATCAGGCGTTCCTCTTGAAAGCACAACTAAATAGGGTGTTTCCCAAACCTTTTCTGTTTTTTCCATTTTTAACCCTTAATAACCCTTTTTAACCCATTTCTAAATTTATTCAGTGTAAGTAAGGATAATGCTATTGTTTCAATCTATCAAGTTTTAAGGTTTTGGGCTTGTATTGATGGCCGTAATCTGGTTGGCCACCAGCTGTTGATAGTAAGCGCTGCTGACCTGCAACTGCGCATGGGTCCCCATACCCACAAACTGGCGCTCATTCAGCAGTAGAATCCGATCCGAAGCCTGGATTGTTGCCAGGCGGTGCGCCACGATAAACAAGGTCTTATCCTGCACGTAAGGTGGCAAAGCTTCAAAAATGGCCTGTTCGATGATGCTGTCCAGGGCAGAGGTGGGCTCATCCAAAATGAAGATGTCGGGCTGCTTGATCAGCGCCCGGGCAATCGACAGGCGCTGCTTTTGGCCTTCCGACAGGTTGACGGCGCGCTCATCAATCCTGGCGTCGTACTGGTCGGGCAAGCCCATCACATATTCATGGATTCCCGCAGCCCTGGCGGCAGCTTCCACTTCCGCCTGGGTGGCTTGCGGGTTGCCGTAGCGCAAGTTTTCGTTAAAGGTGCCCGAGAGCAGCAGGGTGCTCTGTGAGACGTACCCAATCCGTTTGCGCAGGGAGGGCAGGTGGTAGTAAGCGACCGGCTGGCCGTCAAATAGGATCTCCCCCTGGCTGGGTTTGTAGAAGGCCAGGATCAGGCTGATCAACGTCGTCTTCCCCACGCCGCTCGGTCCGACGATGGCCACGTGTTCGCCAGGGCGGATATGGAAAGAGATATCTTCGAGGACCGGTTCCGCGCTGGCGTATGAAAAGGAAACCCTGTCAAAGACGATTTCCCCTTGCAAGCGGCCCACCTGGATTCCGGCCTGCAAGTTCTCCTCGGGTACCGTGTCAAACAAATCCATCACCCGCTGCAAGGCGGCCAGGGAATACTGCAGTGAAAAATTGGTATCCGCAAAATAGCGGGCGGGACCAAACACCTGGCCCAGGTACGAGAGGAAAGCCATCAGTGAGCCCAACGTCCATTCCCCCTGGATGATAAAATAGCCGCCCAGGATCAGGACCACGCCGTTGGCCAGATCAGGGGTGGCTTGGATAGCCAGGCTGGCTACAGATCGCAACACGCTGCTCTCCATGGTGGTTTGACGGCGTTCCTGGTAGGCGTCCATCACCCGCTTGCGCTCCTGATCTTCGGATGCAAAGGCTTTCACCAGGGGGATGGCGGAGATTGCCTCCTGTAAGTGCCTGGTAAGTTGTGCGTGCTGCTCCATGCCCTGGTGGCTGAGAACCCTAATTCGTTTCGAGAAAAATTGAACTGTAACCAGCAAGATGGGCAGGAGGATCAAGGACGCGCTGGCTAAGCGCCATTCTAAATAAAAGAGAAATCCTAATCCGCCGATAAATTGGATGATGTTGCTCAATAAATAAGCCAACGTGCCTGAGAAAAACCAGTTCAGCCCTTGAAGATCAGAAGAAATGCGGGAGATTAGAAAGCCGATTTCCTTTTTGTCAAAAAATGACTTGGGCAGTTGCAGGACATGATCCAGCAAAGATGCCTGCAAGTCTTGCATCACACTCTCTTGGAAGTTTAAAAGGTGGAATTGCTCAAATAAACCGGATCCCATGTTGAGGATTTTCAATCCAACAAACAGAAACACAGCCCAAACCAGAAGATCCACGCGACGCGCTAAAATGACATCATCGATTAAAAAGCGTTGGACCAACGGTGAGATGAAAGCCAAAAGACTGGCAAAAAACACCAGGCCAAAACCAATCATCCCGCTCTTCCAATGACTGCGCAAAAGAGGTTTAAACACAGGCCAGGCATCTTTGAGTGACGCGATCGCCTTTTGTTCTTGTGTTTGTTCCGGGCTTTCTTGTGTGTTCAGGGCTGCTTTTAGATAATCAAACCAGCTTGCCATTTATCCATCTCTTTTTGCTTATCAGGTTATCTCTTTGTAATGCCATCGTGGCGTGAAATTATTCAGGTTTTAGGTCACCCAGTGCGATTTTACCCATAATAGAAAAATTTGATCTTTGTTCCGATTGAACGTTATCATTTTACCAGCGATTGATAATTTACATGCTTAAAGCCTTAAATGCCCCAATCCGGCGGGTGTGATTACATCTGGGTAGTTTCAGAAACAATCAGGCCAGCGCAGCCATTCCATCAAAGGTATTCGGTACCCAGTGATCAGCTTATCCCGGACGTTAACACACAGATGCATAAAGCGACCAACAGGATGATCAAGAACGCGATCACGTGCATGTTTGATCCTGGTTTTGTTGATGCCTGTTTTAGGTGTTGTTGATGACCTAGGTATGCTTTTAATTGGGCTTCAGTGATCTCTCCGCGTCTGTGCATCCGCTGGGCGTCCTCTTCAGAGAGCAGCCCTTCATTGTACAAATCTAAGTCAGAGGGTGTCGGAAAAATTGTGTAAATGGGTTATCCTAAAAGACTAAAAAAGAAAGGAAAAACCCATGAATAAAAAGAACCAAAAAGAAGTACAAGAAAATATGCCAAGCGCAGAAGAGGTCGCTCAAGAGCTGAGCAAGGCGACTTCGATCGATGATTTTTATGGCAAAGATGGAATCTTTGCAAAGCTATTTTCCAAAACCATCGAAGAGATGCTGGAAGCAGAACTGACCTCCCAATTAGGCTATGAGCCCTACCAGGTAAAAGGCAGAAACTCAGGGAACAGCCGCAATGGTCACTATACACGCAAGATGCGCACATCTGGTGGGGATGCTGAAATCAAAGTCCCTCGAGATCGGAATGGGGAATTTCAATCCGAATTATTGAAAAAGAACAGCAATGAGATTGAGCAAAAAGTGATCGCTATGTATGCTAAGGGTGTTTCCACACGAGACATCCAGGACATGTTAGAAGAGTTATATGGGATTGATGTTTCCCCAGATACCATTAGCGCCATAACCGATAAGGTCTGGCCAATGGTAGAAAGCTGGCAAAATCGTCCATTGGCGCCAGTTTATGCAATGGTTTATCTGGATGCGCTCCATATCAAGCTCAAAAGGGATGGTAAAATCGCCACTGTAGCGGTCTACAACGTCCTGGGCGTTGATTTAGACGGTCACAGAGAGATTTTAGGGCACTGGATAGGTGATGGAGCGGAAGGGGCCAATTTTTGGCTCTCTGTGATCACCGATCTTCAAAATCGTGGTGTTCAGGATATTTTTCTAGCTGCCATTGATGGTTTGTCCGGTTTCAAGGATGCCATTCACGCTGTGTTTCCCAAAACCAGGGTTCAGCGGTGCATCATACACCAGATACGCAATAGTTTGAAGTACGTGGTTTGGAAAGATCGAAAGGCTTTCATGGCTGATCTGAAAAAGATTTACCAAGCTGCCACACAAGAACAAGCGGAAGCAAACCTAATCAAACTGGAAGAAACCTGGGGCGGCAAGTATGGTGCCGCGATACGCTCGTGGCAAAACAATTGGGAAGATCTCTCAACCTTTTTTGAGTTCCCCCAAGAGATCCGCCGTCTGATCTATACCACCAACACCGTGGAGGGCTATCATCGTCAATTGCGGAAAGTCATCAAGAATAAAGGGTCTTTCCCAACAGAACAATCTGTAAGAAAATTGCTATACTTAGCAACGATAGACATTACCAAGAAATGGACTGCCCCCATAAGAAATTGGCCATTGATCCTTAACCAGTTAGCCATCCGTTTTGAAGACCGGTGGCCCCAGTGAAATTCCATTTACACAAGATTCTAGACACTACCGGGTCATTATCTCCATCAATGATCATCTCGTCAATGATTCTTTCCGGATCCTGCAGAATTGGATTAGTTGATCCTGAATCACCCGTGCTGCCTGGGCCAATG
>JAHYJN010000015.1 GCA_019428905.1 Candidatus Brevefilum sp.
TTCCGATCTCTTTAAGTCCATGCCTTCGTACAGCGGCATGACCTCATCCGCATAACCGTTCATGAACAGGGTCGCGCGCCGTCCGGATTCGCCGATACGGCGTTCCGTGGCTTGCGACCAGCGCGGGTGGTCCACTGCCGGGTTGACGTTAGCATAAAAGCCGTATTCCTGGGGTGCTATGGTGTTCCACAGCGTCGGCGGCTGGTCTGGCACCAAGGCGATGCGCACCAGGGACTTGTTGCTTTTGAAGCCGTACTTCCACGGCACCACCAGGCGGATCGGCGCCCCGTTTTGCGGCGGCAGGGGTTCGTTGTACAGGCCGGTTGCCAGCAGGGTCAGGTCGTGCTGGGCTTCATCCAAGCGCAAGCCCTCCAGGTAGGGAAAGGGGAACTGACCTGATTCTGCGGCGTCCATTTGCCCAGGGACCAGGGCGCTCTCAAACAGCACGTAGCGCGCCTCCGCGGTGGGTTTGACCTCCGCCAGCAGCTTATGCAGCGGGAACCCGAGCCAGGGGATGACCATCGACCAGCCCTCCACACAGCGCATGCGGTAGATGCGTTCCTCCTGGGTGAAGTCGGCGCGGATCTCTTCCATGCTGAAGGTGCGCGGGTTTTCCACCAGCCCGCTGACCTCAAGCGACCACGGGTCGGTGATGAAGTCTTGGGCGCGCTCGGCCACGCCTTCTTTATTGGTGGTGAACTCGTAGAAATTGACGTAATTGGTGATGGCTTCATAATCGGTCAGGGCATCTGCCAGGTTCTCAGTGCCTTCAGGGATGCTCCCATCCGGGCTGAAAGCAGGTGCACAGCTGGCCAGCAGGGCACCCATGCCGACCATTCCCATACTTTTGAGGAATTTGCGGCGTGAAAGATAAATGTGTTTTGGGGTCACCTCATCCGGGGTGATCGGAACAGAGCGTTCAATGTGATTGTCCATGTGTGTTACCTCTAAGGTTCCATATCCAGGGTCTGACCGGCGCTTTGCCAGGCGAGCATCCCGCCGTCAAGCAGCTTGAGGTTGGTGTAACCCGCCGCTACCAGGTCGTCAGCGGCAATGAGCGCCATGCGGTTGCTCATACAGTACAGGACGATCTCGGCGTCTTTGTCTGCAGGGAACAGGTCCAGGTGCTGGTTGATTTCATTATAAGGCACAGAGAAATCCGTGGTGGGCAGGTTGCCCTCAAAGGGGATGTGGGTATTGATCAGCAGGAAGGTATCCCGCCGCGCCTCCATCATTGAAACGAGCGCCTCAGAGCTGATGAGCGTATGGCTCTCCCCCTCGGCTTCAGTGGGGCCGGGTGAAGCACAGCCGGCAAGGAGCAGTGCGGTTAAAATCAAGATGAATAGTAGGGTTTTCTTCATCGGTCGTTATCCTTGATTAATTGTTTTGATAATTATACCTTTCCTATCAACATAGGTATAATTTGAGTTTGTACAAGCACGGCGTGTGTCGTTGGGCCCCCGTGATATAATGACCGTGCTCACTCAATCAGAAAGGCTGTATTACCCCACGATGCTGTTTAACCTGTCCGTCCCAATCATTATCTCGCGCATCATCACCCTGTTGATCGCGTTCACCTTCCACGAGTTCGCGCATGCCGCCACAGCCAATGCCCTGGGGGACGATACGCCCCGCCTGCATGGGCGGCTGACCCTCAACCCCTTAGCGCACCTGGATGTGATGGGGACGGTGGTCCTGCTGTTCGCCGGCTTTGGCTGGGCGAAGCCGGTGCCCGTCAACCCTTATGCCCTGCGGCGGAGAAGCCGCGCAGGCATGATGCTGGTCTCCCTGGCGGGTCCGGCCTCCAACTTGCTGCTGGCGGCCCTGGCGGCGATCCCGCTGCGCACCCGCTGGGTGCCGCTGGTGATGACCACCAGCCCGATCTTGCCCACCTGGGGGGAGTTCCTGCTCGAGTTCGTGTTCATCAACCTGGCGTTGTTCCTGTTCAACCTGATCCCCCTGGCGCCCCTGGATGGCGAAAAGGTGATCACCTTCTTTTTGCCGGATCACTGGGCGGATGTTTATGACCGCATCCGACCCTACAGTCCAATGATCCTGCTGGCGATCATCTTCGTGCTGCCGATGTTCGGGCTGGACTTGATCAACCTGATCATCCGCCAGCCGCTGATGGCTTTAACCCGATTTTTGGTCAATTTATGAGCCCTGAATCACCTGAAACCAACCCGGAAACTACTTATTACTGCTATATAGTGCGCTGCTCCAACGGCGCTTTTTACACCGGCTGGACCACCGACCCCCTGCGGCGCTTGGCTGAACACAATGCCGGCCGTGGGGCGCGCTACACCCGCATGAACGGGCCGGTGACCCTGGTCTACGTGGAACAGGTGGTAGATCACAGCGCAGCCTTGAAGCGCGAGGTGCAGATCAAGAAGTATAAACATGCACAAAAAGCTGCCATGGCTGGTGCGAACCCACTTCCTGAGGAATTTTGTGAGATGTGAATGGTGAATTAAGAATCGTGAATGGTGAAAAGTCCCACTCCGCTTCGCTTCAGTCCCTTCGCTGCGCGTCAGGGGTTCCGCTGCGCTTCAGGGAGGCTGCGCACTGAATCGTGAATGGGGAATGGCCTCACTCAGCTTCGCCCCAGTCTCCTCGCATAGCACTCTTTGAGTCACTTTGCTTCAGGGGTTCCGCTGTGCTTCAGGCAGGAGGGTGCACACTCTACGGCTCGCTTGTTAAAATCCCGGGGGTCTGAAGAAAATCATACGATCCCATGTTAAATGTGAGCCTTTGACGGCTTATAACAGAGACCCCCGGGATTTGTCCTTTGAATTTTATACTGTATTGCGGGCACGGCACGCCGTGCCCCTACATTGTTTACCCGCCAACCACCCAATTATGGATCTCAATTTAATTTTTCTTTTTGCCTATTAAGACGGTATTACCAAGGATTTTTCCCCTGCTGACGGTCGGACCTCCCCCTGTCCCTGACCTACCCCAAACCCCTCCCTAAAGGGAAGGGTTTTAGAAATCCCGGGGAGCTTCAGACCAGTCGATGATTTATCATCAGTCGAGAGACAATTACCCTGCTTTACCCAAGATTACCGGGATCTTGTTTGTAGGGTGCGCAGGGGTTTTCTGCGCACCAATCAATGTTGCCTTTGTGCACATTTGCCTTTTTCTTCGCTGCCAACTTGTTAAAACATACATGACCTCCCCCAGCCTATTCCGACCCGCTGACAATTGACGACGCTCCGGTTTGCTCGTAGGGGCACGGCATGCCGTGCCCCTACATTATTCACCCGCCTACCCACTTCCAGATGAATCCCGGAATATGTAGGACGTGACAAGCATGTTTAAAGCGCTAGATATTTAATTACAGTCGATGAGACTTGTTGGAAAGGTGACTTATTCCCAAAAATCGGAGGCGATTTCGATCAAGTTGCCCTCCGGGTCGCTGATCATCGCCGAGCGCATGTGCCAGGGCTCATCACGTGGGCTGTAGATCGGTGTGGCGCCCTTGGTGACCATCTCGTCGAAGATGCGGTCCACGTTGTGCGGCTTGCCTACATTGATCGCCAGTTCAAAGGTGCCGTTCAGGCGCTGGGGATACTCGGGGGTCTGGCCGAGCAGTTCGGACAGCTCAGAACGGGCGTACATCGAGAAGCGGATGCCTTGGTGCTGGAATTCCGCGTAGGGGTCCTCGCCGTTCCAATCGGTTTCCAGACCGATGACCTTTGTGTAGAAATCGACCATGACCTGGATATCTTCGACAAATAGACCGATCATGTCAAATTTTGTGCCCATTGTGAATTTTCCTTTCGCGTGTCTAATCCATTTTAACAAAAATATGGATATATTTTTCTACCCGTGATCTTTTGGTCACAGGTATATCTGGCTCAGATGAAGCATCCCATTGTTTTCCGCGGTTCCTTTCCTTACAAATGACTTTGCACTGTGAAGACCAGTGAAAACGGTGATTTGAACTCACGAGACGAGAATGTGCGGTAGAATAGCGTGAAACTTGTTCGTCTTTTGATTATAATAGAAATCTCATTCATAGATATCCGGAGACAGCGATGAATTTTCCAAAAATCCTGCTACAAATCCTGTGGGCGCTGCTGATGGCGGCGGTCCTGCTGGGTGTGCCGCGCTTGGCCGGCCTGGCTGCAGACCAATTTGATTATTCAGCAGTGGACCCTGACGGCGCTTTTGCGTGGATCTCGGTCCATCACATCGTCCAGGCGTTGATCTTCCTGGCCTTGATGCTGGCCATCAGCAAGCTGGGCGGGGTTCAATTCGGTTTTGGCTGGGGCGATCGCCAGGTGGGCTGGTTTTACGTGCGCTTGTTTGGCCTGATTTTCACCGGTTATGTGGTGGTTTCTTTGCTCATCACCATCCTGAGCGGTTCATTCCAAGGATTCCAGTACCCGCTGAATGCGCGCAATGTCAGCGGCCAGCTGGGCTTTCAGCTCTTGCTTTCGGGTCCCTCCGAAGAGCTGATCTTCCGCGCCTTTGCGATGACCATGTTGGGATTATTAATTTCAGGGGGCCTTGTTCGGGGTGAAACGGGCTTTGGCCGGGTGATCACCTCGGTCTTCGGGGGAGAACTGAGCATCGTCAACCTGATCGCGGCGGTGATCTTCGGGCTGGCCCATGTGCGTTTCAGCTTCAGCCCGTTTTCAGTATCCTTCAGTACCGGCCAGGTGATTTATTCGATTGGGCTGGGCTTGTTCTACGGGGTGTGTTACGAGCGCTCGGGCAGTATGATTTACCCGATGATCATGCACAGCATCAGCAATGTGGTGGCGGTAGGGATGAGCATCATCGCCACCTTGATCCTGGGTTGAGGGGCTATGCTGTCAGGTTGGCCGGACTGACGATTTTAAAGCGGTGAAGGCTTAGGGGGGTGTTTCTCGAAGCTCTCCCTTGGGCTTTTGTTATGCCGGTTTCAACAATCACGGCCGGGCATTAAAGCCGCCTTTAATGATATAATTTGCACGATTCTCATTATCTATTAAGAGATTTACAGGTAGTTCAGTTAACTGAGTATCCAGAGATTCTTCCTAAATTGCAGATTACATCAAATAGGAAAGACAATTGTTTTTAGAGAGGGAACCAATGAAACTTCATAAATCAACATTGGCAATCATGGTTTTGGCCTGTGTATTGCTAGCCACTTTTTCCGTCGCGCGAGCAGAGTTACCCGCGCCATCCAGTTTTTATGGCCAGGTTAAGATCAATAACGAAAACGTACCCGATGGAACAGTCGTGAGCGCCTGGATTGACGGGGTGCCGTATGCGACAACGAACACCTACACACATGAAGGGCACAGTGTCTATGCGCTGGATGTTCCGGGGGATGACCCTGCCACGTTGGACGAGATTGAGGGCGGCCAGGATGGTGACACGGTTGTGTTTAAGATCGGCGAATTAGAACTGGCAGCAGACCAGACCGGTACCTGGGCATCCGAAACCAGTGTCAACCTGGATCTTTCGGTGATGGTCGTCACCGTCACCGCTGAGCCACAGACAAAGGTCTATGGCGAGGAGGATCCTGAGTTTACCTACACTTATGATCCACAAGATCCAGAGATCGTTTTTGAGGGCGATCTCGACCGAGATCCAGGTGAACATGTGGGAAATTATGCCATTACACCCGGCGGTCTTACCGCGATAGGGTATACGATTGTGTTTATCCCTGACGACCTGACTATCACACCCAAACCGATCACCGTTACGGCCCAGCCAAAATCAAAGATGTATGGCACCATCGATCCTCCATTGACTTTTTTAAGCTCTCCGGACTTGGTAGAAGGTGATAAGTGGATTGGCGGCCTGGGGCGTATCTCAGGTGAGAAAGTGGGTCAGTATGCCATCTTTCAGGCCTTAGGAATTGATGATGGCAATGAAGGGGCGAACTATACGATTACCTATCAAGGAGATTACCTGACGATTGAGACCCGGCCGATCACAGTCACAGCGGACGACCAAGAGAAGGTTTATGGTGAGCTGGACCCACCACTGACCTACCAAATTTCCAGCGGTTCACTAATTTCAAAAGACGATTTTACTGGTGATTTAGGACGGATGGGTGGCGAAGCGGTTGGCACCTATTTGATCCTGAGGGGCGATTTAGCCATCGACGATGATAATGGTGGTAACAACTATGACCTGACTTTCATCGAGGGTACCTTGACGATTACCCCCATTACGATCACCAGCGTCGCCGTTAGCGATATCCAGACGCCAGTCGCGGGGGCCTCACCGGACCTCCTGGCGACCATTGCGGCCGATCCAGCGGGTGGGGTCACCACACCCACGGCAGATGTATCCTGGGAACCAAATGACGATCCCTTTGAACCTGCAGAATTGTATTTAGCCAGTGTAACGTTGACGGCAGCCGAGGGTCATGCCTTTACAGACAGCACCATTGCCACAGTCAATGGAGAAGCGGCAAATGCACTGCTAAACGCAGATGGCACCTTGACGGTCAGTTATGAATTCGCAACAGCCGGGTATAACTCGCCGCCCATTGCCGAGGATCAAACCGTGATGACATTAAAGGGAAACCCGGTTGAGATCACCCTGACATACGCCGACCCGGAAGGTGATTCTTTAAACATCTTCTACACTAAAACACCAGAACACGGCGTCTTATCCGGCTCAGCGCCAAATGTGCTTTATACGCCGACAGCCGGGTTTGTTGGCTCGGATTACTTTACGTTCAGAGCATATGACGGACATTTGTTGAGCAATACGGCGACGGTTACGATCCATGTCGTTGAACCGGGATGCCTGCAGGTGGCACCCGCCAACCTTAGTCAAACACAACAAGCGGACATTATCGACCAGATGACCCTAACCCTGACCAATACCTGTCATATCGAAATGGCATTTGGTCTGATGGAAAGCCTGATCGAAACGCCCGTACTCAGCGAAGGATTTGAAGATGGCCTGATGCCGCCTGTCGGGTGGGAAACCCACCAGTTAAATGAGACCCACACCTGGACCATTGTGGTGAACCCCGTGGACCAGGGTCAGTCAGCCGCCTGGGTGCGCTGGGATCTTGATCATCCTTCAGATGAGTGGCTGATCACACCCGTTTTGGATGCAAGTGACGTGACGGACCTGGTTTTATCCTTCAGGGCTTATTCGAGCACAAGCTATCCTGAAGCGTCTATGAAAGTGTGGGTATTGGATGTTGATGGCGTGCCCTTAACAGATGAGCCGCTGTGGGATATGGTGCGTGACGAGCACTGGCCTGACCTATCAGCCTATTATCGGTCTGTTATGGTGGACCTGGGGCAGTTTGACGGTTATGAAGAGATCCGCATCGGCTGGCAGTATGTTGGTCAGGGCGGTCAAAGCTTTGGGCTGGATGCCATTATCATCGGCGGCCGTGCAGACATCCCCTGGCTGAAACTGCCGTTCACCTCGGATAGCATTGCGGCTGGTGAAACCAAAGATGTCCCCATAGCCTTTAATTCAACCGGGTTGGAGATTGGCACCTACCAGGGGCTGCTGTCCCTGATCAACTTCCCCAACCCAATGCTCAATATCCCGGTCAGGTTGCGGGTGATTGGGGAGGGAAATTATTTCTACCTGCCGCTGATTTTCAGATAAGTTTTCCTTGAAAAAATCGTTATAAAAAGGCTGCTGGAAACGGCAGCCTTTATTTTGTTTGGGTCTGAGTCAAAGTATCCAAAGATAGCCGCGCCAGGCCATGCGTCGATTTGAGGCTGATGAAGCACAGGTATTCTAGCAGCCGCGACTGTTAATGCTCAAGGCCTGGGGCTGGGGGTATTTGAGGGTCGCACATCTGGTGGCCGGGTGCTTGTGGGCGGCGGAGGCTCCGTCGGCGGCGCCGAGGTCGGCGGCTGGGTTGGCGCTGGCGGTCGTGAAGTGGGGTCGCTTGAAACGGGTGTGTTGGTCGGTAAAATCCAAAAGGACTGGTCGACGGTGGATGTAGGGCTGCGGGTCACAGTCGGGGTGCGCGTCGGGGTGTGTGTCGGCGTGGCCGTTTCTGTCTGAGGAAGTGGGGTTTCGGTTGCGGTTAGGGTCAGCGTAAAAGTGAGGGTTTCAGTGGGTGTGCGGGTAAAGAATGGCAGGGAGGTGGGGGTATTGGCAGTTTTAGGCCTGAAGTCCAGCGAGAGGAAGGATAACCGGCCAGTAAAGCCAGCCCAAAGGAACAACATCACAGGGATGGCAACCAGTATCCAGGATAACCTTTCAATCGGTACGAGCGTGAAGATGGGTTTTGGGCGGAGGAGGGATTTAGGAAAGCCATCCGGCCAAGCGTGGATGTAACCAGGGCATTCCTGGTGTTCATCTTGTAAACAGGTGCTGCTCTGGTAGTCTAATTTGACCAAGGCGGGAGGTTTCGCTTGATGGCAAGCATTGGCCGCATCGGGAAAGGTCGTGCTCGTATTAGGGTCATTGATCAAGCCAAGATAAGGGCAAGTATTTGCTTCCATCGCGTTTAATTCATTACCTGGTTACATAAGGACTGATAAGTTAGTAATTTCAATAAAATGGTCGTCGTCAGGCTGGGGCTGTTAATCCGCCATCGCTCATCTGACTATTATACTATCTTGATTCGATATTCTATGTGTGATTTGGGTAGGCTGTGCTGTCCTTCTTCTGCCAGATGACAGAGGCTTCGCTGATCGACATTGTGTGGTTGCATCAAATTAAAATTAGCCAGATGTGAGACTTATGTGAAAAGCGTTTTCTTCCAAACATCATGAGGTGATTTTTATTGGAAAGATCGTTCTTGGGACCAATTCTTGTCACGCTGAAGGTGTGACCTACTTGCGTGGTTAATACTGACGAAATACCCTCATACCTAATGACCTAATACCTACTACCTAATGGCCTTCTACCTACTTACCTACTTCCTATATCTCATGCCCTAATACCTGACCCCAAGCACTCATCTCAACCTGGAGGATGTGATAAACAGCAGCACAATCCCCAATAGGCTGACGCCTACCAGGCCGATGCCGATCCACAACGTATCCCCGCTGAAAATATTCACCAGGAAATTGCTGCGCGGGTTAGGCACCTCGTTCGGTGTGGGTAGAGGTGTGGCGGCTTCCGTCCTGGGCCAGGGGGTGCGGGTCGCCGTGGGCGTTGGGGTGGGTTCCTCGGTGGGTGTGGGTGTGGGTGTTTCTCCTTCACCCTCAATTTCCAGGTTGGCGGGGATGATCAGCAGCTGCTGGTCAGGAAAAATGGCTGAATCCTCGGTGAGATAGTTCTGCTCCAGGAGTTTTATCATGGAAATTTCGTAGGCTTCAGCAATCCCCCACAAGGTCTGGCCAAACTGCACCACATGGATGACTGAGCCGTCGGGGTTGGATGTTGAGGTGACCACCGACTGAATCAGGGGGGCTTGGGTGCCGGATGGACCGCCAGGGGCAGAGGTGGATTGCGGGGGAGCGCTGCCGACCACATGCCCAAATTTAACCACGTACACGGTCATCCCCTGGCTGTCGAGGGCGACGCCGGCGCCAAATTCGTTGTGCCAGGTGGTAAGCATATTGCTGATATGGGCTGATGACGGCGCCCACATGGTATAGACGCAGTTGTAGGCGGTCAGACCCGGGCCGCGCGCCCAGTTTTCGGTGACGCTGACCCTTGCGCCGCCCCCATACCCGACGGCAAGCGCTCGATCGGCCGGGGTGCTGCCGCCTTCACCGGTATGACCGCCTTGCAAGGTTGTTGCGATCCAGTTGGCATGGTTCTGGGCGGCCAGGTTGAGGTATTGGTTTTCAGCCAGGGGCGCCATGCCATTAGCGATGCGCAGCCCGTTGATCTCCGCCAGCACTTCGTAAGGCGCGCCTGCCTGGGCTTGTGCGCCTTCAGGTGTGCCCAGGAAGGGGGAGATTAAGCATAAAAGGGCAAGGATTGCCAAGAGGCGTCGTTTGAGTGGGTGTGTCATGGTGTTTATTGTGGGCTTGCCAGGTTGGGTGCTGTGCTGGTTGTGGAAGGCTGGCAAATGATCATTGGTCGCTAGATTCTACTCAAAAGCTGTAAAATACACAAACACACCAGAAAATGTTTGTCAGGATGTGTGGGGATCAAGGATTAACCCGGATTTGGTCCCCGGGGACGACTTCGCCGACCAGCCAGGCGGGCTGACCAATGCCTTTGGCAGCGGACAGAAATTCGCTGACCTTAGCCTGTGGTACGCCAAGCAGCAGACCTCCGCTGGTTTGTGGGTCAAACAGCAGCATCTGCTGCTCTTCGGGGATGGCTGGGTCAAAGCGCACATGCGTTTCATAATAGCGTTTATTGTCAAACGCGCCGCCGGGGAAGGACCAAGCCTGGGCATGTTTCTTGGCGCAGGAGATGAAGGGTACATCACCAAAGCACACCTGCAATCCGACGCCTGCCGCACTGGCCATTTCCCAGGCGTGCCCCAGGAAGCTAAAGCCGGTGATGTCAGTAGCGGCGCGCAATTTAAACTGGACGGCTAATTGGGCTGCGCCCCGGTTGAGGCCTTTCATCCAACCCACCACCTCGGCCACATCCTCGGGTGAGGCTTTGTCCTGCTTGAGGGCGGTGGTGGTCACACCGAAGCCGAGGGGCTTGGTTAATACCAGCTGGTCACCAATTTGTAGGGCGTCTTTGCGCAAGAGTTGGTTCTCAGCGGCAAAGCCCACAGCGACCAGACCAATCTTGGGCTCTTTGTCCTGGATGGTATGCCCACCAGCAATAACGGTGCCGGCCTCGGCGGCTTTCTCCGCCAGGCCGCGGATGATCTCCTGCGAGATGCTGGGGTCGAGGTCGGGCGGCAGGGCGGCAATCGTGAGCGCCATAAAGGGCGTGGCGCCCATGGCATACACATCCGAAAGGCTGTTGGCGGCCGCGATCGCGCCGTAGTCATACGGGTCATCCACCACCGGCGTGAAGAAATCGGTCGTCATCACCAGGGCACGGCCATCGTCCAAGCGCCACACGGCGGCATCATCAGGCGGATTTAGACCGATCAGCAGGTCGGGGTAGTCTGCATTTTGATAGATGGTTGAGAGCGGCTGCAGCACCTGCGCCAGCGCTTCCGCGCGCAGTTTTGACGCTCAACCTGCACAACTGGAGAGCGAGGTCAGGCGAACCTGGCGGCCGGATGGGGATTTTTCAGACATAGGTTCCAATCATGTTTAAGGACTTGATACCACGGGAATTATACCTAATTTAGCGGGCGGTGTTCGATTAACCGAACCATTGGCAATCATAATAATCATTTATGAAAGGGTGTTGACCATCATAACGAATTAGCAATTATTCAATGAGCAGGGCGACGCACAAAGTGTCGAGTTTACGAAGACAAGCGTTGTTCTTCAATATTATAAGATTAAATTAAATATATTCTAAATCATTCTCTGAAATTTTACAGAAATTCGTTTACGGTGCGTGGATTTCTATATGCTTTGTGATGGCATACTATTCATTGCTGGAACTAACGAGAAAGATAATTATCCCTCCCCGTTCAGGTCCCCGTCCCACAGCTTCTGCATCTCGAGGTTGGCTCCGAGCAGGTCTGACAGCCGACCAACCGCTTCAATGCAGCCGTCCTTGAGCAGGATGATCTGGTCGGCGCGCTGCAGGGCGGGCTTGCGGTGGCTGACGACCAGGCAGGTGGCTTTCTGGTTGTAGCTAAAGATGCGCGACCAGAGTTCTTGCTCGGTTTCAACATCCAAGGCGCTGGAGATGTCGTCAAACACCAGCAGGGAAGCATCGCGCACAAACATACGGGCGGCGGCCGCTCTCTGACGTTGGCCCCCGGAAAGTTTGACACCCTTCGCGCCGACCATTGCCGATAAGCCGCCGTGGATTTCTGACAAGTCCTGTTCCAAAACAGCCATGGCGATCGCCTGGTCAAGGTCGACTTGGTCTTCGGGTAAGCCCATCAGGATATTGTCACGCAGGCTCTCACTGAACAGGATCGGGACCTGGGGGGTATAAGCGCTGCGGGGCGGCGTGAAGAACACATCCGGTTTAACGACCCGCTGGCCGTTCCAATAGATCTCGCCCGACTGCGCCGGCAGCAACCCCAGCAGGGTCTGCAGCAGGGTGCTCTTTCCCGAACCAACCCGCCCGGTGATGACGGTGAAGGATCCCCGCTCAAGGCGGAAGCGAATGTTTTCGATGCCCCTGGCGCTGCGCGGGAAGTGGTAGGTCAGATCCCGCACCTCTAAGGTTTCAAGGTGATCGGCGTGGGTTTTAGGGTGATAGGGCACTTCGGGGAGTTCGCCGCGCAGGTAGACCGGTGTGTAGGCGACCAGCTTTTCGGCTGGCGAACCCTGGAGCAGGTGCACCATCCTGTCGATGGAGACGCCCAGGCGTTTGAACCAGGCGATGCGGTCTCCGATGATGGCGGAGAAGTCGGCCACCCAGGTGAGGTAGTAGACGAACAGGGCTAGGTCGCCCACTGCAAAGTCGCCGGCCTGCATGGCTGCACCGGCAGTCAACAGGATGATGCCGGTGAAGATGTTGCCGGTGTTGCGGAAGGCGGCATCCAGTATCTGGTTAAACAGCGCATCTTTGAGGGAGGTTTTACGCCGGGTTTCGTTGATCTGCTTAAGATAATCAACTGTGCGCGCTTCCGCACCGGCGACCTTAACCGCCATAATGCTGCCAAACAACTCGCCAATAAAATCGGTCACCCTGCCGGTGGCTTCCCTGCTGGCCTGGCGGTATTCGGTGATCTTTTTATTCGCATAGTTAGCAATCAGGATCACGATTACCAGGGGCACAAACACCACAATGGTAACGGTGACATTGATGCGCAGCATGACGATAAATGCCACGATCGCAAAGAAACCGAACCCGAACACGATCAGCATTTCAGCCATGAAGAAGGCGATTTCATCCGCGTCATCTCGGAAGCGACTGACCGCTTCACCCGGGGACTCAGGAACCGCTCTGGCACCCGGTCGGCGCAGGATGGTATCGAAGATGTTGACACGCATCAGTGCGGTGATCGTATAGCGGAAGTTGAAATACAGCACCACATCTGTAAAGAAGGCCAGGCCGCGCCCCAGGGCGATGGCCACCAAAAAGGCCACCAGCGTCCACAGGTTGAAGCCAGACACGGTTTGTCCGGTGAGCTGGTTGAACACCGCCTGGATCACAAAGCCGCTCAGCTGGGGGAAGACACCAAAGATCAAGATTTCCATCAAACCGAAGGCGCCGTACAGCCAGGGCTTATACTTGGTCAGCTGCCAGATGTACCACCAGGTGCTGGGGCGTGCTGCAGCCTGTTTATTGGATGTCGCACGGTTCATTCCAGCACCTCGTCTAGCCCCGTACGCAGCAGGTTGTGGAACTTGGAACCGGCGTCCAGCGCCAAATCTAACCGGTCGCCAAATTCAACCACCCGGCCTTGCTCCAGGATCATGATCTTATCGGCACGCCCCAGGGTCTTCAAGCGGTGGGCGATGATCAGGGCGGTGCGGCCAGCTGTCAGCCGATCGACGGCTTTTTCGATCAACTGCTCGGTGGCGGGGTCCAAGCGGGAAGAGGCCTCATCCAGCACGACCAGGCCTGGGTCCCCAAGGAAGATGCGGGTGAAGGCCAGCAATTGCGCTTCGCCGGCCGAAAGGCCTGATCCCCCCGATTCCAACACGGTATCCAGCCCGTTTTTCAACCCGCCAAACCAGCGCCCCAGCCCCAACGCATCGATTACCGCCAGGATGCGGTCATCCGGGATGGCGGCATCAAAGAAAGTCAGGTTGTCGCGCACCGTGGCATGGAACAGCTCGATATTCTGGGTGACCATGCCGATCCGGCTGCGCAGGGCGTGCAGCGGTATGGATTGAATATCCACCAGATCCTGCGTCTGGCTTGATGCGGCAATCTTGATCCCGCCAGTTTGTGGGTCATACAGGCGGAAGAGCAGACGGGTGAGAGTGGTTTTGCCGCTGCCGGTGCGACCCAATAATCCCAGTACTTCGCCTGGCGCCAGGGAGAAGCTGATGCTTTCCAGAACGTTCTCAAACGGCACTGGCTGGGAATCATCAGGTGCATCGTCGTAGTAAAAGGAGACGTTTTCAAACTGCAGCGCCAGGGGGACACCCAGCGGCGGAAGGATGGTCCCGTGAGTTTTGATTGGGACTGTGACCTCGCCTTGGGTTGCAAATAATTCATAGATGCGCTTGATGCTGGCCAAGGCTTTCTGGACGTTGGAGAGCTGGCGGGAAATGTCCTCCAGCGGCAGCTCTAGCATGCGGTTGTACTGGTAGATGATGTAGACGGTGCCGATGGTGATAACACCATTCAGGTAAAGCGACCCGCCCACCCCCAGCGAGACGGCGTTCCCCAGGGCAAAGATCAGCAGCATGCTGTTTAACATATAGTTGACCATTAAGCCAGCTTTGATCGAGCGCTGGAACATGACCTGGATGCGGGCAAAGAAGCCGCGCAGGGTGTACGCCCGTCCGCCGTTGGCGCGGATGTCCACCGTCCCGCCCAGGCGTTCCTCAAGGAAGCTGTAAAAGTCCGCCTCGGCTGTGCGTTCGGCTTCCCAGTGGGGGACGGCGATGTTGCGGAAGCGGGTCAGCACAAACAGCGCAACCAGGGTAAAGCCGGTCAGCACCAGGCCAACCCGCCAATCCTCCCGATACAGCAGGACCAAGATGGCGATCACTAGGATGGCGTTGCCCAGCAGCTTGAGCAGGAACTGAGAGAAAAAGTCGTTGAGGGTGGTGATATCTGAATCGATGCGGCTGATCATCTCACCCGGGGGGTGTGCTTTGTGGAAGCGCATATCCAGGTTGAGGGCATGTCGGGCGAGGTCTTCGCGCAGGGCATTGGTGGCTCGCCAGCCGATGTTCTGGGTGAAGTAGGTTGAGAAGACGGCGATCACCTGCTGCACCAGGGCGGTCACCAGGAACAGAGCGCCTAGGCGCGCCAGGAAGTTAAGCGCGGCACCGGCAATCACCGCGTCGATGAAGGTGCGCATGATTTGGGGGATCAGCAGCTGCAGCCCCAGGTTGCCGAATACCAGCAACGCCAAAACCAGCACAGATCCCTTGTGGGGGGCCAGGTAGGTCTTGAACAGGTCGCGGTAATGAGTCAACGAAATCTTCACAAAAAAGCCTTTGAAAAGATTGGTGGGTGATGCTTCTCACCAATCATAATAGGCGAGTTTGTAATCGTCAACCAAGCCGTGTAAGGGTCAGGGCAATCGCAAAGTCGAACATTATTGCGGGATCAACGATCTTCACACTGTAGACCCCCTCATCTCTGGCTCTTCTCCCTGCGAGAGAGAAGGGAGAAGTCGTTCTATTGACGCACGAAATCCGATTACAGACATCTCTCCCACTTTGCGATTACCCTGGGGTTGTCGTTAGGGCGATTGCAAAGTCATTATTTTTTTGCAGAATCGTCGATCTTCACTCTATAAACACCCCTTCCCGCCCTCCGGGCACCCATCCCCTCCCCGAGGGGAAGGGTTGGGGATGGGGTCTGTTAACTCACGAACAATGATATGACAGACATATCTCCCACTTTACGATTGCTCTGGTATAAGGGTCCAGAGAAAATTTATGAATAATTATCGAATATGATTGAAGCGTAATATTTTATATTAAATACGTAAGGTAGGGGCGGACCTCTGTGTCCGCCCCTACACGGTAATCAATCGTTGATTTTCATGATTAATGACGTTTTCGTCTTGCTTTGGGTGAAATTTAACCTTGCAGATTCACCCAAATAGCCCACTTCGTTTTAGGGATTGATCGCCGCGCGGATTAGGCTCTCCTCGAATAGTCCCACCTGGCCATCAGCGGCGTAGGCATACACCGCAGCGGCGAAGATACCGCTGAGGGTGGTGCTGAGCAGGCTGAGGAACATGATGAACAGGACCAGCAAGGCACCAAACAGGATGGCGGGGATGAAGCTCTCGATCAAAATGGATATGCCGATACCCGCACCCACCAGCAGCAGACCGCCCAGGACGCCGATCAAGCCGAAGACCAGCCCAATCGAAAGGGTACCCGAGATTTGCTCGCCCCAACTGCGTTTGAGTAGGTCCCAGCTGCGCTGAACCGCTTTGATCGGCCCCAGGCCTTCGACGGCCACCACCGGCACGACCAGGAAGGTGATCACGTTCCAGGCGGCACCTAACAGGGAGGCAATAATGGCGCCAATCCCCTTGCCCTGTTTTTTGGAATGGTTGGAGAGCATGTTGAGGATCAGCCCGACCGTGGCGGACAGCAGCGCCCAGCCGAGGATCGGCATGAGGCGCGAACGGGCGACCTTGTAGCCATCTTTGACCGTCGGATCGCCGCCCCGCAGGCGGATCATGGCTGCCCCAACCAGGGCGGTGTTGTTGTAATACACCACCGTGTACTGCACCAGGTAGAACAAGAACAGCACGATGTAGCCAAAGATCGGCATGCCGGTGTTGAGGATGCTGTCGAGCACGTTCCCGACCAGGGTGGGGATCAGGAAGGTCAGCGTGACGAACAACATCACGATGGATGAAATGATGGGGAAGAGCAGTAGTTCTTTGTCGAGCTTGAGGACCTCTAAGCTGGCTTTGACCAGCGCCCAACTGCGTTTGATGCGTTCCATGATGAGTCCTGTCGTGTGCAAATCTGGTTTGGGATAATTTTAGTGTAACCTGGTGAGGGATGTCAATTGGTAGAGATCGTGAATGGTGAATGGTGAATAGTGAATGGTGAATAGTGAATGAAAAATAGGGACACGTTTAAAATTACGTTTACGGATAATATTAGGGAACAGGTGTATCACTGCGTGGGCACCGGTTGCCAGCCCTGAGAGCGAAGCTCGTGAGGGTGTGCGCACCATAGAATTGATGAGCAGACAATTCTTTCGTAATCTACGAAACGGTTAACGCTCCCGGGATTTTCGCGTCAGATCAAAATAACCATAATCAATCCTGCAATTGAACTCCCATCATACACTGCTGATTAAAATCCCAGGGATCTGTGTTGTAAATGTCAATCTTATCCATTCTTAAACAAAAATCCCGGGGATCTTAATCGGTTAAGGTATCCGAATAGATGTCAAATAGAAAACTGAACAGCATTCCCCAGATCCCCGGGATTAATTACTTTCTTAAAATGCCGATGTGGTATGTTGTTACTTATTCACTCAGCTGGTAGGTTGCGCCGGAGACGGGCGGGAGGGTCAGGGTCCAGCCGCCAGCTGACCGGGTCAGGCTGGCGCTTTCCGGCACATCCAAGGCCACAGGGTCTGTAGGATTGATCTCGCCCGGGATCTCGACGCTGGCAGGGCGTGCGGCGGGGTTGAGGGCCACCAGCACCCGCTGACTGCCTTTGGCGCGGGTGTAGACAAAGGGCAGCTTGCCGCTCTCAGCATACACCACGGTGAAGTCTGCGTCGGCGTCCAAAGCTGTTAGGGACTGGCGCAGTTTGACCAGCGCACGCACCCGGTTGAGGAGCGAATCGGGGTCGGCTTCCTGTGCGGCCACGCTGGGGCGATCCGCTGAGGGGTCAACGGGCAGGTAGAGGTCTTCTGCGAGGGCGTTGGAGAAGCCGGCATTGGGCTCATCCGTCCACTGCATGGGGGTGCGGGCGCCGGTGCGGACGTACCCACCTTCTTTGGAGGGGAGCGGTTGGAAACGCATACCGATTTCGTCA
Organism: Candidatus Brevefilum sp.; assembly: GCA_019428905.1. GTDB lineage: Bacteria > Chloroflexota > Anaerolineae > Anaerolineales > Anaerolineaceae > Brevifilum. Next base: position 17,595 of record JAHYJN010000015.1, read on the forward strand.
CCATAGTAGATAAAGGGCGTGCCGGGCATGGTCAGCAGGAACAGGTAAACTAGTTTGAGCTGGGCGGCGTCACGGCCGTCGGCCAGGCGCGGCGTTTCATCATGGTTGCCGGTGATCAGGGCGATGTAGCCCTGGTTATAAGATGCTTCCAGGTGGTACAGGTATTCATCTAGAAACTGGCGGATATCCCCGTGCCCGGATGAATCAAAGAAAGGCCAGGCATAGGCATCGCGCCAGCGACCCTCGCCGCGCTTCCTGAACAAAGAGACCCAACCCGGGTTGTTGAAGCCCAGCATGAAATCGGCATGGAAGCCGGCCGGGATCGCCCTGGCGGGGTCGCCCCATTCGGCGACCAGGACCGCTTCGGGGTAATCCTGGTCCAGCCAGTCCCTGATCCCGCGCCAGAAGCGTGCCGTCTCGTGCTTGAAGGGGTCGCGCTTGACCAGCGAGGCTGCCATATCGACCCGAAAGCCGTTGGCGCCCAGATCCAGCCAGAATTTCATCACGTTTTTAATCTCCTGGCGCACTTGCTGCGGGCCCGGGGCATCGACGGGCTGCATCCAGGCCTGTTCTGGGTTGGTTTGGGCGAAACCGTAGTTGAGAGCGGGCTGAAAGCTGAAGAAATTGGTCACATACGCCGCATCGCGCTGCGAGAGGCCGCGCACGATCGGCAGATCGGGTTGCGGCACCTCCCAAATCGAGCTGTTCCATACATAATAGTCCGAGTAGGGGTTAGGTTCGTGTTTCTGAGATGCCTTGAACCAGGGATGTTCGATCGAGGTATGCCCGGGGACCAGGTCCAGCAGGATGCGGATGCCGCGCTGCTTGGCTTCAGCGAACAAGCGCGCCAGGTCATCATTGGTGCCGTAGCGAGGCGCCACCTGGTAGTAGTCGGCTACGTCATAGCCGGCATCGTCAAAGGGTGAGACAAAGCACGGGTTGATCCACAGGGCATTCACGCCCAGGGAAGCAATATAGTCCAGCTTGTGGATGATACCTGGGATATCGCCGATGCCGTCGTCGTTGGCATCGAAAAAGGATTGGGGATAGATCTGGTAAAAGACGGCCTTCTCAAGCCAGGCGGGGGAATTTTTAATCATACAGGGGTGCTCCTTTGGAATATATCATTTAGAGAAAGTAATCTGGTAATAAACGGCCCTGGTGGGTGATGAATGCCGCTCGCAGGAGGACGAAATCCTGGTCTTCCCCGCTGCTGATCGTTGCCATCCGGTCCATCAGGCCTTTTTCCTCGGCGTTCATCTCGCCAAAGCTCTTGGCGATCAGCTTGAAGTTGTCCCAGGGCAGGTGCAGCATCACCCCCTGGATGGCGGCGATGATGCCCGGCAGGTCGGCTGGCAGGGTGTCAAACTGGTGGGCGAATTCGCCAGGGTCGCTGATCTGGCCTTGCAGGGCGTAAAAGTCGTGGGGTGAGTAGGTTTGGGTTGTCATTGTATCTCGGCTTTGATTATAACCTGATGGTGGTAAGAGCTTTATTTTGGATAAGCAAACATCAAACTTGAATATGGAGTAATTTCATTTTCTGCAAACCCCTGGGATTAATGAGTGGAGATTTAATGGTGTGTCCTATTCAGCCTGTGATATACTTCACTAAGGTTCAACCAGACCAGAGCAGCCCATGAAATTAATCATTCAAATCCCATGCTATAACGAAGCGCTAATTTTGCCCAAGACCCTCTCACTGCTGCCCAAAGCAGTGGACGGGTTCGACCAGGTCGAGATCCTGGTGGTGGATGACGGCAGCAGCGATGATACCCCTGCGGTGGCGCGCGAAGCGGGCGCAGATCATATCGTGCACCTTAGCCGACACCTGGGGTTGGCCCAGGCTTACACCCATGGTCTGGACGCCTGCCTGCGCCTGGGGGCGGATGTGATTGTCAATACGGATGCTGATAACCAATACAAGGCCGAGGATATTCACAGGTTGGTGCGCCCCATCCTGGATGGCAAGGCAGAAATGGTGATCGGCGACCGCGGTGTGGGGGAGGTTGAGCATTTCCCCGCACACAAGCGCGTCCTGCAAACCTTTGGCAGCCGGGTGATGTCTGCCACAGCCGGTTTCAATATCCCGGACGCCACCAGCGGTTTCAGGGCGATCACCCGCAAAGTTGCCCTTGAGACAATGGTGCTTTCCAACTATTCCTACACGCTTGAAACGTTGATCCAGGCAGGGGCCAGGCATGTGCGGGTGGCTTTTGTGCCGATCGAGACCAACCCGCCGGAGCGGCCGTCGCGCTTGTTCAGCAGCATCCGGCATTACCTGGTCAATTCAACCGTCACAATCATGCGGTCGTTTGCCATGTACCGAGCCTTGCGCATCTTCACCGCCATCAGTGCGGTGATGCTGCTGGCGGGTATTGCGATTGGGGTGCGGTTCCTGGTGTTTTACTTCCGGGGAACCGGCACGGGTATGATCCAATCGCTGATTCTGGCGGCGGTGTTATTGATCGTTGGGTTCATCACCTTTTTGATCGGCCTGATCGCTGACCTGGTCAGTTTCAACCGTAAGATCCTGGAAGAGGTGCTCTACCGCCTGCGCCGGCAGGACAGCCAACCGACGGATACACAAGACCCTCCCGAAGTTTAATGTCCGGTTAAAGGACGAATCTGACCTGTGTTCCCGAATATAATCGCTGTAAACTATCACTGCAGCAAGAGTAATTAATCGAAATTGCTCAGCGTGCGAGAGAAAAGGGCACACACCCCAGGGCAATCGCAAAGTGGGAGAAATGTCTGGAATAACATAGTTCGTGAGTTAACAGACCCCATCCCTTGCCCTTCCCCTCCCCGAGGGGAAGGGTGCCCGGAGGGCAGGAAGGGGTGTTTACAGAGGGATGACCGATGATTTTGCGAAAATATTTGAATTTGCGATCGCCCTAGCTAACCCCCCACTCTTAAACAGCAGGGTTGCTTGAGCAGTTATAATTAATCAATGGAGGCGTGTTTTGTTTGAACCCTTACGAAAGCGAATTGAAGCGCAGGGTGAAGTCCTGGGGGGCGGTATTTTAAAGGTCGATAACTTCATCAACCACCAGGTGGACCCAATCCTGATGGACGCCTGCGGGGAGGAACTGGCCCGGTTATTTGCTGATACCCGGCCAACCAAGATATTAACAGCAGAGATCTCCGGGATCGCACCGGCACTGATGACGGCCAAGTACCTGGGGCTGCCGGTGGTGTATGCCCGCAAGCACAAGCCAATCACCATGCCGGATACGGTTTTCCTGACCCTGGCGCCATCGCACACCAAAGGGCGCATGGTGGAGCTGATCGTCTCCCCCGAATACCTGGCTAACGGGGAACAGGTGTTGATCATTGACGACTTCCTGGCCTCCGGGGCGACCATTGCCGGGCTGGTGCGCCTGGCCCAAACGGCCGGTGCTACGCTGGTCGGCATTGGCGCGCTGATCGAGAAGACCTTTGAAGGCGGTCGGGAATTGCTGTCAGAATTAAATATCCCAATTGAAGCCTTGGTGCAAATCGCCGCTTTGGATGATGGCCGAATTACCTTTGCGAAAGTGTAGTTTTCTGTCCCTGGCGCTGAGAGGTGCCCGTTGGCGTCCTTTGAAGCCCATCGTAACCCTTTTTTATCCACTTATGTTTCGCTTTCTGCCGTTGGATTCTGTGTGTGAAAATGCCCACTGGTCGGCTTTTCACCATCCCCAGCCAGAATACCCCTTGCATATCCTGATTTTACCCAAACGAGGGATTTCGTCCCTGGTCAATGCCCCCAGCGATGAGCCCCAGATGTATGCGGACTTGATCCAGCTCGTGCAGGTGTTGATCAATGACTTTTCGCTCGCAGACCAGGCTTACCGCCTGATCACCAACGGCGGTCAGCACCAGTCAATCCCAATCTGGCATTGGCACCTGGTCTGTGAGTCATCCTGCAAATGAAACGAAAATCCCGGAGTTACCCATGACTGAAACAATTATTATCCTTGACTTTGGATCACAATACAGCCAGTTGATCGCCCGGCGTGTGCGTGAAGCTCAGGTATATGCCGAACTCCTGCCGTGGGACTCACCTGAAGACCAGGTGATGGATTTAGCGCCCAAGGGTTTTATCTTATCGGGCGGACCCCGCTCGGTTTATTCACCGGGTGCACCCTCCCTGCCGGGATATGTGATCGGTTCAGGCCTGCCGATCTTGGGGATTTGTTACGGGATGCAGGCGCTGGTTGATGCGCTGGGGGGACAAGTCGCCCCGGCGGATGAACGCGAATACGGGCTGGCAAATTTATCGATCAAACAGCCTTCACAGCTGTTGCAGGAAGGTGATGACCCCCGGGTGTGGATGTCCCACGGCGACCGGATAGAAATGCCCCCTGAAGGGTTTGTGATCCTGGCCCAAACGGGAAACAGCCCTGTAGCGGCCATCGGTGACCAGGATCGCCAGTACTATGGGCTGCAGTTTCACCCCGAGGTGAACCATACGCCCGCTGGCGGGGCGATCATCCAGCGCTTTGTGCGTGAGATTTGCGGCTGTGCAGGTGATTGGACGCCTGCGTCGATCATCAACCATGCGGTCAGCCGCATCCGAGCGCAGGTCGGTGATGCCCGGGTGCTGTCTGCGGTCAGCGGCGGGGTGGATTCGAGCGTGGCGACAGCATTGGTGCAGCGGGCTGTGGGTGACCAGCTTGCCGCTGTGTTTGTCGATACCGGCTTGATGCGCAAAGATGAAGGGGTGTGGGTTGACCGCGCCTTCCGTTTCAGCCTTGGTGCAAACCTGGTCAGCGTGGCGGCGGCAGCGTTGTTTTTCGACAAGCTGGCCGGGGTGATTGCACCGGAGGAAAAACGGCGCATCATCGGTGAGACCTTTATCCGCATTTTTGAGGATGCAGCGCATAACCTGGGCGACCCGCCATTTTTGGTGCAGGGAACGATCTACCCGGATGTGATCGAGTCGCGGGCACCGGAGCGCGCCAACGCCCAGCGCATTAAGACCCATCACAATGTGGGCGGTCTGCCGGATGAGATGAATTTTGAGCTGGTTGAGCCGCTGCGCTATTTGTTCAAGGACGAAGTGCGCCTGGTTGGGGAGGCGTTAGGGCTGCCTTCCGAGCTGGTGTGGCGCCAGCCTTTCCCCGGGCCGGGCTTGGCGGTGCGCTGCTTGGGCGAGGTCACCCCCCTACGGGTCGAAAAGCTGCGCCAGGCGGATGCGATTTTCACTGAAGAACTGTCGAGGGCTGGTTTATTGGTTTACCACCCAAGCCGGGTGGGCGGGGATACGGGCACTGCCCAGGCCTTTGCGGTTTTATTACCGGTAAAAGCAGTGGGCGTGATGGGTGATCAGCGCACTTACGAAGAGGTGATCGCCTTGCGGGCTGTGACTACTGTGGATTTTATGACCGCCGACTGGGCGCGTTTACCTGAAGATTTATTGGCCAGGGTGGCGAACCGGATCGTCAACGAGGTGCAGGGGGTCAACCGGGTGGTGTATGACATCACCAGCAAGCCCCCGGGGACGATTGAGTGGGAATGAGGTATTATCGTTTGAATATTTGGTTGATTGGATGATTCCATATATAATGGGTGGTGGGGCACCTCCCCCGGATTTTCACCACTTGTCGTAAGGAGCGTTGCTATGAATTACGGAAAGATTCTGGAAAAAGCCTGGAAAATAATCTGGAAGCATAAAATTTTATGGCTGTTTGGTGTGCTGGCAGGGTGCAGTGCCACTGGTACGCGTGGCGGCGGCGGTGGGGGGAGTGCAGGGGGCGGGGGTGGCGCCAATACGACAGTTCAACCCGGTTCCCTGGATTTCCTTGCCCCCTCAACACAGCAAGCGTTGAATAATTTTGGTCAATTCATCGCCAGCATCCCAATCTGGGTATGGGTGTTGCTGGTGATGGTCCTGGTGCTGGTGGGACTGGTCCTTTCAATCGTATTCTTGCTGGTTGGCACCCTTGGGGAAACGGGTGTGATTAGCGGTACCGGCCTGGCAGATGAGGCCGACTTGGATTCCCCGCCGCTGTCGTTTGGCACAATTTTTAACAAGCTCAAGCCTCACTACTGGAAGGTGGTTTTACTCAGGGTCGGCCTACATTTGGTTGGGTTCTTTGTCCTGCTGATCTTGTTGATACCGATCCTCCTGTTGATTAGCTGTACTTGCTGCCTGGGATTATTCTTGTTGATTCCCATCGGATGGTTGATTGAGACGCTGGTGAATTTCACCATGATTGCCATCATCGAGGAGAAACTGGGGATATTCCCGGCGATTGCACGTGCCTGGCAGGTGATCACCCGCAACCTGGGGCACGTCGTGGTGATGTTCCTGATCCTGGGCGTGGGTGGGTTGATCGTTGGGTTGATCATCAGCCTGCCGCTGATCATCATTCCTGTGCCGTTGGTGGCAAACCTGCTCATCTCCGGCGGCCGAATGATCAGCGTGGGTTTGGTACTGAGCCTCTTATTGTCGATGGCTTTTATCCCGCTATTGATCTTTTTAGCCGGTGTGCTCAGGGCGTATATTTTGGCAAGCTGGACCCTGACTTTCAGGCAGCTCACACTTGAAGGTGGTCTGATGCCAACCGTGTTGAATGACGAAGTTGGCCAGGATTAGGCAAGTCACTTCTCAGGCTTAATATGAAGCCACCATGTTAAAAATTACCAAGCAATTGACACGCAAACATCACCAGGGGTGGATGACCATCCCTGGTGGTTTTTATCTCCGGTTGGTGACTGTGATCCTGGTTTGGTTAATCTTAACCGGCCTGGTGAACACGTCGGCTGCTCACGGGCAGGTGATGGATTCACTGATCGTCCTGCCGCCAGACGACGCAGCGTTCCCCATCCTTTCTCTTCAATTTAAAGCGAAGGATGATCCGGGTATCTCCATTGACGATCTCGATCTGGCGGACCTGACCGTCTTCGAAAATGGCCGCAGGATGACCGCGTGGGCCTTGGAGCAGCAGCAGGTTGGGGTCCACTTCACCCTAGCGATCAACGGCGACCGGCAATTCGACCTGCGCGATGCCCAGGGGAACTCACCCTATCAACAGATCCAGGCTGTTTTAGCGGATTGGGTGGGGTGGCGGCGCTTCGGTCCGGAGGATACGCTGACGTTGGTCACCCAGCAAAGCACGCCGATCAGCAACACCATTGATCGCAACGCATGGTTGGAAGCCCTGGAAAATTATCAGCCTGATTTTAGAAACATGGTACCCGACCTGGTCAGCCTGGAAACGTCGTTACGCCTGGCAGAAGAACGGGTGGTGCCGTTTGGGGTGGATAAGGTGTTGTTGTACATCACCCCGCCCCCCTTACTGGAAGAAATCAACGCTCTGACGACCTTGGCTGAGGTTGCACGTTTAGCGGGCATCCAGGTGAATGTGTGGATGCTGGGTGAAGAATTCTTTTTGACCAACGCCCAGGGTGGGGCGCTGATTGACCTGGCTGCCCGGACCGGGGGTGAATTTTTCTATTACACAGGGGTGGAAGCTCTGCCGGACCCCGAAACCTATTTGGAGGGTTTAGGGGTAGCTTACACACTCCAATTTGAATCCGGGATTCGTGAAACAGGCACTTATACCATCCAGGTGGTGGCGGAATTACCCGGTGGTGAAGTGCGCGGTGAAAGCGGAGAATTCTATCTTGATGTCCAGCCGCCAAAGCCGATTTTGCTCTCACCCCCGGCGGTGATCGTGCGCGAGCCGCCAAGAAATTGGCAGGGAGGCCTGGACGCCCTGATCCCTGTCAGCCGGGTGATTGAGTTTTTGCTGGAATTTCCCGATCATTATCCGCGCGACCTGGTCGTCAGCCGGCTGTATGTGGACGGCCAGGTGGTAGATCAGCGAGATCAAGATCCGTTCACGACCTTAACCTGGGACCTGACCTCGCTGGTGGAAACGGGTGAGCATGTGCTCTATGTGGAAGTGGAGGATGACTTGGGCTTGATGGGGGAGACGATCCTCACACCGATCCAGGTTGAGGTGCAACTGCCGGAACCTGAACCGCCCCTTTCAAACCAGCAACTGGGCATGATCGTGATCGGCATCATCCTGACCGGGACAGCGATCTTGTTGATCATCTGGACCACGCGCCATTTTTTGCAAAGTAATTTGGCTCACAGGATGGCAAAGAGGATTTTTGATATCGGTCGCAAACCGGGAACGGCTGGATACATTCGACCAGAGCAGGCGGGTGGAATTCTCGCCACATTGATCCCGCTGGATGAACCCGGTTTTGACCTGGCGCACAAGGCCATCCCCATTACCCGCAGCCAAACGGCTTTTGGCAGTGATCCTGAGCGGGTGGATCAGGTTTTGGAAGGAAAAGATATCGCAGGACTGCACGCCCGTCTGCGGGTTAAAGATGGCGTATTTTGGTTGAATGATGTTGGGACTGATGGCGGAACCTGGGTCAATTATGCATTAATTGGGCGGGAGCTGGTGCAGCTTCACCCGGGTGATCTGATCCATTTTGGTCTTTTAGGATTTCGGTTTACAATAATTGATGCATCCTCGCCGCCTGCGGCGACTGTATCGAAATTCGAACCATTAATATGATCAAGATAGATAAAGCTCATCTGGAGATTGCGGCAGCCAGTCATCCCGGTGTAACGGGCAAAAAGAACGAAGACCGTTACGGGGTGGCCCCATTTTTGACCGGCCCAAAAGGTCAGACGCCTGCGGTGTTGGCTGTGCTGTGCGATGGGATTGGCGGGCATCGCGCGGGTGAGGTGGCGGCACAGATGGGGGTGTCGATCATCACCGAAACGGTTGCTGCAAGTGACGCCAGCCAGCCGGTCAAAACGTTGGAAGGGGCCATCAGACGCGCCAACCATGCCATTTACGAAGCGTCCCTGTCAGACCAGGGGCGAAAAGGGATGGGCGCGACCTGTGCCTGTGCCTGGGTGATTGGTGACCGGTTGTATACTGCCAACCTCGGCGATTCGCGCATCTACCTTGTGCGTAAGGGGCATATCTTGCAGCTCTCAACGGACCACACCTGGATCCAGGAGGCATTTGATGCGGGGATCATCGATGAAGCCCAGGGCGAGACCCATCCCAATGCGCATGTCATTCGCCGCTACCTGGGGTCTCCCACTCCCCCGCACCCTGATTTTCGCCTGTGGTTTTTTGAAGGGGAGGGCGATGCTGAGGCTTTGAACAATCAGGGGTTGCCTTTAACGCCAGGTGACATTGTGCTGGTGTGCAGCGATGGGCTAACAGACCTGGTTTCTGATGAAGAGATCCGTCTGATGATCAAAGCTAAGCCCCTGGACGAGGTGCCAAAGGCCCTGATTAATTTGGCCAATACCCGTGGTGGACATGACAACATCACGGTTGTGACATTGAGTGTCCCCGGAAGGTCGGTACGGGGGAAAAGCAAGTCTCGTCAACGCCGTTGGGTGGTCGGGTGCCTGGCTGTGCTGGCTCTCTTGCTGGTATTGGTGGGGGCGGTGTATTTTGGGGGGCGCTGGCGGGCTGGCAGGGTTGTGCCAACAGTGACCGCCTCGCCGACCATAACCCAACCACCCCCGACGCATATCCCGGTTGAAGTCCAGCTCACGCTGACGCCCACAGCAGCGGCTACACCGACCAGCTTGGAAGGCTTGGCGACCCTGCGCCCCACCATCACCCCCTGGCCAACCCATACCCTGGCCCCTTAATTGGATCAGGGTTGAAGGTCTTGTGGCTAACTAGCGGGTATCCCAGGAGAAGGTAACGAGTGAAGAATTCACTGAACATTGTTGGTAGGATCGGTGACCTGGTAACAGGCGATTGCCTGCTGATTAAATGCAAACCCCTGCCCAGTTTTTATCCTACAACCCCAATTGACCCGGAGGTTAGGGGCCGATGACGCAGCCGTATGCCCACCGCACTTTGCCTGAAGGTTATGACCTTTATCGGACATTGGATTTAATCAAAGACCGTAAACTGCTGCTGATCCTGAGTGCGGCCAGTTTGGGACTGTTTCTTGCCTGTTGGGCAGGGCTGGTTTGGCTGCTGCAGCAGCTGCGACCGGATTTAACCCCGGGTCGTGGGAGTTTCGAGTTCAGGTTGTCTGGCATCGGTGGGGTGCTGATCCCACTTTTGGTGCTGTTGGGGGTGGTTTTCGCCATGGTGATCGTGCATGAAGCCATCCACGGCGTGTGCTTCTGGCTGTTCACCGGCGGTCGGGTCAAATTTGCCTTTAAGGGCGCATACGCCTATGCGGCTGCGCCGGATTGGTATGTGTATAAACAGCCGTACAAGGTTGTCAGCCTGGCGCCGTTGGTACTGATCACGGTTCTGGGGTTGTTGGCACTGTTGTGGGTGCCAGCGAACTGGGTGGCACCCCTGATGCTGCTGATCGCGATGAACGCCTCCGGTGCGGTCGGGGATATCTATGTGGTCTTTTTGTTAACCAAGCTGCCAGGGGAAGCGCTCGTCCAGGATTTTGGCGAGCAGATGTTATTGTTCACCCGCAACGAAACACATCTGGGTGGCAATTAATCTTAAATTTAATGTATGGGGGCGATGATTTCGTTGATCTTAGCCGTAGCGGCCTTCAATGTAACGTTGCGTGCGTGATTCGGTGGGGTTGGTGAACAGTTCTGCACCGATGCCGACCTCGATCAACTCGCCCTGCAAGAAAAAAGCTGCCGTATCTGCGGTGCGGGCGGCTTGCTGGACGGAGTGCGGCACGAGGACGATGGTGTAATCCTGTTTCAGATCCTGCAGGGAGTTCTCAACCTTGAGGGTTGAAATTGGGTCTAAACCGGAGGTGGGCTCATCGAGAAGGATCACTTCTGGCTGTTGGATCAGGCTGCGCGCCAGGCATAAGCGCTGCTGCTGCCCACCAGAGAGTGAAATGGCGGGTTCGTCGAGCCGGTCTTTGACTTCATCCCACAGGGCAGATTGCACCAGGCTGCGTTCGACACTTTCTTCAATCAAGACAGCATCGCGCACCCCAGCCAGCTCGAATCCGTAGGTCAGGTTGCGCCTAATGCTGAAGGGCAGCACGACCGGGCGGGCAAACACCATCCCCACTTTGCGGCGCAGGTTGATCACATCCACTTTTTTATCTAGGATGTTGATCCCATCAAACAAGATTTGGCCCTTGGTGGATTTGACGTCAGCCAGGTCATTCAGACGGTTGATGCTGCGCAGCAGGGTGGACTTTCCCCCGCCAGCCGGGCCGAACAGCACGGTTAACTGGTTGGCTGGGATATGCAGGTTGATATGCCTGAGGGACTCTGTACCATCAGAGTATTCAATCGAGAAATCTTCAATAACGATCTTATCCATGGGTCACCATTGGCGCTTTGCCCGGGCACGCGAGCGGATAATCGAGGCGATCAGGTTCATCCCTAACACAAATACCAGCAAGACCAGAGCTGTGCCGAACTGGATCTGGATCGGCATCCCCGGCACCTGGGTGGCGATGACAAACAGGTGGTAGGGCAAGGCCATGGTGGCATCGGTCAGCGAAGTGGGCAGCTGGGGCAGGAAGAAAGCTGCGCCGGTAAACATGATCGGAGCTGTTTCACCGGCAGCGCGCTCCAAGCCCAGGATCACGCCGGTCAGGATACCCGGCATGGCTTCCGGCAGCACGATCTTACGGATGGTTTGTAAGCGGGTTCCACCCAGGGAAATGCTGACCACCCGGAATGATTGGGGTACCGCCCGCAGCGCTTCTTCAGCGGTGCTGATGATGACGGGCAGGGTCATGATGGCCAGCGTCATCGAGGCGGCCAGGATGCTGGTGCCCAGCCTGAGAAAGAGCACAAACAAGCCCAAACCGAACAACCCATACACCACGGAGGGGATGCCGGACAGGTTGGTGATGGCAATCCGGATGATGCGGGTGACCTGGTTGTCGGGTGCGTATTCCGAGAGATAAATGGCTGCGCCCAGCCCTAACGGGACGGCTAAAACGGCTGTGCCCACGGTCAGGTAAAATGTGCCGATGATCGCCGGCAGGATGCCGCCAGAACGCATCCCATCGTAAGGTGCACTGAAGATAAACTCAAACGAAATGGCCCCAGCCCCCATCGAAAAGATGTATACCACGATCAGGATGATGAAGACCACCGTCAGGCTCGCCACCAGGCTCATGCCGGCAAAGGCCACTTTTTGAACGACCATGCGCTTTTTAGACGAGTGGTTCATGACAGGATCCGTTCTGCGCGTTTTTTGACACGGAAAACCATGGCTGAGGCGATGATATTGACGATCAACGAGATCAAAAACAAGATCACCCCGATCAGGAACAGGACGTGATAATGGACGCTGCCCTTGGCAACCTCGCCCATCTCTGCGGCAATGGTGGCGGTCATCGTGCGGGTTGGCATGAGAATGGCGCTCAAGCTTCTGACCATCACGGGTGCGTTGCCGGTGACCATCATCACGGTCATGGTTTCCCCGATGGCCCGCCCAACGCCGAGCATAACGCCCGTTAGCACACCTGAGCGCGCAGCTGGCAGGGTGACCCGCATGATCGTCTGCCAACGGGTGGCGCCGATCGCCAGTGCTGCATCTCGGTATGAGCGGGGAACGCTATCGAGGGCGTCTTCAGCGACGGAGACGATGGTTGGGATGGCAATGAGTCCCAGTAGGATGGACCCCGCCAGCGCGGTCAACCCGGTGGGCAGGTCGAGCAGCACCCGCAGTTGGGGGGCCAGTGCGATGATGCCGATGAAACCGAGCACCACCGAGGGCAAGCCGGCCAGGATCTCGATGATGGGTTTGAGGACTTCACGCATCCAGCGTGGGGCAATTTCCGAGATGTAAATGGCGGTGGCCAACCCGATTGGGACGGCGAACAGTGTTGCCCCGACGGTGACGAGTAAGGATCCACCGATCAACGGCAGGATGCCATAATAGCCCTCGATGGGATACCAACGGGCTGAAAACAAGACACTCAGCGGCACTTCCCCCACGGCCGCGATGCCCTCACTCATCAGGAAGTAAAAGATCATAATCACAAACACAATTGCCGAGTACCCCATGGCTTTAACAACGGCCGTGATCAGGATTTCGATCGCTTGGGAAAAGATCGCCTGTGCTTTACGCTGTTGTGGTCCGGGGATAAAGGGTGTGTCCATGTTATTTGGGGTCAAGGTGTGATGGCTACAAAACCGAGGTCCGTGATGATGCTTTGTCCTGCTGGGGAGAGGATCCAAGCGAGGTAGGCTTTGATGGCGTCTTGGGGTTCTCCATTGGTGTAAACATACAGGTCACGAGCGATGGCGTAAGTCCCCTGGGTGACAGAGTCGATCGAGGGGAAGACGATTGGACTTTCGGGATTGGTCTTGATGCCCAGCACTTTGACCTCCGGTGTGACATACCCCAAACCATCATAACCGATGGCGTTCGGGTTATCACGGACTTCGGCGATGATCCCTTCGGAGGACGGCAGCAAGAGGGTGGTGGGGTCAAAAAAGGATTTGTTCTCCGGGTTGCTCAAGCGTAAGACGGTTTCGAGGAAATAAACGTGGGTGCCTGAATTGGTTTCACGCGAGACGCGCACGATCGGGCGGTCCTCGCCGCCGAGCTCCTGCCAGTTTGAATATTTGCCCTGGTAGATATCCGAAACCTGCTGCAGGGTGAGATGATTGATGGGGTTGCTGGTGTTGACGATCACGGCGATGGCATCGCTTGCCACGATCAGCTCGTAGGGTTCAATCCCCAGGCTGAGGGCTTGATCAATCTCTTCTTGTTTGATCCTGCGGGAGGCGTTGGCGATATCAACGGTGTTGTTTAATAAGGCCGCGATCCCGGTGCCTGAGCCGCCCCCGGTAATCGATATCGAGATATTTCCATTTTCCTTCTGGTAAGCTTCAGCCCAGGCCAAAGCTAGGTTAACCATGGTATCGGAGCCTTTGACTTCAATCTGTGCATTGGCAGTATCGCCAACGGGAGTATCCGCGCTTGGGGATGACGGCACACAGGCGGTTATCAGGAGCCCTACCAGAATGAGGATGATCCAATGTCGAGTTTTCAGCATCGATAGGATTATAGCCTAAAAAGCTAATTTGATGCTGAGCTGGTATGGATTAAGGTAAAATAGTCACATGAGTGGAATGGCTCACCCCGTGTTATCGATCTCGCATTTGAATGTGTATTACGGTGACGCATTGGCTTTGCGCGATATAAATATGTCAATCCTACCCAATCAGGTGACGGCGCTGATCGGTCCTTCCGGGTGCGGGAAGTCCACCTTTTTGCGCTGCCTGAACCGCATGAATGACACCATCAAAAGCGCCCGGGTGGAGGGTGAAATCCTGTTTGATGGGCAGGATATCTACGAAGCTGAAACGGACCTGGCGCATTTACGTCAACGTATCGGCATGGTGTTTCAGAAGCCTAACCCTTTCCCAAAATCGATCTATGACAATGTGGCCTTTGGTCCACGCGTAACCGGCATGCAGATGAAGAAGGGGGAACTGGATCAGCTGGTCGAAGGGTGCCTGGTGGGGGCGGCTCTGTGGGATGATGTGAAGGATCTGCTGTATGACGACGCCATGAACCTGTCCTTGGGGCAGCAGCAGCGGCTGTGCATCGCGCGGGTATTGGCGGTGCAACCGGAAGTGATCTTGATGGATGAGCCGGCTTCAGCCCTGGACCCGATTGCCACAGAGGCGATTGAGGAATTGATCGCAATATTGAAAAAGGATTACACGATCGTGATCGTGACGCATAATATGCAGCAGGCGGCGCGCGTTTCCGATTACACCGGTCTGTTCTGGCTGGGGGAACTGGTTGAGTTCTCACCGACGGCACAGATGTTCACCAACCCCAAGGAAAAGATCTCAGAGGACTACATTACCGGCAGAATGGGGTAAGAGTGGGTTAAATCTGAATCAGATGCTTTAAAATGTGGGGGACTTATGCTATACTTTAATTATCGAAATTTTCACCGCAACAAAACAAGTTGATCACTGAAAAAGACAATAGGTGGGCAGTCTTTTTAAATCGCAGGTCCTTACTTCACTCTAGGATAAATTTTCCTATCCTTTGAGCGAGAAGGTGTAATTCTTGGAGGTGATCCAGGATGGGTGAAATGATTAAAACAAGTAGACGTGAGGCTGAAGACTTACTCAAAGTAGCACAAAATGCTGAAGTCTCTTATCAATGGGAGCAGGCTATCGACATTTATACCCATTTGCTAGAATCTGATCCTTCTGATGAAGAACAGGCATTATTTTTGAAAGGAAGGATAGCGTGTTTTCAACACCTGGGTGAAACTCACGAGGCACAGCTTGATGTTTACCAGCTCTTCTCGGTAGCAAAAGCATTAAAGTGCCAGATTACCGAAGTGGAAGCCTTGGTCACTCAGGCTGAATTGGATTACCATCATGGCCGATTGAAACAAGCCTGTCGTAATGGCCAGAAGGCTTTAAAGATCTCTCAAGGCTGTGAAAACAGTGAATTGATTGCCGCAAGTCTATTCACTCTTGTACCTGTTTACACTGAAATGATAAAACTCACGAAAGCGATCGCGTGTGCAGAACAAGCCGTTGCGTTGTATGAATCAATGGGTGATTTAAAGAGAAAATCAAGGGTGGAGATACGTTTAGGCTTTTGTCATGTCTTATCTGGAAATGTTGATATTGGCAAGATGATATGTGAGCGAAGTCTTGAAGTCACCATGGAACTTGATAATCTCATTTATCAAGGGATTACGTTAAATATCCTGGCTAACACAGAAACCGATTTATCAAAGCGGCTAATTTATTATCGAAAAGCGCTGAAATCCTTTGAGATTTCACGGGATTTTAACTTACTTGCATTACTTGAATTTAATGTTGGATTAAGCTACTTGGAATTGGGACTTTTCAACCGTGCTGCTGAGTTGATTGGTAACGCCTGTGATTTTGCACGCAGAACCAGAAAATATAACTTTCTCACCCATTATCTGTTTTTTTATGCGTTCTGTTACATCCGTCTGGGAGTCCCAGACAAGGTTCATGATGTCATCAAAGAATATCACTTATTATTAGATTTAGCAGATCAAGATGTAAGTACCGCCCCATTTTATTACGCCCTGAATGCATATTATTATCTTTTAGTAGGGAAAGGTGGAAAGGCTGAAAAATATGGCTTAATGGCAATTGAAGGTTTTCAAAAAATCGCTATGGGTTCTGGCTTGCAGGTATTAGTTGAAATAGCCAATCTTTACCTCGCACAGGGGAGAATTGAGAAGGCTTTAAGCACCACTCAAAAAGGGGTGTTAATTTTCCAAGAATTTTATCGTCCAACCTGGTATTTTCCACCCCAAAACATCTGGCTGGCTCATTACAAATCCCTGAGAGCATGTAAACACGGACTGGATGACCCAGATGAGATCTGGCTAGCCATCGATCAGGCTTTATGTTTGCTGCTATCGGGAATCAGTGAACTTAGTGATGATGGCTTACGCCGAAATTTTTTCACTAAGATCCCTGAAAACCGTGAAATCATCCAGTTTTGGTTGCAGGAAGCACGAAAGCGAGGTGAACCGCTAAACCGCTTGACGACTCTAATTACCAATCGGGGTGGATTCCAAGAGGTATTCAAACGCTTGGTCGAGATTGGCAATCAAATGAATTTGATGCGTACGCCCTCAGAATTGGTTGATTTCATTATGAATGAGCTATTGGAGCTGACCGGTGCTGAACAGGTAGACCTGTTCTTGGTGGGTAAGAATGGCGCGTTTGACCTTGACCAACCCACGGCTGAGCATCATCTTTCTGGTCAGTCACTAAGACGGTTTCTCAAACGTATCCATCCGATCCTGGTTAAGGTCAAAGCGAGCGCCCAACCGCTTTTAGAATTCATTCCTGCTCAGGCCAAGCCGTTAAACCAACGTTCAGTCATGTGTGTCCCAATGATCTTTTCCGGACAGATAACTGGACTGATCTATACCGAGATAAATGGGATATTTGGACGGTTTACCGAGCAGGATCTGGATCTGCTGAGCGCCTTTGCTAATCAAGCCGGGGTGGCTCTAAATAATGCTTTCTGGTCTCAAACGCTGGAAGATAAAGTAGAGGAACGCACAGCTGCACTGACAGCCGCCAACCTAGCTATTGAACAGAGCAATCACGAATTAGCTATTCTCAACAGCGTCAGTGAATCCCTGTCCAAGTCACTGGATTTAAGAGCCTTAACCCGCATTATCGGTGATAAGCTGATTGACATCTTCGAAGTTGATTCAGGGTTGATCATGCTTTTAGACCCACAATCTAACCTGATTCATATCTCCTATGAATATGATAAAAATGAAGGTGGATACATTGATGATAGGACACCATTTCCACTTGGTAAGGGGTTGTCATCTCGGGTGATCTTCTCCAAGCAACCGTTGCTGTTAAACACGCTTGAAGAACAAATCGCAAATGGGGCTTATTTCGATACCGAGATCTTCGAAAAGGGCAACCGTGATTTCAGCCAATCCTGGTTGGGGGTTCCGATCCAGTACAAGGATCAAACCTTGGGATTGGTTGCCCTCGGCAATGATCGTCCTCATAGCTTCAATCAAGAAAATCTCAACCTTTTACAGATGGTAACTATAAATATGGGTGCCTCAATCGTCAACGCACGCCTCTTTGATGAGACTACACACTTACTGGAAGAAACTGAACAGCGCAACGCTGAATTGGCCACAATCAATGCCGTCACACAGGAAATGGCGGGTGAATTGGCGATTGATGCTCTGATCCACCTGGTAGGGGATCAGATCCGGTCGATATTCCAGGCGGATATTGCATATTTGGCATTATTGGATGAAACCGGTGAAATGATCACTTTCCCTTACATATATGGTGAACCAAAAGCACCGATCAAATTTGGGCAGGGACTTACAAGTCGGATCATTGAGTCAGGCGAATCATTGCTGATTAATGAAGCATTGAATGAAAAAACTCGAGACTTAGGTATCGATCCAATTGGCAAACAAGCCCAAGCATATTTAGGTGTGCCAATCAATGTGCGTGGTAAACCTGTGGGGGTAATGTGTGTTCAGAGCATGTCCGTTGAAGGCAGGTTCTCCAATCAAGATAAGCACCTCCTCGATACCCTGGCGGCATATGTAGGTACAGCATTGAACAATGCCAGGCTGTATGAAGCTGCCCGGGAGGCTCGTCTTGAGGCGGACGCTGCCAACGAAACTAAGAGTGCGTTTTTAGCAATGATGAGCCACGAGATTCGCACCCCGATGAATGCCATCATTGGGATGAGTGAATTATTAATGGATACTCAACTCGATCAGGAACAGCACGATTACGTAGAAATGATCCGAAACAGTGGCGATGTATTGTTGGTGATCATCAACGATATCCTGGATCTCTCAAAAATAGAGTCAGGGCACATGGAACTAGAAAGAGATGCTTTTGATTTACGGTCTTGTGTCGAATCTGCCCTGGATCTAGTGAGATATCCAGCCGTTCAGAAAAATCTAGAAATATTGTATCAAATGGAATCCATGGTTCCCACGACAATCCTGGGAGATGTACTCCGCTTGCGCCAGATCATGGTCAACTTACTTAATAATGCCATCAAATTTACCAATTCTGGTGAAATTGAGCTAAATATTGCCTTGATGGGACCACCTATTAAGGAAATCAGAAAGATCGAAATCCGATTTTCTATTCGGGATACCGGCATTGGTATCCCTTCCGATCAGCTATGTCGAATATTCGAGGCATTTTCCCAAGTGGATGACTCAAGGATAAGAAAGTTTGGCGGCACAGGGTTGGGTTTGGCTATCAGTAAACGCCTGGCTGAGATGATGGGTGGTAGGATGTGGGTTGAGAGCCAAGTTGGTGAGGGATCGACCTTCTATTTCACCATTCAGGCCCAGCCAGCACCCCGGATGACATCGCACCTGGAATTATCGCAGGAATATCACCAGTTGGTTGGTAAGAGGATATTAATTGTTGATGATAATGTCACCAACCTAAGGATCCTGGCCAGGCAATTAAATACCTGGGGTTTGGATTGTAGAGATACGGAAAGTCCCTCACAAGCATTGATGTGGATCCAGAAAGATGAAGTCTTTGACCTAGGAATTGTGGATCTGTGTATGCCTGAGATGGACGGCGTCAGTCTGGCTGAAAAAATTCGGAAATACCAGAACTCGAGTGAACTGCCTTTGATTTTGCTCTCATCCTTGGGCACTCGTGAAGATGTGTTTCCGGATGGATTATTTACGGCCGTATTTATTAAACCACTCAAACCAGTGAAATTGCTCCAATCACTGCTGACTATTATGAGCGAAAAGCCTTATCAGGAAGAAGACGTAAAACCTGTCACTAAAAGTGGATTTGATATTGCTGAGGTGAGTGTAAATTATCCGTTACGCATCTTGCTCGCTGAAGATAATGTCGTCAACCAGATATTTACCCTGCGCTGGTTGGAAAAGATGGGTTACGATCCAGATTTGGCAGTTAACGGTCTGGAAGTATTAACCGTCCTGGAAGTGCAACATTACGATGTGATCCTGATGGATGTACAAATGCCAGAGATGGATGGTTTGGAAGCGACACGGCAGATTTGTCAGCGTTGGCAGGGGGATGAACGACCACAAATCATTGCCATGACCGCTTATGCCCAGAAAGAAGATCGGCAGAAATGCCTGGATGCCGGTATGGATGATTACCTCAGTAAACCCATCCGGGGTGTTGACTTAATGCAAGCTCTGATCAGGGCGGCTGATCGGATCGCATCATAAGGAGCAAACGTGGATCCACTTTTGGAAATTGACAACCAAATATTTAACGAGTTAAAGAAGGATCTGGGGGATGATTTTCTGCTTGGGGTGCTAGATGTCTATCATGATGATGCGAGAAAGCAGTTGAAATTATTGGAATCTGCATTGGGCCAAGGTGATTCCACAGCCTTCATGGAAGCAGCACACTTGCTAAAATCAACCAGTCTCATTTTTGGTGCGTTAGCCTTTGGCAACCTGGCTCGGGACCTAGAGCTGCTCGGTTTAGCGGGGAATATCGCAGACTCACGTGAAAAACTCACGCAGTTGCAAAGGGCATGTGACGCGCTTCATCACGTTTTGAAGGATTTATGTCATGTATCAAGTTAGAAAGCGTAATCTGCTTGTGGTTGATGATGATCCTGTCAACCGGATGGTGATGGGGAAGTATCTTGAAAATGAAGGGCATCAGGTTTTTTATGCGATCAACGGGTATGAAGCGCTTCAAGTACTCGGCCTTAAATCTGTTGATATGGTGCTGCTAGACATTGTAATGCCTGAAATGAACGGATACCAGGTCCTTGAACAGGTGGTCGCCGATCCGGTTTTACGTGATATTCCAGTAATTGTCATTTCTGCGATTGAGCATATGGACAGTGTGGTACGCTGCATTGAAATGGGGGCTGAGGATTACCTCACCAAGCCGATCAATCGTGTACTCTTGAAGGCGCGCCTTGATGTCTGCCTTGAGAAGAAGCGCTTGCGGGACCAACAAACAGCCCATCTGCGACGTTTGGAACGGGAGATGGAAATCGCTCGGCAAACCCAGTTGAGTATTCTGCCCGAAGAACTACCGCAGGTGACCGGATATCGTTTGGGGGCTTTGATGATCCCGGCTCGGGCGGTTGGTGGGGATTTTTATGATGTGATCGACTTGGGTGGTCAACAATGGGGTATTGTGATTGGTGATGTGTCCGGTAAAGGATTGCCGGCAGCCCTGTTTATGACGCTGACCTACAGCCTGTTGCGTATGGAAGCTGCCCATCATATTCCTCCGGGTCAGGCGCTGGTCAATGTCAACCAGACTTTGTTGGGGATGAATAGTGCGAGTATGTTTGTAACTGTTCTGTGTGGGATATTGGACGCGAAAGAGGGGAGTTTTTCCTATGCCCGTGCTGGACACCCGCAGCCAATGATTATCTCATCCGGCGGGGATGTACTGGATAATCCTATGGGAAGCAGCCAAGCGATTGGGCTGTTTGAGGATCTTCAGATAGATGAACAGACAGTGAAAATCCCGCCGGGTGGGGTTGTACTGTTGTACAGTGATGGATTGAGTGAGGCGACAGACTCAGCAGATCGACAATTCGGGGAGGAACGCTTACCACTTGTCTTGAGGGATCTGATACGTCAAGAACCCCAGGCGATGTGTGAGGGGCTGTGGGAAGAAGCTCAGCTTTATTGTGGCGTTAACCCTCAACAGGATGATTTCACGCTTGTGGTGATTAAATCAGTCAACTGCTAAGGTGAAATTAATGATTGAAGGGTATTAATTTGAGCTAAGCACATCGAGTTCCAGTTGCATCTCTTGTTCGCAGAGGTATGATTATGTCCTACCCGGTAGGTAGGATTGTCCTACCCTTTGTGTAGGATTGTCCTACATTGAGGTTAGGATTGCTCTACCTTGTGGTGAAAGTAGATTAATGTTAGAATTCATGTTCCGGAGGGATGGCCGAGTGGTTTAAGGCGCCTGTCTTGAAAACAGGTGTGGGTTTACGCCCACCGTGGGTTCGAATCCCTCTCCCTCCGCCTGGAAGTTTGAGGGTAAAATAAACAATTGAACATTGGGGAGGTGCCAGAGTGGTTGATTGGGGCCGCCTGCTAAGTGGTTGTTGGGTTTATTGCTCAACCGGGGGTTCGAATCCCCCCCTCCCCGCTGAATGAACCGGTTTGTTAATATCAACGAGCCGGTTTTTGTTATAGATGCGTAATATTCTTGAGGTATGCCCTGTGTACGGTCACCTGTTTAGTTTTGTAGGGTGCACAGGGCAAAAACGAATTATTCATTCGTAGGGTGCGGTCTGAGACCTGCCCTGAGAGCGTAGCTCGTGAGGGTGACCGCACCATTTTAAAAATTTCATCCAAGTTGAATTGATCAAAACTTTCATAATTGCAGGAATAAGACGGCTACGAAAGATTGCTTACCATCCACGGTCTGGATTATTCAACTGCCGAGACGATCAACAGCCCTTCCATGCCGGCCTGGCGATGACCGGAGACGCTGCAGTAGTAAAAGAACGTACCTGCCTGGTCAACAACGAATTGGACCGTCTCTTCCTCACCAACACCGCCAAATACGGGGGTGGCGGCATCGAATTCATCAATCACGATGTCATGGAAGCGGCCGTCGTCGTTGACCAGGGTGATGGCGACGGTGTCACCAACGCTGGCTTGCAGGTCTGGGTTGACCTGGCCGTCAATCTCGCCGCCGACGCCGATGAATAGCAGTTGACCGTCATCAGACGCGGTCTTAAGGGTATAGCGGATTTCTGCTGGAGCTGCTGCCCTTGGTCCGCTTTCCACTGAGGAAGCTGGGCTGCAGGCAGCCAGCAGCAGGGCGGCAGCCAGTAATAGGGTCAGCAGGTGCTGATGCCTTTTCATGATGTGGTACATACGGTCCTCCAATTAATTATTATATATTCGATCATATTTATCTATAATATACCGTCTCAGGTTGGCTAATGCCAAGTCAGGGCATGTCTTCGTAAACTCGACACTTTATGCCGAGCCCTGACTCTACCTAACCAGCTTTTGTTGAATACACCGAATAAACCGCCTTATTTATGGTGGGTTGACGGGTGGTAATCTGTAGGGTGTGCACCTCTCCTGTGCACCTCTCCTGTGCGCCCCAACCTCGGACGCACCGGTACACATTTACTTTTTCTGCTCAGCCCAAGCCAGAAAAACAAAAATCCCGGGGATCTTAAGTTGGATTGATGACTTAACCGCTATCGTAAGATAGACACCTTTCTCCACCTCAGATCCCCGGGATTTTAATCAGTAAATTGCGCAGCGGTTCGCCTGAAGCGCCATTAATATCCTTGAAGCTAAGCGGAACCCCTGAAGCATCAGCGAACTCGACTCGAAGAGCGTTTCGCAGAGAGTGCTACGCGAAGGGGCAGAAGCGTTAGCGGAGTGGGACAAGGCGCATCAGGTAAACCATCCATAGAAGATTAAATCACCATAGATTCTTGATTTATGCTGCCAATTAAGGAATAAAACATAAATCCCGGGGGTCTTTGTTTGAAGGTGGTCGATGGTGTTTGTTGTTTGCGGAACCCTTCTGACTTCCTCAGACCCCCGGGATTTTAATCAGTGCGCAGGGGTCGTCTGCACACCTAGTAAATCAAAACGATAAGTGTGTTGACCTAACTAATAATTTGTGCGCTCGAAAACGGAGCGCACCCTGCGGTCTTTTTCCCGCCAACCCACCCTACGACTGATTCGCCCACCTCATACCCAGTACCAAATACCCAATACCTGTTGACCCATTCACTATTCACTATTCACGATATTCGAATGTGATTTAAGTCGTATTGGTAACCGACATCTCATGATAAGATAACCATTGCCACGAAACCGAAAAGGAGAAATTTAACCATGAGTAATGCGATGTTTTGTTTCCAATGCCAAGAAACTTCGAAAAATGTAGGTTGTAAAGTGATCGGCGTGTGCGGAAAGACGTCAGAGGTCGCCAACCTGCAGGATTTGCTGGTCTACCTGCTGAAAGGGATTGCCTTCTGGGGCACCCGCGGCCGGGAGATGGGTGTGATTCACCCGGAAACGGATTTGTTTATCGCCCAAGCGCTGTTTGCGACGATCACTAATGCCAATTTTGACCCCGATCGTTTTGTTGGCTATATTCGGGAAGCCATCGACCGGCGGGAAGCCTTACGCTCAGCGGCTCAAAACCGCTGTGAAGAGCTGCACGGAAAGCCATGCCCAGAAACGGGACCAGATTGGGCAACCTGGAAGCCTGAAGCGTATGAGATTGACATCCTGCTAGCGAAAGCTGCCCAGGTGGGGGTGATGGCGGATGAACACCTGGATGAGGATATCCGTTCTTTACGCGAACTGATTACTTACGGCTTGAAAGGCACGGCAGCCTATACCGAGCATGCCTATGTGTTGGGCGAGGATGACCCGGAGATCCTGCACTTCATGCAGGATATGCTGGAAGCGACCACCAATGGTGACCTGTCTGTCGATGAGCTGACCGGACTGGTGCTCAAAACCGGCGAAATGGGGCTGCGCGCCATGGCGCTGTTGGATAAAGCGAACACTGATGCTTATGGCCATCCTGAACCGACCCAGGTTTATCTCGGCGTCCGCCCGGGACCGGGCATCCTGGTCAGCGGGCACGATTTGCGTGATTTAGACGAACTGCTGCAGCAGACCGAGGGCACCGGGGTCAATGTGTACACCCATTCCGAGATGCTGCCCGCCCAGGCCTACCCGGCTTTTAAAAAGTATGCACATTTCGCCGGCAATTACGGCGGGTCCTGGTGGCACCAACGTGAGGAATTCGAGTCCTTTGGCGGCCCGATCCTGATGACCACCAACTGTATCGTTAGGGTCAAAGAGAGCTACATCGACCGGCTGTTTACCACGGGGCAGGCGGGCTATCCCGGCTGCGCCCACATTCCCGACCGGGTGCCCGGTGAGCAGAAGGATTTTTCGGCTATCATTGAACTGGCGAAAACCTGCCCCGACCCGATTCCACTGGAAGATAAAACCATCACCACCGGGTTTGCCCGGCAAACGGTGCTGGCCCATGCCGGTGCGGTGATCGACGCGGTCAAAGCCGGGGATATTCAACGCTTTGTGGTCATGGGCGGCTGTGACGGCCGGTCAAAGGACCGCCAGTATTTCACGAATGTCGCTGAAACCATGCCCGATAATACGGTTATCCTGACTGCCGGGTGTGCCAAGTACCGCTACAACAAGCTCGATTTGGGTGAAATCAACGGCATCCCCCGTTTGCTGGATGCCGGGCAGTGTAATGACTCCTATTCGCTGATCCGAACAGCCCAAGCGCTGGCTGGGGCCTTTGAGGTTAGTGATGTGAATGACCTGCCCATCTCGTATGATATCGCCTGGTATGAGCAGAAGGCGGTGATTGTGCTGCTGGCGCTGCTGCACCTGGGGATCCGCAAGATCCGGCTTGGGCCGACACTGCCAGCTTTCTTATCCCCGAATGTGATCTCGGTGCTGGTGAAGAATTTTGACCTTAAGCCAATAGATTCGGTAGAAGAAGATATCCGGGCGATGATGGCGGGCAATTAACAATTTTGATGGAGGGTGGTGTTGGCGGGAGAACCAAGCGATTCTTCACATGCGAATCGTTTTGGAGAAACCAATTCTCCGCCATCCCACCACACAACAACGGGCAAAATGAAGAAAGGAATCGTCATCAGATGATTGAACAAATATTTCCATTGGCACGAGGTCCCGAACGAACGGTCGAAAAGGTGATCCAGGATGATAACCTGGATTACATCCACATGCTGTTTAATAAGGATGAAGGCTTGCCCGTGCATTACTCGAATTCGAATGTGTATATGACGGTGCTGCAAGGCACGTTGACCATCGGGCTGAATGACCAAGAAGACCATCACTATCTGGCCCATACCCTGCTGCAGATTCCTTATAAAGTCAAAATGAATGTCAGGAATACGCATGATGAGGTGCTGGAACTGCTGGTGATCAAAGCGCCTGCACCGAAAAACTACCCTGTATAATGGCGGTGTATGAAAGCAGCCTTTCATAAACTATTAATGCCGGTTAACCCGAACATTTCTCGGGCTCGTTGGGTGATTTTGCTCCTGTTGGCCTTATCGGTGACTGCCCTGCTGCTGGCACCGCGGCTGGTGCCGGAGGGTTATTCCTGGCTGACCCACACCACCAGTGAATCAGCAGCCCAAGGATTGAAAGGCGCGTGGCTGGCACGTCTAGGATTTTTACTGTTTGGGTTCGCGGTCGTATGGCTGGCAGGGGCGGCATCCAGAACCTGGGCGCGTACTGTCACCTGGATGCACCTGGCTTTTGGTGTATTAATGATCAGTACAGCTGCATTTTCCCACCAGCCGTTTATCCCTGGGGTGGCCTTCGACCCGGTTGAAGATTGGTTGCACTCGCTCACTGCAACGCTGATGGGATTTGCTTTTGCTTTTGGCGTCTTGGCGCGCTTTTTACAGCGGGGTGCTCGCTTGAATGGGGTGGGGCTGTTTGATTTGGTTGCGGTAGGGGCGTCTGTATTCATCCCGTTGTTGATGGCTTCCAACGCTTCCCTGGTTGGCTTAACCCAGCGCTTGATGTTCCTGGTGGCCTATATCTGGTATGGCAAGGAAGCCTACACCCTTCCCCGCATATTGTCACGTGTTAAGATTGCTGCAGAAAATCAATCCCTGCAGCGAGATTATGATTACTAGCCAATACTTTATCAAATTTCTGATACGAAAAAACGAACCAAAGCGGGATCACACACCATGCAGGGTGGTCTTTCCCTGTGCAGGTATAAATTAACTTGGTATGTTTATCAAACGACGAAGTATAATATGGTCATAAAATCTGGTTCTTAGAAGTAATGCAGAATGAGCGAATCACAACCCACATCCACAGAATATGTTTCACCCCTGGCGCGCTTATTTCACAAGGCTCGATCGCAGGGCTATTTAACCTATGATGAAATCCTGGCAGTCATGCCATATCCCGATTTGACGCTGGACCAATTGGATCGGTTATTTGCAGCATTGCTGGCAGCGGAGATCCCCTATGGCGATGCAGGCGCGCTTGGCGCGCATCCTGGGGATAATCAACAGGGAAGCTGATAATAATGATGATGCTGGGGGATAAAGGGGACTTTTTTATGCTACTGGTTGAACAAATTTCGTGATCAGCCCTCACCTGCAATTAAGTGAGGTTGATTGGCTTGCCTATTCGTCCCTGGCAATGTCAAGCAGCTCAAGGACAAAGCCGGATTGATCCGCTAATACATGGATACCCTGGGACAAAAACGCTGCTTTTTCTGCTTCTGACAGCTTGCCTGTCATCAGGACGTCTGGTTTTTCCTGGAGGATGATGTCTGCTAATACCTGATTCGGCTCGCCTTCCACCTCAGGTGTTGGATTTTTCCAGGAATCAAACCGGTTATCATCATCCACGATCATCACAAAGCCGCAGTGGGCAAAATCATCATCCAGCCAAGCGCCCAAACCGACGCCTTTTACAGTCAATGCAATTTTCATTTCGACTCACTTTGTGACAGGCAGACCTCGTTCAAGGTCTGCCTGTCGTGATTTGGCCGGGTATTATTCTTCGGTCAACAATTCTTTCAGGGCTTCGATCGCTTGTTCGGTGTTCTTGTTGCGAATATCGATACCGACGTGATTTTTGGGATCAAACCCCGCTTTTTCAAGGGCATCCCGGAACATTTTGGTCTGCATTAATGGATCGCATGCAGCAACGTAGAGTTTGTCCGTTGAATCACCCTTTAACAAGGTTTCCAGGAAAATATCGCCATCCCGGGCACACAGCTGCGGATGGATCGCAAAGTAATCGATCAGTTTTTCCCGACGCAGGGTGTTGCCGACCTCAAAGATATCCATTTCCTGGAATGATGGACAGGTTCCCTGGCAAACGCACAGTAATAAACCTTTTTTCGCCATGATCATTAACTCCTTTTTTATATTGTTTTATTTGATTTGTTGTAGCTCCTCAGGCAGTCCTACTGCTGAAGAGTGGGGGGTGTGGTGCGGCGGCTTTGCCGCCGCACCACACCCCCCTATCCCTTTGAACGCTTAGTCGTTACGATTTTTTTATTCGGTGTCGCCGAAATAGGTTATTGCTTCTTCGGGGCAAATTTTTGCACAGCCCCGGCAAAATTCAACACAATTGACCGGGTTGACAACCAGGGGGAATTCATCCCCTTCTTCAAACACGCCGTTTTGACAGAAATCCACACAGGTATTGCAGTTTATACATAAATCTACATCAATGATAGGGTACCAATTTTGTGCCATTCTTTTTAAACTCCTTCGTTGAACAAAATTTCATTTTGATTAGGTAAAGGGTATTGTTTTCTACCTCACGGCGGCCACTTTTAAAAGCAGCCATTGGACATCAAGTGGTTTAGATGGCATGGTTTCATTGGAAATAATTCCTGGTCATTCCTCTGACCCGATTTTAATGTTGAACTTCGGCAGCACCAATCTGTGCAGCAGGAGGATCAGGGCTGTGGCGGCGATGGCAATCCCAAAGATGATTAGCGTACCGGTGAGGTCGTTCATCACGGTGGGATCGATCAGCATCACGACCGCCAGGGTCAGCATCAACACGCCGCCAATTAACTTCAACACACGACCGTGTTTCTCTTCGAGTTTGGTGGAGCGGAGGGTGAAAACAGCCACCAGGAAAATGCCTAGTTCATCTAATAGGTAGATCAGCATATAGACCAACAGCAGCAGCACAAATGTGACCGTCTCAACATTTTGGCTGGCCAGGATGTTTGACCAGATCACCGGGAAGCCAGCTGTGCATGAGAGCTCAACTAGGGCGATCCCGGCGGCGAAAACGATCGTTGCGCCGATTAGCTGCCAGGCAGAGTCGCTGTGGCGCAGGATGCCACGCATCCGCTGGTAGATGCCGGGTTTTTTGTTGTCGCTGATGGTGAAGGAAACGCCTTCTTTATACCAGAAATAGTCCTTGATGTTGACCAGGGCAAAGCCCAAGGCAATCAATGCCACCATCACCTGGATCCAGCCCATGAAGCTGATGATGCGCAGCACACTGAACACACCGGCGATGAACAAGCCGTATAGGAAGGCTGTCGTTAGGAGAAACACACCGCCAACAATCAGCACCTTTTTGCGAGACTTGGTTTGCAGCGTGATGGAGAGCAAGATGGACAGCACCCACAGGGAGCAGGGGTTGAACCCATCCACAAAAGAGATGATCAGTGTGCTGACCAGCAGTGATTGGCCAGAGAGATCAATCGTGCCAATTAGGGGCAGGGTGATGGTTTGACCTGACACGGGCTCTGGTGTGGGTGCAATTTCTGGTTCACCTACAACAGGAGTTGTTTCTGGCTCAGTCGGGGTAGGCGCTTGGGCAGTTGGTGTCCATTCTGGGGTAGGGGCAGGCGTGGTTTGTGTTGGTGTATCGGTTGGGGAGGTGGACAGGGCGGTTAGCACCTTATTGCCGATATCCTCGCATCCTGACCGTAAGCAGGTGTCTAAATAAACTTTCATTTCTGCTAAGAAATCAACCGTATAACCTTCCCAGTAGCGCTCTCCAATATAGATGGTGGGGACATAACGAGGTTCCACGCCAAATGCTTCGGCAAATGCCATAAACAAGTCTCGATTTTCAAGGTTGTTATAAATCTCAAAATCTTGATAGCTGATTCTTGGGTCTTGCTCAGCGATGGGCTGAAGGTCTGTTCTAGCCATCTCACAGTATGGACAGCCTTCACCCCAAAAGATATAAATGGTCACATCTGTGCTTTGGGCTGATACCCTGGAAGGGGACGGGGTGACCAAGGTTATCAGGACAATGATTAAGGCGAAAATGGTCCAGAACCTTACTCGCTTAAAAGTCATGTAGTTATTTACTCCTAACCCTGTGCATTAAAATCAAGGGATGAAACATCCGGCAACTCCAATTAACACATGTTGAGGTGAGTGTCTTTGACATTAAAAAAAGCACTCCAAATATTCAATGCAATGCATATATTATCTGCAAGCATAGAAAATGTCAATATGATCTTTGTCACAGCCGTGTTTGAGTTTTCTTAACAAATTAATTGGCCGGTAATCTTTTATTAAAAATGCTTGACAACTTGCTTTTAATCCGTATAATTCAACGATCATTGAACTATATTACTGGTAAAGATGACGATTTTTGATGACCCACATAATGCGCTCATTAAATTTGATAGACGGCACGATTGAAGTTAAAAACCAGGAATTGTTCGCGAAAAGGAATCGGTAAATGGATAACCAGGTGAAACAAGTCGCTACGATCAGCGAGATGGCTAACTTACTAAAAATTCTCAGTGAGCCAAACCGTTTGGGCATCCTGGAGAAAATTATGGATGGCGTGCAATGCAACTGTGAGTTGGGTGATGCGCTGCAAATCGCACCGAATTTGATTTCTCATCACCTTTCTGTCTTGCGTGATGCGGGGTTGATCGAAACTGAGCGAGACCCCTTGGATGCCCGCTGGGTTTATTATTCAATAAATATCAACAAGCTGGAAGAATTAAGAATGGTTTGCAATGAATTTTTTGATCCGAAGCGAGTTAAGCCGCGGATGATAGCATGTGGTCCTAGCTTTTCGAAGAAATTGATAAAGAACTGATGAATAAAATTTATAACAATACTTCAATGGAGGTTGAAGAAACATGTTTAATAAGCAACCCACTCAAATAAATGAAACACTCACACTTGTCAACACAGAAGTGGATATTGAGATTTTCGATCCCCCCATGTGCTGCCCAACCGGTCTATGCGGACCAAGTATTGACCAAGAGTTGTTGGATGTGACTGAGATGATCCAGAACCTAGAGGATGAAGGTTATCATGTTGTGCGTTACCAGATGACCACGCACCCTGGCAAATTTACCGGCAACCCGGAAGTGATGCAGCTGATCCGCGAAAAGCAGATGGGCGCTTTACCGATCACAATATTGCACGGGAAGGTGATTGCTGAAGGCTATTATCCAAAATTCGATGAAATTTGGGCGAAAATTCAGAGGAGCAATTAATGGTGACACACATCACACCAACAGAATATTTATTTTTCTCAGGTAAGGGCGGTGTTGGCAAAACGTCCATGGCTTGTGTTCATGCTGTGCGTTTCGCTGAGGAGGGAAAGAAAACCCTGATCGTCACGACGGACCCTGCGTCAAACCTGGCGGATGTTTTCGAACAGGAGATTGGCCACCAGATTACTTTGATTGATGGGTTTGATAACCTATGGGCGATGGAAATCGATTCAGATCGAGCCACCCAAGAATACATCGATCGGGCGATGGAACCGATCCGGGCTGCATTTCCCGAACAAATGGTTCAAATTATGGAAGAACAAATGAGCGGGCCGTGTACTTCAGAGGTGGCAGCTTTTGATCGATTTACCGATTTTTTGGATCGCGACTCACATGAACAAAACACGTTTGATGTGGTGATATTTGATACTGCTCCCACCGGCCATACGATCCGACTGCTCGAATTACCCGGGGAGTGGAGCCACTCAATTGATGAGGCGAGTGCAGGCAGCGGTCAAACTTGTTTGGGACCGGCAGCAGCTATTCAGGATGCTAAACATAAATATGAGCGTGCTTTAACTGCCATGAGAGATGCTGAAAAAACCCGGTTTGTGTTTGTGTTACACCCGGAGGCGATTTCAATTAAGGAGACAGGACGAGCTATTCGGGAATTAGGCAAATTGGAGATAAGGAATTTTTCTCTGATTGTCAACAGCATTATCCCGCCCCAGGTGATAGAGAACGAGTTGTTTGCAGCCAGATCGAGAATGCAGCAAATTTACCTGAAGGACATTCAAGGCCAGCTGCCTTACCCAACCTCATTTATGCCCTTGTTGACGGGAGAAATTAATGGCATACAGAGGTTAAATCAGGTCGGCAGGATATTCTTTGACGGTCAATCAGCTGAGAGCGTCTTTGTTAATGATGTATCAGAACCATCAGGTGAAACATTGATGGCGCCTAGAGAAGTTATTCGCGAGCTAGTCAAGCCGAATGGTCATCACCGCACGGTATTTTTTGCTGGCAAGGGAGGTGTGGGAAAGACGGTCGCTTCGTGTATCACTGCAGTTTGGCTGGCACGGCAAGGGCATAAAACCCTGCTATTGACCACTGACCCAGCAGCCCACTTGGGTGATGTCTTAGACAGCCCGGTGGGAGATGAAATCGCACCAGTCGAAGGTCAACCGAATCTGTGGGCTGTTAAGATTGATCCAAAAGCGGCTGCAGAGAAATACAAAACCCGCGTTCTTGAAGATGCCCGGCAGCGCGGTCGTCCAGTGCAAGCCATTGCAACCATGGAAGAGGAATTGAACTCACCCTGTACTGAGGAAATTGCGGCCTTTGATAAATTTATTGAATATGCTTCTCAGGATGTGTGGGAATCCGTGGTTTTTGATACGGCGCCGACCGGTCATACTTTACGGATGTTGGAGCTCCCGATGGATTGGAGTAAGCAAATTGATGTGAAGGTCTTTGGTTCGGTTGATACGGCTGCGGCTGATGACATCACCAAACAGCGCTTTGGAAAGGTGATCGACATGATGCGCGATCCTGAACGGAGCACCTTTGCTTTCGTGATGTACCCGGAAGCGACACCCATTCTTGAGGCTCATCGCGCGGTATCAGAACTGAGTACGGTGGGCATTGAACCCAGCCTGGTTGTTGCCAACATGGTCATCCCTCCTGACCAGGTGTCTACAGACTTCTCTCGCGCGCGCCGTAACATGCAGGAAAAGTATTTGGTAGAAATGATGGAACGTTTTCAGCTGCCGGTAGCCCACATTCCCCTGATGCCTCAGGAGATTAAGGGTTTGGATATGCTGATCGCCCTGGGTGAGCAAATTTTTGAAAGCACACCCGTAATGAGTAAAAATTAACTCGTTTATCGTCAGCAATTTGGAGAACACTTATGGACAATCTAACCTTGAACGAACCGGAAGTCGCTTCGAAATCTCGCGTAATGGAAGTCGCCCGCCGATTTACGGAGACTTTAGCCGAAACAGCACAATATCGAGCACTTGAAGAAACGTACCAAGCGTTTCGTCAAGATGGTGAGGCTCAAGCGGCTTATACGGCCTTGCAAACCAAGCAGCAGACGCTCAGAATGGTAACGATGTTGAATGCTGTTGGTGAGGAAGACCGCCTTGCGTTGAAACAGCTTGAAGACCAATTTTATGGCCTTAAATCTGTGCAGAATTATATCCAGGCACAAGAAACCCTGATTTCTATGTGCCAGGAAATTGGAGATATTTTATCTGATGCTGTTGGCTTGAATTTTGGTCTTGCATGCAGAGTAGGAGGATGTTGTGGATAGAGAATTTAGAAATAACAAACCTGATATGTTCACCGTCGAACTTTTCGATGCAACGTCTGATTTAGCGGAGAGCCTGGCCCATTCAGAGGTGATCATGCGCTTCACGAACTCAAACCAGGTGTTGATAAATGACCAGGACGCTCAACGGTTGGTCCAAGAGGCGAATGAACTACACCAAAAACTGTATGCCAAAGATGCTTCGCGCGATTTTATGAGAGAAAATTTCCCTCGTTACCGGGAACTCCAAAACCAAATTGCTTCGAATCCTGTTCTACAGGAGCAATCTGAAGCGCAAGAAATGGCAATAAATTTTTTGCGTGAAGTCAATCAAGAGATCAGCCAGTTACTCGGGATTGATTTTGGTTCATTGACCAGACGCCCGGATGCGACTTGCTAATTTTAAGCTGAGAAGGGTAGGTTATCCGGGTTCTTGTCGTGATGCCTACCCTTTCATTGAGAAGATATTTGTATGTATTAAGAAAAGTAATCAATAAGGACGATGACAAAAAATGCCAATTTATGATTATCACTGTGATCAATGTGGGACGACTTTCGAAACTCGCCTGACATTTCAGGAAAAAGAGGTTGGGAAAATACCTGCTTGTCCTAACTGTTCGAGTTTAGACACACAGCAATTAATCAGTGCGGGGATGTTCCTCCGGACGGGAACCAGCCAGAGCGGTAACATGTCTGCGCCTGCGTGTGGGCCTCGGATAGGCGGAGGGTGTTGCGGATAATGCAAATACCCATTGAAGTAAAAATTGTCGGTGCCCCGGTAGCCTGTGCCGAAGGCGTCAAAGAGCTCTGGCGAGACGTAGCAACCTGGGCAAGTAGTCAACTGCATGCCAGGTATGGCGACCAAGTCAGTACCCGTTATTTTGACCTGTTTGACCCCGAATGCCCAACTTTTCCGGCTGAAAGTCAGCTGCCGGTGGTGTTTGTGGGAGAAAAGCTGGTTAGCAGTGGGGGGAAAATCTCTATCCCGTTAATCCGTCAGGAGATTGAGGCACTTATTCAAGTACGTTAGTATTTTATTTGAGGTGTACCTGATCAGACATCCTATCGTATTTTGTTGTTAAAATTCTGATTACCAACGTTTTGTAAACTCTTAAGAAAAGAATTGTGTCTAAGGAAAATGAAATAAAACTAACGATATTTGAGACATATCTGCCACTATGAATATTTAGTCCCTTCGCACGCTGAGCAGTTACCAATTAACAATATAAAACGAGAATTGAGTGGTTAACTCAATTCTCGTTTGGTTTAACAAATTCACCAAGGGGAGAAGGTGTGATCAGGTTGTTATCCAGGAGAAAACGCAGCCAAAAGCGACGCTACTTTCTCTTCCATCGAGGCCAAATAATAGAAATGGGGTGAGCGAAAGGCTGGGAAAGCAAATACTATCTTTGATAAACGACCCGAGCAATTGGGTGTGGCCGAATTTATCAACCTAACCAAATTGCTTGAAAGCAACCAATAAAACTCATGTATTTTGGAAGACGTAAACGATAACATACAGTTTAAAATCACCGATGAACTTTTAGAACTGGTACAAGAGCTTATTGAAAAACAAGACGATAGAGCACTGAAACATCTTCTTAAGGATATTCATTATGCCGATGTTGCCGAAATACTCAACGAGCTAGAGCTCGAAGATGCGCTCTATGTTATTAAGTTACTCGATTCTGAAACCACTTCGGATATTCTTACCGAGTTAGACGAAGACATTCGAGAAAAGGTACTTCAAAATTTATCGGCTAAAGAAATTGCCGAAGAAATTCAAGAGCTCGATACCGACGATGCTGCCGACATCATTGCCGAACTTCCCATTAGCAGACAGCACGAAGTTATTTCAAAAATTGAAGATGAAGACCACAAGGCCGAAATACAAGAACTGCTTACCTACGATGAGGATACGGCGGGCGGACTCATGGCCAAAGAATTGGTAAAAGTTTACGAAACCTGGACGGTTGCAGGATGTTTACGCCGCATTCGTGGTCAGGCAGAAAATGTTACACGCGTTCATTCAGTTTATGTGGTTGATAAAAAAAACAAACTTATTGGAAGACTATCGCTAAAAGATTTAATTACCGCTAAAAGCGACCAAAACATTGCAGATATCTACATATCCAACGTTGATTATGTTTACGTAGATGAAGATGTTGAAGAGGTCGCCAAAATTATGGCTAAGTACGACTTAGAAGCCATTCCGGTAGTAGATCGAAATAAAACCTTACTTGGTCGCATAACCATCGATGATATTATTGATGTTATTAAAGAAGAAGCCGATAAAGATTACCAATTAGCCGCAGGTATTTCGCAAGATGTTGAGGCAGACGACAGTATTTTACAACTTACCCGTGCACGCATTCCATGGCTGGCATTGGGTTTGCTTGGCGGTATTGGTGCTTTCTTAATCATGGAAGGATTTCAAGAATCATTTTCGCAATACGCTGTTTTATTCTTTTTCACCCCATTAATAGCAGCCATGGCTGGAAATGTTGGCGTCCAATCCAGCGCTATTATCGTACAAGGTTTGGCCAACGACGATGTAAAAGGCAGTATTAACA
>JAHYJN010000088.1 GCA_019428905.1 Candidatus Brevefilum sp.
GGGTGAAACCGTTTATGCGCGCATTCACAGCGAAAATAATTTCCCGATGGGGGTTGGGCTGGCTTCCTCAGCATCCGGGTTTGCTGCCCTGGCGCTGGCAGGGGCGGCCGCGTTGGGCTTGGACCTTTCTGAGCGAGAATTATCTGCGCTGGCGCGCTTTGGTTCCGGCTCCGCCTGCCGCTCCATCCCCGGCGGGTTTGTCGAATGGCTGGTCGATACCCTGAGCGGCGAATCTTACGCCCGGTCGATCGCCCCACCCGAACACTGGGACCTGGCTGACTGTATCGTGATTTTGAGCGCTGATCACAAGACGGTGGGCTCAGAGGCCGGGATGCGCTCCGCCCACAGCAGCCCTTTGCAAGAAGCCCGGGTACGGGATGCTGACCGGCGGCTGGAAGCGTGCCGCCAGGCCATCCTTAAACGTGATTTTGCCCGACTGGCCAGGGTCACCGAGCTGGACAGCAACCTGATGCATGCCGTGATGATGACGTCCGACCCGCCCCTGTACTACTGGCATCCCCATTCCCTGGCGGTGATGAAGGCAGTCAAAGCCTGGCAAGGGGAGGACCACCAGGTCACCTTTACGCTAGATGCCGGGCCGAATGTGCATGTGATCACTCCCAAAGAGAACGTGGAGGAGATAAGCCAGTGCCTGCGCCGGATGCCGGGCGTGCTCGATGTGCTGATAGCTGTCCCTGGTGGGCCGGCAGAGTTGGTGGACGAGACTGGTTATCTGAGGTGCGAAAGGTATAATTAATCAATCAATTTAACACTGTTCCCATGCGGATAATGCCACGTGGGGTTTGAGGAAAATATGAGCGTATTTTTGTTGATTTTACAGGTTGTAATTGTGATCAGCCTCCTGATCTTTTTCCATGAGCTGGGACACTTCTTGTCGGCGCGTGCCGTTGGCGTACCGATCGAGGAATTTGGCTTTGGCTACCCGCCCCGGCTGGTAAAGATTGCTGAATGGAAGGGTACGGAAATCACCTTGAACTGGATCCCCTTTGGGGGGTTTGTGCGTCCGAAGGGTGAATCAGATGATAACGTCGAGGGTGGGATGGCTTCAGCCCCTGCCTGGAAGCGCCTGGTGATCCTGCTGTCAGGACCTTTGATGAACTTCCTGATCGGCATCATCATCCTGATCGTGATCTACAGTGCGATGGGCATCCCGGCATCTGACCAGGCGATGATCACCCAGGTTTCGCCGGATTCACCGGCGATGCAGGTGGGCTTGCTGCCGGGTGATATCGTCACCAGCATCGATGGGCAGAAAATTGAGGATATTGACCAGTTAATTACCATCGTCGCTGAACGGGCGGGTACGCCCATCACCCTGGTGGTGACGCGCGGCGACCTGGTTGACACCTTCACCCTTACCCCACGTGTGGACCCACCTCCGGGCGAGGGGGCGATGGGTGTGGCCTTGAGCAACCCGCTCAAACCGACCCCCTTCTTCCAATCCATTGGGTATGCATTTGAGGCAACGGGGTTCATCATCCGTGAGACGCTCTTGCTGCCGGTTCGATTAATTCGCGGTTCGGTTGATCCCGCACTG
This sequence comes from Candidatus Brevefilum sp., assembly GCA_019428905.1. Taxonomy (GTDB): domain Bacteria; phylum Chloroflexota; class Anaerolineae; order Anaerolineales; family Anaerolineaceae; genus Brevifilum. The sequence goes on from JAHYJN010000088.1 coordinate 1,559, forward strand.
GTACGCCCGGTGGGGTACAAGGGCATTTACGACATTTACAGCCAGGCTGTTGAGATGGACCAGGAAACAGTCATGCCAACGGCAGAGCCGCTGCCGGTGTTCACCTTATCGATTATCGCCAATATCTCATTGGCATTGGGCATCACCAACCTGCTGCCGATTCCTGCCCTGGACGGCGGTCGGATCCTATTCACCCTGCCGGAGCTAATTTTTCGAAAAAGAATTCCCCAGCAGTGGGAAAATGCGGCCAACACCGTCAGTTTCCTGTTATTGATCCTGCTGATGGTTTTTATCACTGTTCTTGATTTCACCAGCCCGATTGTCATCCCTTGATGATGTCGCTCAGAGGAAATGCCCATGTCAAGATTTGATCAAGACCCCTTTGAATTTGAAGCCATCAAAGCCGCGCTGCTTGATAATACGGCACCTTTTCCGGCCGCGATGACCTACTACTTTTCGGATATCCCGGCGGAGGATCTGGATTTATTGGCTGCTGTGTGGCCTGAAGTGTGGGTTGAGCGGAGACGCGGTTTGCTGGAAGATATGGAAAACCTAGCAGAAGGTGATACCTTACTGTTCTTTGACCCGATGGCCATCATGTGCCTGAGGGATGAAGACCCGGTGGCGCGGGCAACAGCCGTCCGCTTGCTATGGCAATCGCAGGAAGAGGATTTGGTGCCGTTGTTCCTGGGGCTTCTCAGGGAAGACCCTGAAGCGATCGTGCGGGCGGCGGCTGCCACAGCCCTGGGGTTGTTTGTGTACCTGGGTGAGCTGGAGGAGATCAAAACCTCCACCTACCAGGTTGTCCTGGAAAGCTTGATCCAGGCACACCTTGACTCACCGGACACCCTGGTGAGGCGGCGCGCACTTGAGGCGCTCGGCTACGCTGGACATCCCGAAGTATCTGATTTCATCCGCCGCGCATACGACACCAACGATGAGGATTGGCTGCAAAGCGCCTTGTTTGCCATGGGACGGTCATGCGATAACCACTGGTCGGATTCTGTAATGGCCATGTTTGATCACCCAGATAATGTCGTGCGCTATGAAGCCATTCGGGCGGCCGGCGAATTGGAGATTAAAGCTGCTCGGGAACTGATTCTTGACCTGCTAGAGGAAGGGACCGATGATGACGACATTTATTTCGCAGCCATCTGGTCACTTTCCAAAATTGGCGGTGAAGGTGTGCGCTCGTTGATCGAAATCGCTCTTGAAGAGACCGAAGATTTAGAAGAAATTCGCTTTCTTGAAGAAGCGCTTGAGAATCTGGACTTTACCGAGCAGATCAACACCTTTGATATGATGTTCTTCGAAGAAGACGACCCGGATAACTGGTTTGACGAGGATGAGGACGACTTCGATTAAGTCTGTTTTGTCTGCTGTGAATGGATCGGAACCATCGCTTGTACCTTCAGAGCGATGGTTTTTTGGTAACGCTTCAGCGGCTGAGGGAATTGGACCCCCCACCCTAAAGCAGCGGGCTGCCCGAGCAGTGATTTTATTGTGTTAAAACCGGTAAGGCTGGTAAAATCGAAATATCAGGATCAGACACAGGTGCCATGATGAGCGAGAAACAATTTCATCGATTACATGCTTATGTGGAAGGTTATGTCCAGGGGGTGGGTTTCCGTTATTTTGTGCTGCGGGTGGCCCAGGAGCATCATCTGACCGGCTGGGTTCGCAATTTGTTTGATGGGCGGGTTGAAGTGATGGCGGAGGGCGAATTGGGGGACCTGAACCGTCTGTTGGCTGCCTTGCGCAAAGGTCCCCACAGCTCAGACGTCAGGCAGGTGGACTATTCCTTTTCTGAAGCCCGGGGGGATTATAACCGGTTCAGCGTGTTGTCAACGGGTTAGCCGGAGTCCAAACCAAGTATTCTGAGAGTTATCTGCTTTTAATCGCCGCTGCCGGTCAACAGCTTGACCTTTTTCCACGGCGGCAGGTCGGATTCGTCCGCCAGCATCGCCCGCAGTTCGTAGACTTGGTCGCGCAGCAGGGCGGCGCGTTCAAATTCCAACGCCCTGGCAGCGGCCTTCATTTGCTGTTCCAATTCGTTAATCATCCTGAGCAACTCCTTCTGCTCCAGCTTGCTGGCTTTACCGCGCAGGTCTGCCCCTTCCTCAGCGCCCGCATCGCGCGCTAAGCGGTCGGTCAGGTCGCGCACAGATTTGACCACGCTGGCTGGCTCGATATGGTGGGCGGTGTTGTAAGCGACCTGGATAGCACGCCGGCGGTTGGTCTCATCGATCGCGTACTGCATGGCGTCTGTGATCCCAGCGGCGTACATGATCACCTGCCCGTGGATGTGGCGGGCAGCCCGCCCGATGGTCTGGATCAGCGCGGTGCCTGAGCGCAGGAAGCCCTGCTTGTCGGCATCCAGGATAGCCACCAGGGATACCTCCGGCAGGTCAAGCCCCTCGCGCAGCAGGTTGATCCCCACCACCACATCAAATACGCCTAGGCGCAGGTCGCGCAGGATGCCGATCCGCTCCAGGGTCTCGACCTCTGAATGCAGGTAGTGCACCTTCATTCCCAGCTCCAGCAGGTAATCGGAGAGGTCCTCGGCCATGCGCTTGGTGAGGGTGGTGACCAGGACGCGCTCGCCCGCCTCTACCCGGCGGTAGATCTCCGCGACCAGGTCATCGACCTGCCCCTCCGTTGGCCGGACGATCACCTCGGGGTCGATCAAGCCGGTGGGGCGGATGATCTGTTCCACCACCTGGTCGGCGATCGACAGCTCATACTCGGCGGGCGTGGCGGAGGTGTAGAGGGTGATGCCCATTTGCCCCTTGAACTCCTCAAACTTGAGGGGGCGGTTATCCAGCGCTGAGGGCAGCCGGAAGCCGTAATCGATCAGCACCTGCTTGCGCGAGCGGTCGCCATTGTACATGCCGCGGGTCTGGGGGATCATCATGTGCGATTCATCAATCACCAGCAGGTAGTCTTTCGGCAGGAAGTCAATCAGCGTCCAGGGTGGGGATCCGGCCGGCCGGCCGTCGATGTGGCGCGAGTAGTTTTCAATCCCAGAGCAGTAGCCGACCTCACGCAGCATCTCCAGGTCGTAGCGGGTGCGCTGTTCCAGGCGCTGGGCTTCGAGGAGCTGGTTACCAGCACGTAATTCAGCCAGGCGTTCCTCTAACTCCGCTTCGATCTGCACCAGCGCCTGCGCCATACGCTCTTCCTCGGTGATGTAGTGCTTGGCGGGGTAGATCTCAACCGCGTCGGGCGTGTCGAAGACCTCACCGGTCAGGGGGTTGACGGTGATGATGCGTTCCACCTCGTCCCCAAAGAAGCTGATGCGGAAGGCACGTGTGTCGTCGTAGGCGGGGAGCACCTCGAGGGTGTCCCCCCGCACCCGGAACACGCCGGGCTTGAGCTCGAAATCGTTGCGCGTGTACTGGCTCTCAACCAGCCGGCGCAGCAGGGCATTGCGGCGGTAGATCTGCCCCACCTCCAGGCGAACGACGGTGTCGCGGTAGGCTTCGGGGTCGCCCAAGCCGTAAATGGCGGACACCGAGGCGACGATGATCACATCCTTGCGGGACATGAGGGCGGTGGTGGCGGCCAGGCGCAAGCGGTCGATCTCCTCGTTGATATCGGTCTCTTTTTCGATATACAGGTCGCGCTGCGGGACGTACGCTTCGGGCTGGTAGTAGTCGTAATACGAGACGAAAAATTCCACCGCGTTATTGGGGAAGAACTCCTTGAACTCGGCATACAGCTGGGCGGCCAGGGTCTTGTTGTGGGCCATGACCAGGGTGGGCAGCTGTACCTGCTGGATCACATTGGCGACGGTGAAGGTCTTACCGGTGCCGGTGGCGCCCAGCAGCACCTGGTGGCGGTAGCCGCGCTGGATTCCCTCAACCAGTTCGCTGATGGCCTGGGGCTGGTCGCCGGTGGGTTGATAGGGTGCGTGCAGTTCAAAGGGCATGTTGTTGTTCCGGGATTGGTATAGGTGGCATTGTACCTGTGAATTCTACCAGATATGATCACGATCTGAGCAGCAGTGTGATTGGAATCGAACTTTATTTGGGTTGAAAAGGAGTCGCTTTTTGGGGGCAGCACAGTAAGGGTGAGAGTCTCCCCGAGTGAACCCGTGGGTTTGATCATAATGACCCCCATCTGTTGATTAAATACTTTCATCCGAACATACCTGCGAAACCCTCTGATCTTTCTCCCTTGGGTTATATTGCCCTGGACAGCGATGTGGCTTTTGACCCCTGCAACCAGAAATTACTGAACAGGTTTGTCTCAGGTGCGGCACACTTCCCGTCCTATGGGACGGTGGATCGGCTGCTATAGGCTGTATCAACGATGTGGTGGGGTTGATGACGGTTGAGTTGCGGGGGAACAGCAGCCCATCCTTACCAGCTGGTTGAATTTCATTCAGCAATTGACTATGTCTAAGCTGTGCGGATTTTTAGTGGCGCAGGGGAAAGGCGCTTTCTGATGGTGTATGAAATTAATCATCCGTACAGCGGCGAAGATGGTGTGTAGAGAAAATCGTTGGCTGGTAATGCGCTGACATCACCATGGGTGATATTGACCAAAAGCCTTCTGTAACGTAAAATAGATGCTGTGCGGGCGTCGCCAAGTGGTAAGGCATCAGCCTTCCAAGCTGACATTCGCCGGTTCGAATCCGGTCGCCCGCTTTTTGAAAAACGCTTCCTTTCTAAGGCGCCTAGGACGCTCTCTAAGCGACGGAGGCGCTTTTTCGTGGAAAACCAGAATCCAAAAACCAAAAAAAGAACGTTAGCTTCGAAAAAATTCGAAATCCCCCTAGACGACTTTATTCTCTCTCGCCAGGCGATGATGTGCACCCCCAGAACGGTTGCGTGGTATGAATTTAACCTCAATAAAATCCTCACTTGGTTTGAAGGGCAGGGAGTTGACTCACCTCAGGCGATCACCAGCCGGCATGTGCGCATGCTGCTGGGCGAGATGATCTCAAAGGGCTACAGTGATGGCTATGTGCATGCCTACGCCCGGGTCATGCGCACCTTCATCAGGTTCATGCATAAGGAGAAGTATATTGACGAACTGGTGACTTTTGACATGCCGAAACTGGCTCAAAAGCAGCTGCGGTTTTACACCAAACAGGAAGTGGGGCAGATCATCCAAACCTGTAAGGATAAACGTGACCGGGCCTTCATCCTGCTGATGATCGACAGCGGTCTGCGGTTGTCGGAGGTGATTGCCCTCAATTGGGGTGATGTGGATGTAAGCTCTGGGATTATTAAGGTGGTCAGCGGGAAGGGCAGGAAAGCGCGCATTGTGCTGATCGGATTCAACGCCCGGCGGGCTTTGTTGCGGTACCAGGGGGAGGTGGTTTTGGGTGATGAGCAGCCCGTGTTCCAGAGCGGACCCGTCAAGCGGTTTACCATCTCCGGGATGCGCTCGTGGGTACTGCGAATAGGAAAGCGGGCGGGGATCAAGCTCTCACCCCACGCCCTGCGCCGGACCTTTGCCACCCTGGCGCTCAAAGCAGGCATGAACGTCTTCCAGCTGCAGGGGCTGTTGGGGCACTCATCGTTGGAGATGACCCGCAGGTACGTGGCCATGCTGGATGAAGATCTGGTGGATGCGCATAAGAAGCACGGCCCGATTGATAACTTGCTGGGGTGAAAGATGAGAATTGGTGTTGCACGTTTTTGGTAATAGATAATCTTAAAAAATGGTATTTAGCGCCAGATGATATATGAAAAACACCTCTGCTGTTTGAGAGGTGTTTTTTATGCCCTTACGGGCTTATTCCAAAATCAGAAAGAGGACCGAAGACCGATGACCAGTCTCCTGTTTCCGGTCCCTTGTCTTCTTGCCCTCAGGAACTTTATTTGTATTTCTCCGTATTTATTTTATTAGATAACAAACGGGTGATGGCGAGGTATTAGGCGATTAGGAAAAAATTTCATACATACAATAATATTGTCTGTATGTTTACATGGTGGGCATAATCCTCCGAAAACCAACAACCATTTTTAGGGAGAGATTTTTCCACAGTGGTAAACACTGGGTGACGATGGGTGGTAAAAATCGAGCGATCAAGACTGGTAAACATCGTGTGACTATAACTGGCAAACATTACCCGACTTTCACTGGTAAAGCCTAGGCCGATCACTGGCAGCACCATCATAACCAAACGAGAAACATTTTTTCCTAGTACCTAACCCGGACAAGCCGGAACCAAACAGGGAAAAAAAGTGATGGAAAGTTGCTCAAAAGGACGGGGCCAAAGGCACCCTAAACAAGTCAAAGACTTGGAATCTCGCTAGACACAAGGTTAGCGCAGAAAGTGGCAACTTTCCATCAAAAATATTGTA
>JAHYJN010000016.1 GCA_019428905.1 Candidatus Brevefilum sp.
TGGGCGCGGCTGACATCCGCCTGGTTGGTGTGCACGTCGGCTTTATGAAAAGGCTGGTAGCTGATCTGGGCGCGCTTACCGATGCGCGCTTCCAACATGCGGATCAGGTGATTGATGGTGATCACTTCATGCCCTCCAAGGTTGATCACCTCGTATCCCAGGGGCTTGAGCGCCCGGATCGTGCCGCGGGCGATATCATCCAAATAGGTAAAGCCGCGCGATTGCTCCCCATCACCGTTGACGATCACCGGCTTGCCTTCCGTGATCCACTGGCAAAAACGGAACATGACCATGTCCGGCCGCCCGGCCGGGCCATAAACCGTGAAATATCGCAAGACGCTCACATCAATCCCATACAGGTGATGGTAAGCATACGCCATCGCTTCAGCGCCCTTTTTGCTGGCGGCATACGGCTGCAGGGGATGGTTCGTATCATCATCCTCGTTGAAGGGCGGCTCGGATTCTTCGGCGTACAGGCTGGAGGTCGATGCCAGGATAAACTTGTGCACCGGCCGTTGCCGGCACAACTCCAGCAGGTTCAAGGTGCCGATCATATTCGTCTCAACATATACCCAGGGATCGGTCAGGCTGGTGCGCACGCCAGCCCGGGCTGCCAGGTTGATCACCCCGGCCACATCATCCGGCAGCCAATCTGCCAGCGTATCAATGGTTAAGCGATCCGAAATATCCGCCTGCAGGAAGTGAAAATTCGGTAAATTTTGCAAGCGCTTCAGGCGGTATTCCTTCAAGCGCACGTCGTAAGCGTCGTTCATATTGTCCACGCTATATACGTGATGGCCGGCATCGATCAACAGCTCCGCGACACGGAAGGCGATAAAACCCGCTGCACCTGTCAGGAGGTAATTGGCCATCAGAGCCTCACGACCTTGGGATGATCTTTCCCAGCCTGGCCCAGGGCGTTGCGGGTGTCAACGATCAATTGGGCTCGTTCGAGGATCGCCCCATAGTCATATTGCTTGTGGTTGGTGATGATGGCCACACAATCTGCCGCCGCCACCTCTTCCATCAAATCCATCACAGATACCATCAACAAGCCGTCGTGGTTTAAGTGGGGGATAAAGGGGTCATGATACCTGACATCTGCACCCTTTTCCTGTAGGAGGTGGATCACATCCAGGGCAGGCGATTCGCGCAAGTCATCGATATCGGGCTTGTAAGCGATCCCCAAAATCAGCACCCGGCTGCCGTTGATCGGCTTCTTGTGCAGGTTAAGGGCATCCTGGATTTTGCCCAGGGTATAGCGGGGCATGTTGGTGTTGATCTCAGAGGCCAACTCGATAAAACGGGCATTGTAGTTCAACGACCTGAGCTTCCACGAAAGGTAAAGCGGGTCAATCGGGATGCAGTGACCGCCCAGACCGGGGCCGGGTGTGAACTTCATAAAACCAAAGGGTTTGGTGGCTGCCGCTTCGATCACCTCCCACACATCGATGTTGAGACGGTCGCACATGATGGCCAATTCGTTGACCATGCCAATGTTGATCATGCGGAAGGTATTTTCGAGGAGTTTGGTCATCTCGGCCACTTCGCAGGTGGAAACGGGCACGATCGTATCCAGGGCTTGGTCATACCAGGCAGCCGCCACCTCACCGCAATCCGGGGTGATCCCGCCGATCACCTTGGGGGTGTTGATCGTCGTCCAATCCTCCCGGCCGGGGTCCACCCGCTCCGGTGAGAACGCCAGGAAGAAATCATCACACACCGACAGACCGCTGGTGGCTTCCAGCACCGGCAGGATCATCTCGCGTGTTGTGCCGGGATAGGTGCTCGATTCCAGCACGACCACCATACCCGGGTGCAGGTAAGGCGCCAGGCTCTGGGAGGCAGAAGCAATAAAGGACAGGTCCGGGTCCCCGGTCTTGCGCAAGGGTGTCGGGACGCAGATCGAGACGGCGTCAACCGCCCCCAACACGGCATAATCGGTACTGGCGGATAGCTTACCAGCGTCCACCAGCGCTCTGACCCGCTCGGATGCCACATCCAGGATGTAGCTCTCCCCCCGGTTGATGGCCGCGACTTTGTCCTCGTCAGGGTCCACACCGACCACGGTAAAGCCAGCTTCAGCGAAAACAACCGACAGGGGCAACCCAACGTAACCGATACCGATCACACCGATGCGGGCAGTGCGGTCTTGAAATTTTAGCAGCAGTTTATCTTTGATCGTGTTCATGCCATTATCCTTTGTTCGGGAGTAACTACTCAACGTGCGAGTAAATTGGAGGTGTGGTGTGGCGGCTTCGCCCCTTCAGAATTAGGACTCTCTGAGCAGTTACAGTCAGGTTTTGAATTCAAGAAAGAATTTTATCATATGCCAGGTCAGTGCGATGTGGATTAATTAATTTTCAATAAAGCCAATCGAATTCAAATTAGATACGATCGTAGCGGCGTAGCCTGCTACGCCGCTGCGTCTATACCACTAACAACCATCAGGCCATTGATACATCACGAATTATTCTTCTAAAATAAGCTCAACTGTTCAGCATCATTGTCCTGCGGTAAGTCTTCCCCAGGGGTCTCCTGGCCCACCTCGTTTTGGCTGACCAGTCGCTGACGGGCACTCCTTGCTTTCTTGAGCAACCCTGAGAGTTTGATAAAGTCTTCCTTAACCACACTTCGCAGGGAGGGTTGATGTAGTGCCGCTGCTGGGTGATACATCGGGATCACCATCCGCCCGGTAGACCAAAATTCTCTGCCGTGAATGAGGCTGATTTTGCCGTTATTAATAAAGTGCCCCATCGACACCCGACCCAGGGTCACAATGACATCTGGATCGATGGTGGCAATTTGACGTTCAAGATAGGGTTTGCACGCCTCAAGCTCCTCGGGTTCCGGGTCACGGTTGCCAGGCGGGCGGCATTTGACCACATTGGTGATAAACACCTCATCCCGATTTAAACCGGCATCCTCCAATAGCTCATCTAAAAATGTTCCCGCCGCGCCGACAAAGGGCAACCCTTGCTCGTTTTCATGAAAACCCGGTCCTTCGCCAATGAACAAAACCTTGGTGTAGGCATTACCAACCCCCGGGACGGCATTCTTTCGGGAATGGTGCAATTTACAGCGCGTGCACACTTTGGTCTGTTCCGCGATTTCATTTAAGATTTCTTCAGGCGTCACAATTAACCTCCAATCGTTCTCAAAGCACCTAACAATCTTATCCGCCTTCAACCAATTCAGCAAGTTTTACAGGGTCGAAGTGCGACAGGGTCATCAGCACCGCATCTTCGCCGGTGTCTTGGTAATACCCTTTTCGCATCCCCACCGCTTCAAAACCAAACTTTCGATACAAGCTCTGAGCAGGGTGGTTGTTAGCCCTGACCTCCAAATAAGCCTGGGCAGCGCCAGCCTGGGCGCACGCCAGCAGCACCTTTGCCAGCAGCCGCTGTGCAATCCCTCGCTGACGGTACCCGGGGTGGACGGCCAGCGTGCTGATGTGCGCTTCATCGAGGATCAACCAGACGACGATCGCCGCAACCAGTACTGGCGGATGATTGGGTTCGACCCACTCCGCCACCCAGCATAAGGCATTTTGATTGCGTGTTAGTTCATAATGAAAGGCTTGTTTAGGCCAGGGCGTGGGAAATGAGGCCTGGTCAATGGCTTCGACCTGGTCTAAATCTGCCAGGGTCATCTCCCGCAGGACAAGGCCTGACCCGCCAGGCGTTTCAGACATCTCAATCGGGAATAGGATTGGTCGTACTCAGGTAGATCGGCGCCAGGCTGACCGGGTCATCAGACCCACCCCCTGCCAACCGCTCCCAGCCTAAGGCTGCTAGGAACCCTGCCCGCCTGACACAACGCTCAGGTGGGGCGAGGATCGCATTTTTCCAGCGACGGCCGATAATCACCCGGGCTTCCTCAGAAAGCTCACCGCAGACCAGGGTGGGTGAGTCAATCGTCTTCACCAGATCCTTCGCTTCTATCACCTGCGGGTCGTCCTGGGCTGCCCACGCGCCCCCCTGCACCTGGTAGGTGGCGTAAGCCAAACGCCGCCTGCCTGCATGCAGGACCGCGATCATCGGGCGCTCATCCAGGGGCTGTGCCGAGGCAATCACGTCCAATGAGGGCACACCAGCCATTGGGATGTTCAACGCCAGCGACATCCCCTTGGTAAGCGCTAACCCGATCCGCAAGCTGGTAAAGGAGCCGGGCCCAATCGCCACCGCAATCCCAGTTAGGTCTTGTGGGGAGGTACCGGTCTGCTTGAAGACGCGGTTGATGGCAGGGGCTAATTCCACGGTGTGATGATGCTGACTCTCCCATGTGCTTTCATAGCGCACATAAGTGCCATCAAACAGCGCCAGGCTGATCCACGAAGTTGATGTATCAAGAGCAATTAACACTAGAAAACTCCATATATCTTGCGCCGTAAATTTTCAACCATTGATTCGTAACGTTTGCCCTGTGAGACAAGCAGCATGGTTCGTTGCTCGAGCGCTGAAAAAGATAGGCGAATCCAAAGATGCTCACCCGGCAGGGCGTCTTTAATCCGGTCAGCCCATTCAATCACCATCGACCCCTGGGTTAGCATGCGATCCAGGTCAAGGGATTCTGCCTCCAGCGCACTCTCCAAACGGTAAGCATCCAGGTGAAACAGCCGCTCTTTGCCCGGGCGGCGGTATTCGTTCACGAGTACATAGGTCGGGCTTGTGACCGGGTCCAGCGTGCCCCAACCCTGTCCGATACCCTGGACAAGGGTGGTCTTTCCGCTGCCGAGATCCCCCTCCAAACAAATCACATCACCCGTCTCCAGATACCCACCCAGGTGGATGCCCAGCCGCCGGGTCTGATCAGGGCTGTGGCTGAAAAATTCAAAATTACGATCATCTAATATTGGCATAATGATTAACTACTATCATATCAGATTTATCACGGTTTAACCATGGAAATGATCTTATCAGCGATGTTCTTCGCGGCATCCGGTCGCGCCAGGCTTTTCGATGTCAGGGCGATCTGTGCGCGGATTTCCGGGTTTTCAATCCAAAGCCGCAGGGTTTCAACAACCTGTTCCGGGGTGGGTGCCCACACGCCAGCGCCTTTATCCACCACATAATCTACGTTGCCTTCTTCCTGTCCGGGCATACGCGTGTAAAGGACCATCGGCAACCCGGCTGTGAAAGCCTCGCTGATCGTGCCTGGCCCGGCCTTGGTGACAATCACATCCGCCGCATTCATCAAGTCTGGCATGGAATCGACAAAACCAAGGATTTCATGCGAAATCGTCAACGGCTTTTTCTCAAGATTACGCTGTAAAGCCTCATTGCGCCCAGTGATGATTACCAGCTTCAGGTCCAATTGTGCCCGATCCACAGCACGCACCACATCTTCAAGCGGACCCATCCCCTCCCCGCCGCCCACCATCAAAACGACCGGCAAATCATGCGGCCAGCCAAAAGCGCTCCTTAGCTGTGCTTTTGGCGCAGTGGGATGGCGAAATTTATCCGAGATCGGCTGGCCAATCACCTCGATCCGATCCTCATCCATCCCAATTTCAATGCCGCGCTGCCAAGCCTCCTGCGTTGGGACCAGTGTCAGGGTGGCATCGTTGTTGTACCAAAATACATGCGTTGAAACCATATCTGTGACCACAATCACATAGGGCTTAAGTCCAAGTTCCAATGTTCGTAAAATTGGAGTGTTGATGATCGGGTGCACAGAAAGGATCAAATCACAGGGATGTTCGTTTACCAAGTCCTTGGCAGCGGAACGGATATAAGGCCAGAGCCCATCATATACGACTTTTGAACGGTATTTACCATTGCTGAGTTTATATCCCAGTTCCCACAGGTTGGGCACCTGCGCCATGTGCGCATAGGTGGAAGGGGCTCGATCAAAGGGTGGCGGGGCGTACGCCACAAAAAAGTCCAACATCTCGGTTGTGACCTGTCCAGGATGATAGATGTCCAAAGCTTCGATGATCGCTTTGGCTGCGCTGCGGTGTCCCCCGCCAGTATCGGAAAAAAGAAACAGGATATGGGGTTTTTTATTCATTTGATGCGTCAATCTCCCCAGCTTTACGAACAATTGTCTTCATGCGGTTTTTTAACACCCGCCGCTCAAGCAGCACTCGCCGACCGCAGCTAAGGCACTCCAGGCCAATATCCGCCCCTAAGCGCACCACCCGCCATTCATACCCACCGCAGGGATGCGGCTTGCGCAAACGCAGAATATCGCCTAAATCAAGTTCCGGTAACACATTTGGATTATACCATCCGACGGATAAGCCCATCCTGTGCCGTGCAGGGTGCCAAGATGAAAAATTTTTACCCAGCCCAAACTCTGGTCAGTGCTCAAAAATTCGCAACATCGGTTGGAGAACGGGTTATTCCGCCTCCTCAGCCAGCAATTCCTTCAAGCGGGGGTGATCCGCATAAAAACCGCGGTACTCAGGGGGCAGCAAGGCGGCAATCCGGCACATGATTTCATCTGTATTATCCGACAGCCAGGCTTGACGGTCATTGGGATCCATTTCCGGTAGATAATAAGGCTTTCCAGCCCGAATGGTGACGGGCGGCCGGCGCAGTTTCATCCAATGCTCGTAGATTTTATCGGTGCCGATGATGCCCACCGGCAAGATCGGGACGGATGCCTGGGCTGCCATCACCGCCGCACCTTGTTTGCCTTCTAACAAACCAACAGCGCCATGGCTGCGAGTGCCCTCCGGTGCAATGCCGATCACCTCACCCCTTCTTAAAACGCTCAAAACTTCACGTAACGCTGAAAAATCAATCTTTTCGCGGTCCATCCAGATGATCGTGCCGATTTTCTCCAGGACCCACTTAAAAAAGGGCTTTTTCTCGTACTTGTTTGCCACAATGGCTACCAAATCTGTCCGGTCGCTCATTGCCATCAGCATAGGCACATCCAAACGGCTGATATGGTTTGTCGTCATCAGCAAACCGCCCTCTGGGGGGATCAGCTCGGCGTTCAACACCTGGAATTTTGTCAATTTCTTGATCAGAAAGAAAACGATTGAAAATAAAGGCTTTTCAGTCATAATTCTGGAGGACCTCCGCTTTAAGGTAAACCCTTAACAACCAAATTCGTTCTGCCAAGATCAAATTCCGCCTTCTTCCTGGCTTTCGACCGTGGAGAGCACATCCGCACTTTCCCCTATGCGTAAATGCTTGTTGATCAAAAACAAGCCGATGATGGACATGATCAATAAGACAACCACCGGTGCATGAGAAACCAGCAATTGTAGGGATGTGGGCTCGCTTTCCAGGATCAATAAGGGCACCACACCAGAAATTACTGCCATGATGTTCCAAACTCCGTGCAAAACAAACGCACCCAGAGTGGTCAAGGCCAGAAAAGCCCACTTGCGTTTTTGCCAGGCGACTGCCAGCCCCCAGCCCACCAGGCCTGAGGCTAACATATGCAGCACGCCTGTGCCCGCCCGCCCAATAGCCATGAACAACCATTCTTCCGCCAGTAGAACCGTTGTAAAGTAAAACACATTCTCCATCAAGGCAAAACCGGCACCGCACAGCAACCCCCCGACAAAACCCTCTTGGGGGGTCAGCTTACGCCCTGCCAGCGTCCACAATGCCAGGGGTTTGATCACCTCTTCAATAATGGGGATAATCCCACCAAAAATCGCTAAAGCCCAGAAAATAATACTGGGCTGTAAAATGTACGGCCTGAGAAACTGGATCATGGCGTCTAGATTGTCACCGCGAGCCATAACTTGGTTCGCCAGGTAGGCAATATCCCGTTGGATTTGTGGGTCAACTTCGGCACGGATGCTCACGTAAACCCAGCCCAGCCCCCCCAGGATCACAATAGCGATCAACTCCGCCAAAATAACCAAAATGGGCAGCAAGGTGATGCTAAAGCCAAATATGCGCCACTTGCGCATATGCGACCCGCCTGGCAGACCGCTTTGGGCGGCATTGAAAATCCATAAGATGGGCAATCCGGCCACCAGTACGTTGATCGGCCCCAGCAAAAACGCAGCCAGACCTTCCTGGCTGGTGATCCACCAACCCAACAGGACCAAAACGGGCCAGACCAAGATCACCCAACGCAACCCTTTGCTCAAAGTCGGGCGGGTAAGATCCAGCCAACCGGGGACGGGCTTACCCTGTAAGTTATAAATGCTCAACAGCAAAATAGGGACGAGCATCAATCCGCCCAAAATCGATGTCCAGAAAAACAATCCAATGGACACGCTTTCAGGCATGCTGATGATCGGGTCCAGGAAGGATGTCAGGAAGAAGACGCCCAGTGCCAGCGCCTGCACAATGAAAAACAGGATCCCTAAGGCACTGATCACCAGGGTTAAAATGACTCGCCAGTTTTTACCTGGCGAATGCATTTCTGTCATCAATTAGCCCCTATCCACGAATTATTTTTCAACGATCTCAATCCCGTTGATGATTGTAGCATCATCAAAACCAACCGCCGTCTGGGGATCACGCAAGGCGATCTTGTCTAACATTTCCAGGCTCCCCTGGGCAACCTCACCAAAGATGGTATAGCCGCCATCCAGGTTGGTCACCGGCGCTAGGGTGATGAAGAATTGGCTCCCATTTGTGTCCACACCCGCATTAGCCATTCCCAGGATGCCCGGGCGGTCAAAGGACAGGTCGTTATCCGTTTCGTTGACAAATTTATACCCGGGACCGACCACACCCAACCCCGAGGGGTCGCCAGCTTGGGCAACAAACCCGGGTAACACACGATGGAAGTAGACCTCATCAAACCAGCCGTTTTGGGCTAAGAAGACGAAGGAATTCACCGCAATCGGTGCGACATCTGCATACAATTCAATCTCGATCTCACCGGCGCTGGTATCCAATATGGCTGTATAAGACCGGTCCGGGTCGATCACCCAGGGCGGACAGGATGCAAACCCGCCAAACTCATGAATGCCGACCAGGCTGAACAGATCCGGCTTGTTCTCTCTGAAAATGCGGCCGTTAACCACCACGGTGGGCGTATAATTCAAGCCCAGTGTCAACCGCTCTGTGGTTGTCTCTTCCAACCAGGCTCTTTTTTCCTCGTTCAGTAAGTCCTGCCGGAATTGGTCAACATCCAGTTCAAAGAGTTGCGCCTGATCAACGATCCAATTCACAAACATCTCTTCTGTCAGTTGATTCCACTGCCCTTGGGAAAGATACAGTAAATCATGCATTTCCCAGAATTTTCCCTGGGCACCCGCTGCTTCAGCAGCCATGCCAGAAATAAAAGCTAGACCGTGGATTGATGGCAGAGGCAGGTGCCTAAATACGATTTTGATCGAATTTGGAAAGTATTCATATAAAGAACCCGAAAATTGGGCAAAATTAACACAGGCTGGACACTGAAAATCGGCATATTCGAAGATCGTGATGGGCGCGTCGGGGTTGCCCTTAACCCAATCATCCTCGCGTAACGGAGGAAGCTGGTCAATAATGGCTTGGTAATAATCTGTTTCTGCCGTTGTCTGATAACCATAGACCGTTGAACAGGGCATCTGGTCTTCTGTCCACTCGGGCTCGGGTTCACGCACAACCTCTGGAAGGATCTCTCCTGATGCCTCAGCCTCTACCCCGGGTGCGTCAACCGGTTCAACAGTCTTTGGTGCACAAGCCGAAACCAGCAAAGCGCCTAACAAGAATACGAATAAAATTTTTCTAGGCATTAACAACCTCTCTTCTTGATGTGATTTTAATAACTGCTCAAGCTTACCTGCTTTTGAAGGCTCCATTAGGCGCTGAGTGGTTACTAATTTTATTATAATCCCACAGCATACCGATCAATACCAGTGGGGTGATCAACCAAGCTCAAGCCGGGTCAGGATGGCCTTTCGCAGGGCTTGCTGTACGCGATCCTTTTCTTCAGTGGCATCGACGATAATCCACCGCTCAGGTTCTGCTTCGGCCAGGGCAAAATAGCCTTGTCGAACGCGCTCATGGAAAGCTAGGGCATACGCGTCTAGGCGGTTCCATTCTGAGCTATTATCACGTTTGCGCGCCATCCCCACTTCCACCGGCACATCCACCAGCAAGGTTAGATCAGGTTTCAAACCACCGGTTGAAAAATGAAGCAAGGCTTGCAGCGTTTCTAGGTCAGTCTTATGCCCAAACCCCTGGTAAGCCAGGGTCGAATCGCCAAAGCGGTCGCACAGTACAACTTTCCCAGCCGTCAATGCCGGGCGGATGACCTCATCCACATGCTGGGCACGGGCTGCCAGGAACAGCAAAATCTCCGTGCGGGGGATGATGGACACATTTTTCAGGTTCATCAGGATTTCGCGGATCTGGTCGCCTACAGCGGTCCCACCGGGTTCACGCGTGACGAGCACATCGTAACCCGCAGCGCGTAAATAGCCTGCCAGCGCTGGGAGCTGGGAGGTTTTACCGCTGCCCTCCGGCCCTTCCAAGGTAATAAACATGGTTATTCTCGAAAAATCCTCACATGCCGATTGGGTTCTTGTCCATAAGAATGGGATACCAGGTCTGCCTGGCGTGCCATTTCATGCTGCAAACGTCGGATCGTGGATGTGGCTGGCGCCAAGTCAATCCAGCGTTCGCCATTCAACACAGCCTGGATGGCGGCCTGGGTCTGGTCGACATATGCGCGCTCCTGGCTCGGCCGCCCATCACTGCTGGTGAGATTGAATAAATCGACCAGGAACTGCTCCATCTGTTGGCTGGTATTGGAGCGTAAGACAAAAATAGGCATCCCGCGCTGTTCGGCTTCAACCACAGGTTGCTGACGTTCGCGGTAATAACGGCGCAGGGTCAACAGGGTATCCGCATCTTTGAGATTGCGCACGATCCTGGCCGGTACATTCAGCTGTTTGGCGGCTTGAATCAGGCGGTTGCGTGCCACGCCAAATGGGTAAATATCCACCGGTTTGAGCGCCTGGCTTTCCCCATCCACCATAGCCAGCGCTCCTTCAACTGTTTCCGTGCGTTGATCGCCCGTCTGCACCCGCTGGCTGCCCGTTGAGCGGCTAAAGGGAGCGGTATCCCGCTTGTTGCTCCTGTTCAGGGCCTGGGCGGCGGTGCCGACCTTGGGGGGGGCTGGCTTTTGCACGTGGATCTTGTTTTCATCATCGCGGTAGCGAATCTCAGGCGCGAGGGGATAACCCCGTAAAAGTGCATCCACGGCAGCCGCCACATCGCTTTGGACAGCAATTCGGTTACGGTCCTGAATTTCAACCAGGACGTCAAAGGTTGGGGGTGCCCGCCGTTCAAGCACGGTCTTCTGGGTGCCGCGCCGGCGTGCTTCTTCATCCGAGAGGGTCACCGACTCAATCCCACCGACCAGGTCCGATAAGGTCGGGTTGAGCAGCAGGTTTTCGAGGGTGTTACCATGGGCCGTGCCGATCAGCTGAACCCCGCGTTCCGCAATTGTCCGGGCAGCCATAGCTTCCAATTCACGCCCGATCTCATCGATCACGATCACCTCGGGATTGTGGTTCTCCACAGCTTCAATCATTACCTCGTGCTGCAGGGAGGGCTTGGCAACCTGCATCCGCCGAGCTGCGCCGATGGCTGGATGGGGGACATCTCCATCGCCGCCGATTTCATTGCTGGTATCCACAATGATCACCCGTGCGCTTTCAGCCAGGATGCGTGCCGCTTCTCGCAGGATGGTGGTCTTGCCCACCCCGGGACGCCCTAAGATGAGGATGCTGGCGCCTGATTCGATCAGGTCTTGAATGATATCGCTGGTGCCATAGACCGCACGCCCGATGCGGCAGGTTAGCCCCACCACTTCCTGGCGGCGGTTGCGGATGGCAGAGATGCGGTGCAGGGTGCGTTCGATGCCTGCGCGGTTATCCGCGTCAAACTCGCTGATGGCATGTGTGAGCTCTTTGATATCCTCATAAGTGACCTCTTGTTCGCTCAACACAGCTTCACGAAGAACAAAGCGCGCTTTAGGTCGGCGCCCTAAGTCCATCACAATTTCTAACAGGTTGTCGCTGTCATCCAGCTCTCGCACGACCTCTGAAATGCGCGGCGGCAATTTATCCAGCAGCAAGTCCAGGTCATCTGTAATTTTTTGATGTTCTAACATAACCTTAATTAATTATTCTTTCCAATTATTTTTACGCCAATGGCATAATTCCTAATTCTATCCCAAATTTATTAACAACGTCTTTAATTGAAGGTTCATCCGCCATATTCGATCAATTCCGATGGTTCTTGATCGGTGCATAAGGCACAGTTGGTTCGCGATTGCCATTTTCAATCGCCGCAAAGGAAAACTCAGCTTTCACCCGCTGCTGCAGCGCAATATACCGGACCAATAAGGCTTGCTCAGGGCCGGGTACAGCGGAAAGATCCAACAATGCATGCTCCACCCACGGCTGGTATGACCGGACGGTGACATAGATCGAACGTCCAGTGCGATCCGGCACGGCCTCAATCATCCCCCTTAGCAAGTCAGCAATCTCCTCTTTCGCTTGCGGCAGGATTACCGGCAGCACCCAAATACCCAGCGGGCCGTAGACCAGGTCAGCATACGCTTGCAGGTCACCCTTTTTGTCATAGTACACCAGCCCCAAGGTTTCTCGCCGTGTCAGGGGTTCAACCGGCTGGACCAGGGGCGGCACCAGGGTGTGATACAGGCAACGCATGGCGTGAATATCCCCACTGGTCCACCTCCGCCACCGGTTTTCACCATTCGCCAGTGCCTTTTCCGCAATCAGGCATTTGAAGACCTGCTGCTTTGCCAATACGGAAAAACCTGCTTGTCGGAAGGACACAAACCAGGGGGAATCTGTATCCAGGTCAGCGATGACCTGTTTAGCGCCCCAGCTGCCTGCTTGCTTGACCAGGCCTTCCAATAAAGGCACCAGGTGTTGCGTGTCGCCACCTTCCGGCTGCAGCAGGTAATTGATATGGGCGCCGCTAATTTTGGATGATTGGTACACCTGTCCAACGCTTTTGACACCGCCTTCTGCAGGCTGGTACACGCCGGTAAAAAGATGGTCGGTAGGACGGATGGCTAACAGTAAATGGGTTGGGGTTAAGGGTTTGCCGCGCGTCAGCAGCAGGATGTTATCCAGGCAGGTTATCTGACTTCGGTGTTTGATAAGATACGGCCAGTCATACCACAGGATCGAACGCACGCTTATGACCTTGCTAATGCCGAAAAATACTGGTGAAAGCGAGGGTCAGGGGTCAGCTCTGGATGGAAAGATGTCGCCAGCAGTTTTCCTTGCTGGGCAGCGACAATCCGCCCATCAGGCAGTGTCAATAGGGTTTTCGCTTCACCAGCTACAGATTTGATAATCGGCGCACGGATAAAGATGGCATGATAGGGGTGGTCCTGACCATCTTCAAAGAACGGCACCGGTAAATCGATCTCAAAACTATCCACCTGCCGACCAAAGGCATTGCGCTCTACGGTGATATCCATCAAGTGCAGTAACGGCTGGTCACGATGAACATCTTTGGAGAGGAAGATGGCACCCGCACAGGTGCCCCAAATGGCGTGTGTTTTACTAAATTCACGCAAAGGGTGGATCAACCCAAAGGCTTCAGCCAACTTTCCGATGGTCGTCGACTCGCCGCCTGGGATAATCAATCCATCCAAGCCCGAAAGGTCACCCGGCAGCCTAACCAGGCGCGGCATAACACCAATGGTCTGTAATACTCCCACATGTTCGATGAAATCGCCCTGCAGGGCAAGGACGCCAATATTCATGGGTTCGCTTGAGCCAGGCGCTGGTTACCAGCCGCGCGTTGATATCAAATCGGACTCAGGGATATCGGTCACCTGGCGGCCTACCATTGGCTCACCCAGGTTACGGCTGATTTCTGCCAGGATCTTCGGATCCTGATAATGCGTCGTGGCTTTAACGATCGCATCCGCCCGCTTGGCAGGTTCACCGGATTTAAATATGCCTGAACCCACAAATACGCCATCTACGCCCAACTGCATCATCAAAGCGGCATCCGCAGGGGTCGCGATCCCGCCCGCAGCGAAATTGACCACCGGCAGTCGTCCCAGTTCCCGGGTTTCTTTAACCAGTTCAAAGGGGGCGCCGATCTCCTTAGCAAAGGACATCAGCTCCTCTTCCGCCATATTCTGCAAGCGACGAATCTCACCCAGCACGCTGCGCGCATGACGGACTGCTTCAACGATGTCACCGGTTCCGGCTTCACCCTTGGTACGGATCATGGCAGCGCCCTCACCAATCCGGCGTAGGGCTTCACCCAGGTTGCGGCAGCCGCAGACGAAGGGCACTTTGAAGTTGTGTTTATAGATGTGATGTGCCTCATCAGCCGGGGTCAGGACCTCAGATTCGTCGATGTAATCCACACCGAGGGATTCCAGGATCTGGGCTTCAACAAAATGGCCAATACGGCATTTTGCCATCACCGGGATTGAAACGGCATCCATGATCTGGATGATCAATTCAGGGTCGCTCATTCGGGCAACACCACCATCAGCACGGATGTCCGCCGGGACGCGCTCCAGCGCCATCACAGCCACCGCACCAGCATCTTCGGCGATCTTGGCATGATCGGCCGTGACCACATCCATAATCACGCCGCCTTTTAACATTTGCGCCAGCCCTTTTTTGACCTTAAATGTTGCGACCAGTTGTTCCATAGCACCTCCAAAAATAATATTCACACAAATTCTACCACGCGGGTGATTAACGGACAATAAAAACCATCATTCTGATAATATCAGCGGCATTAAACAAAAAATGATCGTAACTAATCTGCGTGCAAGGGCACCCTTCAGCAGTGGGGATGCCTGAAAAGTTACGATTGGGGTAGGTTAGATATCATCAATATAGCGAGTGTCTTCCAGGGCGTCTTTAACCTGACCTTTACCAGTCCCCGCTTCCTGGTCGGCATGCTTGGCTTCCATTTCCGCGGCTTCGGCTGCTCTGAGCGCTTCAGGGGTAGCACGCGTGGTCATGCTCCATTGGCCGCAATGCTCACAGCGATCAAACTTTCCCACACCAAGGTTGATCCCCCAAATGTGGCGTGGGAACGCCCGTCCGCACTTTGGGCAGATGGCCCCGCCCAACAATCCATATTGGTGCACTTCTCCCGGCTGAAGGGTATGCCCAGG
Organism: Candidatus Brevefilum sp.; assembly: GCA_019428905.1. Lineage (GTDB taxonomy): Bacteria > Chloroflexota > Anaerolineae > Anaerolineales > Anaerolineaceae > Brevifilum. The sequence goes on from JAHYJN010000016.1 coordinate 15,058, forward strand.
CTTGCGCTTAAAGACCAGGAACTGCACCAGGCCGAAAATCACCAGAGCCAGGATCAAAGCGCCGCCAATGCCGATAAACAGGGTGGTCATGCTTCCCCGTTCCTCTTCCGGGCTGATGAAGTTTAACCCAACCGAACGGGTGGTGATCGTGGAGCCATCAAGCAGAAACACCTTGGCACTGAGCTGGTGCATGCCAAACCCAAAATTATCGGTGTGGAATTTGAAGCGAAACGGCGCCTCCTCCACAGTTGCCATCTCCTCGCCATCGATCAGAAACACCACGGAGGCTACCTGGCTCTCATCTCCGGATAAGCTGATGGTGAAGGTGCCCCGCACATTGCTTCCGGCGCCATAGCCGAAGTCCCTGCGTAAACGGATGTCATAATCACTCGCTTGGGCGTTGACGGGATAGGTCACAACTGCCAATAATATACCTAAGATGAGGATACTCACCCAAAATGACTTCTTCATCATAAAAAATCCCATCATTTCCAGCGGGTAAGGATCGTTTCACGTTCAAAGATCGTCACACCCAGATAAATCATACCGATATCAACAAGTACCATCGCAGCAATATAGCTCAACATCACAAACAGATCAATCACAATGATTCCAGCCAGTTGGGCAAATAATGCCGCCATGATCGGGATGATCAGCAGAACGGAGATCTGCTCTGCTACCCGCGGGTCATTGACCCGGGAGGACACAAACAGGGCAAAATTCACCGCTGCAATAGCCATTAAAGGGCCTGCCACCATGACCGCCAGCAGCCAGGTGGGGCCGATGATATAACGGAAGACGACCTGGCTAACCCCAAGCATCGGTAATCCTAACAGGAATATCCCGAAGGAAAGCCACCCTGCCATGATCGCTGGAATGGCCGCAGCCAGGCTTTTACCTGCCAGCAACTCAAAAGTTGTGATCGGTGTGGCCAACAAGGGCTCCAGGCTGCGGGTGGTTTTCTCACCAACAACACTATACGCAGCAATGGTGACGGGGATAATCACTGGCAGCATCATGAACAACAGCAGGTACATGTTAATCAGGTAGACCTGCATACAATCACTGGCAGTCATATCCGTTCCACACTCGGACAAAAATCCGGCCGGCACATCTGCCAAATCGCCAGCCACATCTCCACCCATACTTTGCCCGGTGAAGTATAACGTCGCCAGAGGCAAAGCCACAAAAATGAGCGGGACGAAGATCATCGTGAACAACACCATCCGGTTCTGAAAGACTTCAGCCCATTCTTTTTTGATAATGATCAAAATATGCTTCATGATTTTGCTACCTCATCCTGATTTTCACCCATGGTTTGCAAATAAATCTCTTCCAATGAGCGACGCAGCTCGCCAACAAACTGCACATCTGCACCCTGCGCTACTAATGTGCGAATGATATGTGGATTCTGGTTTGCCGGGTTTTCCAACGCAATCACCAATTTATTGTCGATCAAGCTGACATCACTGACACCCTCCAAGGAGGACACCAACGGGATCCAGGATGGGTCCACACTGCGCAAATGGAACACAACCTTACGACCAAACAGCTTCAGGCGTAAGTTTTGGGGCGTATCAACTTCAATTAAGTTTGTCCGGAAGATGCCAATGCGGTCGCACAGACGATCAGCCTCGTTGAGGTTGTGGGTACACATGAAAATCGTCCGCCCTTGGCTGCGCAGGTCCTCGATAAAAGACCGCACCAGCTTGGCGGCTTCTGGATCCAGCCCACTGGTCGGCTCGTCGAGAAACAGCAAGCGCGGTTCATGCAGCAGCGCTCGACAAATGGCCAGCTTTTGACGCATCCCCTTAGAAAAGCTGCCGACCGGGTCATCGCGGCGTGACCACAACCCCAGCATTTGCAAGTACTTTTTTAACTGGCCTTCGACATCTTCGACATCGTATAAGTTGGCATAAATCGCCAGGTTTTTCGCAGCGCTCAGGCGGTCATACATCCCCGGGCTTTCTGTCAACAACCCCACCGATCGGCGAATATCCTGGTCGTTCAAGCCCAGTTCGTATCCGCACACCCGGGCTGTTCCAGAGGTCGGTCCGATCAGGCTGGTCAGCATGCGGATGGTGGTGGTCTTCCCGGCGCCGTTAGGTCCCAGGAAGCCAAAGACTTCGCCTTCCCGAACGGTTAAGGTCAAGTCGACCACTGCGGGGATATCGGCCCCTTTTTTAATCTTAAATATCTTGGTAAGCGAGTTGGTTTCAATCATTTTCTAATTTTTCTTCCATCATGACAGTGGATAGCGCATTTATTCGGGGTAAGTATAACCTAAGAAAAAGCCAGCCAGTACGCGGCCACGCCAAAAGCCACCGCCACATTCAGCGAAGCTTTCGACCCGACCATCGGCAGCGCCAGCACCAGATCACACAGCTCGAGCAATCCGGGGTCGACCCCGGCCTGTTCATTGCCTACAACCAGTAATAATGGGTCTGTTCCAAAACATTGAAGGTCAACGTCAAATATGGGGACGGCCTGCGGCGTCGTTTCCAGCACTAACAGCCTGAAGCCCTCAGCTTGCAGATCTTGCGCCAATGCACATGCATCCGGGTGAGATGACCAGGGGATGGTCAATTCAGAACCTAACGCCGTTTTCCCTACAGCCATGTTTTCGGTCGGATTGGGTGTGATGCCGCCTAAATACAGGTGTGCAGCACCGACTCCGTCCGCCGTGCGGAAAATGGCACCGGTGTTATATGCGCTGCGCAGGTTATCCAGCAATACGCTGATGCGCCGCTTTGGTTGCAGTTCAGATAAAGTTTGACGGTGCTGGTAAGAAGACCCCACCCGTATCATCGGGGCGCCGCACCGGGGACAATACGCTCCGCGATATAAAGCTGGGTCAATAGGCAGCCGTAGACCGCATTCAGGATGGGTACACTGCCGGATTTCAAACATCTAACACTTCCATACCATTCTCAGTCATTTATATTTGATATAACAGCTGGTGGTGGGGACCCAAATCCCTCGCCCACTGAGCAGTTACGATTGGATCATGATTTTGGGGTAATTTTATCGCGATTCCCCCGGAACTTTGAGACCCACAGCCTGTTGGCCGTTCGTTTGGCGGTTAAAAGCCAAACGCCTGGGTGAGGGGGGCACCCAGACGTTTGACAGTGATAAATATATCACAGGGAACTACCAAATGCAAGGTTTGTAACATTAGAATATGGTTAGAGTTTTTATGAAATTAAAAGACTAATCAACAAGAGATTCTTGCGTGACCCGGCTGCGGGAGATATGGGTGACCAGTACCTGGGTAGGAAATTCCCTGTTTTGCGTGTCCACCAAGTAGCCCGGCGACCAAAAATCCTGGGTTGAGTTGCCCGCCTGCAGATCTGGTAAGGCATTGAAGATGCGTTCTGAAGTCCAGTGCCTGACCACGCCCAACAAATCGCGTATCAGGCACTCAGGGAAATCGAGCAGGGTCCACTTGAGATAGTCTGGACGCACCGACAGCGAAGCCAGCTCCCAACCGTAGATTTCGCATAAGGCCGGGAACCACTCACGCAGGTGAAGCGCCAGCTCGCCGAGCAGGTAATGGTCCTTCAATCGTGGGACCAGGTAGAAGGTGGTATCCATCACCGTTTCTTCCAGGGTCTTAGTGTCTTCATCACAGGAGCCTAGATAGGGTTCATCAGGAAATGGATCGTGATAAGTAATGGATGGTCGATCTTTAAGGGCGTTTTGGGAGCGTTGGCGCTGATCAGCATCCTGGATGATGCTCACTAGGTCGTCATCGAGTGGGGACATTTGGTCCCCTAACTGCGCAGTGAGATGGTCCACACGATGGTCAATTTCCTGGTCAACATCAAGTTCAGCCTCAGCTAGTTCCACTTCCGACGGCAAGAGCGCGTCCAATGGCTGCCAGCGCAGCCCATCCGGCTGTGACTCTTGTTCCTCTCCTGTAAATTTATTTTCAGGGGCTCCTGGTGGAGCTAACGGTTCCTCAGGCACAATCTCATCCTCAATTTGCCCAGCCATCTTATTTTCAATTTGCCATCCTTCAGGAACCGTTTTGGCGGTTTCAGGCGGAACGGGCTTTGACGTAGGCTGCCCTGTTAATTGCAAGGATTGTTCCAAACGGTCGTCAGCGCTACCTGTGTTTTCGTCAAAAACCGTGACCAGTCGCATCAAACCTTCCATTTCCCGCCGCATGTGTTTCAAGGAAATCTCCATCGGGAAGGCCAGGCTTAACAGGTAATCGCCGCTGGGGGTAGTCCTGACACGCAAACAGTGAAATTGACCGTCTAGCGACAGTACCACTTGGCGATCAAGATCCCCCTGTTCCCATCCCAGCCAATGGCGCTGTACCGCATCAGCAAATTCCTGAAAGCCTTCAGGGCTCAATCGCCCATATTTTGCAATGATCATATCATCGTGAATTAAGATCATCGCTGTTGCCCTGGCGCGCTTAAGGTACTGCTCAACTTCCGGGGAATGAAACCCCTTAGATAGATGGGACATGATACTCAGCGACCTGAATTCTGCTGCATGGCACTAAATCCATTATAAGATCAAAAACATGCTGTGAGCAAATTTCACCAACCAAAAGATTAGTTGGTGCGTTAAATTATACTGGCACATTGCCTCACAAATAATCTTACTCTAGAAGGACACGTTGCCTTAAAAATTATGTTACTCAAGACCAGATCAAAATGGGGAAGACCAACTCGCATTTTGCCATTCCAATTTCAGCCTCCTTCATATAAACCCCTTTTATTCTGCAGTATAAATGCAGTATCATTTAAAAAAGAAATCATACCTACGATGTTTGAAGGGATAGGTCGGTGTCAGTATGGTTGTCAGGATTGACGAAGTTCCGACAAAATCCCTAAACTCGACCCTTTTATAATTGATATATCTCATTGGATTGGTGATCACATCAGGAGGTAAAAATGCCGCTTTCCAGGGAACAAAAGAAAGAAATGTTCTGGATGATGCTGCTCTCCAGGCGATTGGATGAACGCGCCTGGGTGCTGCATCGCCAGGGAAAAATCGCCTTTCATATTTCCGGTATCGGGCAAGAAGCAGCCCAGGTCGGTGCCGTGTATGCGATTGAAAAAGGCAAAGACTGGCTGGTGCCCTATTACCGCGACCTGGCAATGGTGATTGCTATGGGAATGAGCCCATCCGAATTTGTGAGGAGCTTGATGGGCAAAGCCCAAGAACCCACTTCCGGGGCACGGCAGATGCCCAGCCACTTCAGCCTGCACCATGCCAAAGTCCTCAGCCATTCTGCACCCGTTGCCACGCAATCGCCGCATGCTTCGGGCATCGGACTCGGGATTAAGCTGGATGGTGGGGACGAGGTCGTACTCACCACAATCGGCGAGGGTTCGACCTCCCAGGGTGAGTGGTACGAGGCAGTCAACTTCGCTGCAATCCACAGCCTGCCCGTGGTATTCCTGGTAGAAAACAACCGGTATGCCATTTCTGTCCCCCAGGAAAAGCAGATGGCGGTCAGCAGTGCTGCCGATAAAGCCTGCGGCCTGGGTTTGCCGGGGATCGAGGTGGATGGGACTGACATGTTCGAAGTATACGATGCCGTAGCAGAAGCCGTGGCAAATGCCCGGCAGGGGAAGGGACCTTCTGTCATCGAGGCAAAGATGTACCGCCTGACCCCCCACTCCTCCGATGATGACGACCGCAGTTACCGCACCCGTGAGGAAGTTGAAGAATTTAAAAAGCAAGACCCGCTGATTATGATGAAAAACCAATTCATCGAACAGGGTCTGATGACAGAAGAAGAATATAACAATCTAGAAGACAAAGCAAAAAAGATGGTGGACGAAGCGGTCGAAGAAGCCACCAAGGCCCCCTATCCAAAAGGGGCAGACGCAGCAACCCCAGTTTATGCTGAGGAGGTAAAAAATGACTGAAATTACCATGATCGAGGCAATTCGCCAAGCGATGGATGAGGAATTAGGGCGTGATGAACGTGTCTTCATCATTGGCGAGGATGTGGGTGTGCGTGGCGGCGTCTTTAGAGCGACCCAAGGCCTATTTGAAAAGTACGGCGAAGACCGCGTGATCGATTCACCGCTGGCAGAATTGACCATTGTCGGTGTGGGTATTGGGGCTGCTGTGTATGGGAAGCGCCCTATCTGTGAGATCCAGTTTGCCGACTTCATCTACCCGGCCTTTAACCAGATCGTCAGTGAAGCTGCAAAAATGTATTATCGGTCCAACGGCCAATGGTCGGTCCCAATGGTCATCCGCGCCCCCTACGGCGGCGGGATTGGCGGCGGGTTGTACCATTCACAAAGCGTGGAAGCCTTCTTCACCCAGGTACCCGGGTTAAAGGTTGTCATCCCTTCCAACCCCTACGATGCCAAAGGACTGCTCAAATCTGCTGTCCGTGACCCGAACCCGGTGCTGTTCTTTGAGCCCAAGAAGGGTTACCGCCTGATCAAAGGCGAGGTGCCGGAGGATGATCAGGAATACACCGTCCCGATCGGACCTGCCAAAGTCACCCGGCCGGGGCAGGATCTAACCGTTTTTGCTTATGGGATGATGCATCATTATGCACTACAAGCCGCAGAGACAGTTGCCAGTGAGGGAATTGATGTTGAGGTCGTCGATCTTCGCACCTTGTACCCGGTCGATCGCGAGACGATATTGGAATCTGTTCGAAAAACCAGTAAAGCCCTGATCGTTCATGAGGATAACTTGACCGGTGGATACGGTGCCGAGATTGCTGCAACGATCGCGGAGTGGGGCTTCATGAACCTGGATGCACCCGTCAGGCGTCTGGCTGGCCCAGATGTGCCGGCAGTACCGTTCAGCCACCCCATGCAAGAATGGTTTATGATCAATCCAGATAAGATCGCGGTTGCAATCCGTGATCTGGCTGCATTTTAGGCAGCCTTTGATAAAAGGAGGAAGGATGCCTACCAAAGTCATTATGCCCAAATTGGGCGAATCGATTGTCGAAGGAACGGTCACTGGTTGGCTGAAACAAGAGGGGGATAAAATTGCGGAATATGAATCGCTGCTGGATGTTGAAACCGATAAGGTTACAACCGAAGTTCCCAGCCCAGCGAGCGGTACATTACTGAAAATCCTTGTCCCGGAGGGTGAAACCGTCGCAGTCGACACCATCTTGGCGTGGATCGGCGAACCTGGTGAGGAAATTCCCGATAAGGGTGAAACGGTCACACATGACCACGAGCCGCATGAAACGCCGGATAGTGAGTCGATCACCGACGAACCGGTAATTCAAACCCCCGCAGGTAGGGATGAGGACCTGGGTTACATCTCACCAGTTGTGGCCCGCTTGGCACGAGAAAAGAAAGTAGATTTACACAAAGTCAAGGGCACGGGCATGGATGGACGGATCACCAAGAAGGACCTTCAAGCCTATATCAAGGAACGCACAGGTGAAGAAGAGGTAGAAGTGCCAATCTGGGAGACACCAGCGGACGGTGACCTGTTCCGTCCAACCGAACTGGTGTTTGCCAAGCAAGCGGAACAACCCCCTCGCGTCAGCCAGGCAGAGCCCAGCGTGCTACCCAGTGAGACCCTTTCACTTTCTCCAATGCGAAAACGGATTGCTGAGCACATGCAGCACAGCAAGCGCACAGCGCCCCACGTCACAACGGTGATGGAAGCAGATCTGAGCCAGGTGGCACGTCACCGTGAGACCGCCAAGCTGGAAGCCGGCAGCGGGGTGCACCTGACCTATACTGCCTATTTCCTGGCTGCCATCGTCACGGGGTTGAAAGCCGTCCCCCTGGCAAATTCGTCCTGGACGGATGCGGGCATCCGTGTCCACAAACAGATCAACCTCAGCATGGCGGTCGCCCTACCCTCAGGCGGGTTGATCGTCCCCGTGATTAAAAATGCCGACGAGCTCTCACTGATCGGGCTCGCTAAAAAGATCAACGACCTGGCTGAACGCGCTCGGAAAGGCAAACTCGAACCGGATGAGGTTCAAAACGGCACCTTTACCCTGACGAACCACGGTACCAAGGGCTCATTATTTGCCACACCGATCATCAATCAGCCGCAAAGCGGTATCCTGGGTGCTGGTCTGATCCAGAAAAGGCCGGTTGTCGTCAACGATGCCATCGCCATCAAGCCCATGGTATACCTGAGCTATTCATTTGACCATCGCATCCTCGACGGTGCCTCAGCCGACACTTTCCTGGCACACGTCGTGCATGCCCTAGAAAACTGGCAGTAACCGTAAACATCCTGTTTACAAAATGCCAACACAAATGCCAACTTCGGTATAATGAAATGGTCATGCTGCTGTAATGAATCATAGATAAAAACTTTTACGAAAATAATTAAGAAAGGGAGACCCCATCTCATGAAAGAATATGATGTTATCGTAATCGGTGCTGGACCCGGCGGTTATGTTGCCGCCATCCGCAGCGCCCAACTTGGTAAGAAAACCGCCATCGTGGAAAAACGCTTCCTGGGCGGTGTGTGTTTAAACATCGGCTGCATCCCCTCCAAAGCCTTACTGAAAAACGCCGATGTCGCCCACACCCTGCGGGAGCGGGGCAAGGAATTCGGCTTCAAGGTTGAAAACCTCGAGCTGGATTACAGCGTGGCCTATGACCGCAGCCGCAAGGTCTCAGACCGCCTGGTGCGCGGCGTCGGCTTCTTGATGAAGAAGAACAAAATCGATGTGCACATGGGCGAGGCCAAACTGACCGCCAAGGACACCGTGGAGGTAACCCCGGAAGAAGGCGATGTGGAAACCCTCAAAGCCAAGGACATCATCATCGCCACCGGTGCACATACCTTCACCATCCCCGGGGTGGAACTGGATGGCGAAAAGGTGATCGATTACGAGACCGCCATCCTGCGCGATACCCTACCCACATCCACAGTCATCATCGGCGGCGGCGCCATCGGCGTCGAATTTGCCACTATCTGGAACGCCTACGGCGTTGAGGTAACCATCATCGAAATGCTGGATACGCTCCTGCCTTTGGAAGACGAAGCGGTCGGCAAGGAGCTCGAAAAAGCCTATAAGAAGCGCGGCATCAAGGTGATGACCGGATCCAAGGTCAAGGGCGTGGAGACCACCAAGAAGGGCACAAAAGTTACCGTCGAGACCAAAGATGGTGAAGAGTCCATCGAAGCCGACCTGACCCTGGTGGCGATTGGGTTCAAACCCAACAGCCGGGGGTTCGGCCTGGAAGAGGTTGGCGTGAAACTGAGCGACAGGGGCCATATCGAAATTGACGAACGTATGGCGACCAATGTCAAAGGCATTTGGGCTGTTGGCGATGTGACCGGCAAGCTGCTTCTGGCCCATGTCGCCCAGGCCATGGGTGTGGTTGCCGCAGAGAATATCGCTGGCGTTGAAACCGTCACCCTTGACTATGACATGATGCCCCGGGCGACATACTGCCACCCGCAGACGGCCTCCTTCGGCTATACCGAAGCCCAGGCGGTGGAAAAGGGCTACGACGTCTCCGTCGGTGAGTTCCCCTTCCAGGCCAATGGGAAAGCCCTGGGGCTGGGCGACTACGCCGGCTTCGTCAAGATCGTCAGCGACAAAAAATACGGTGAGATCCTCGGCGCGCAAATGGTTGGGCCGGATGTGTCCGAACTGCTGCCCGAGCTGACCCTGGCGCAGCGCTTTGAGCTCACCACGCACGAGATCGGCCGCAACGTGCATGCCCACCCCACCCTGACCGAAGCGATCATGGAAGCAGCGGAAGGTGCAGAAGGCGAATCCATTCACATTTAAGCAGATGTGACTATAATTTAATCAACAGGCGGACCACAATCCCCGAAAATAGCGCCCCTGCGAAAGCAAGGGCGCTATGGATTCTGGCTTGATTAATTGTGAATAGTCCCGTTCCGCTTCGCTACAGGGAGGCTACGCACTGAATGGTGAATGGGAGTTCAATCCCCGTAGATCACGTTTTCAACCGCACTACAACGAATACCTAATACCCAATACCCAATACCTAATACCCAATACCTAATTCCCAATACCTAATTCCTGTCGTCCTTACATCACCCGCAACTGTGACCCCTCGGCGGTCTTTTCCACCTCAATGCGGGTGGGGAAAGCATCCTTGAGCTCATCCAAATGCGTGATGACCAAGATCTTCTCAAAATCATCCTTCACCAGGTTGATCGCCTCCACCAGGCGCTGACGCCCCTGGGTATCCTGGCTGCCAAAACCCTCATCGACGACTAGGGTCTGCAAGCGGGCGCCTGCCCGGCGGGCCAGCACCTGCGACAGCGCCAGCCGGATCGAAAAATTAACCCGGAAGGCCTCGCCGCCGGAGAACATTTCATAATCCCGCTCGCCCACATTATCGCTGATGACCATGTCTAGCGTCTCTTTACGATCCTCACGGCTGGCATCCTTGTACTCTCGCTGGGTGACAAAATTGAACGACATCCGCCCATTACTCAAACGGGAGAGCAAGGTGTTGGTGGTTTCCTCAATTTCCGGCAGGGCTTGCTCGATCAACAAGGCCGGGATGCCGTCCTTGCCGAAGGCACGCTCGAGCTGTCTCAGATCCGCAATCCCCTGGGTCATCTCCTCCCGTTCCTCCAGAAGGGCGTCCTTCCTTTCCTCCTGAACAGCCAAAATTCTGACTCGCCCCTCCGCCACGCCGACTTCCTGACGGAGAATATTTTCTTGCTCCTGGATGTCAAACAGATCAGATTCTGCTTGCAACAGGTCAGGTAAGCCCGCTTCAGAAGCGGCAAGCTTAGCAGCCGCCTCACTAAAAGCAGTGGTTCGATTTTCCAACTCTTTCTCTTTTTCAATTTTTTGGGCTTCGAGATCGGCAATTTCCCGCTCAATCGGCGCCAGAGCCGCCCTAGCCTGATGAACTTTCACCCGGGCTTCTTCTGCCTGACGCCCTTCCTTTTCTGTCTGACGTAATTTCTCGTGGGCATCCAAATCATAACCCAAAGCTTCTAAATCGGCTTTGATCTCTTCCAACTGCCGACGGGCATCTTGAGCGTAGGTTTCTTCATCTAAAATTTGGGTGATTTCCTTCAAACGCGGCAAGCCCTTTGCGTTCCAAATTTTTTCCTGGTCTGCTAATCCAATCAGCTTGTTTTTGATTTGATCAACCTTGCGATTAGCTTCTCGCAGTTCACCCTCACTGTTCTTAAGATCTGCCAGTTGAGATCCCATTTTCTTAAGCTCAGATTCAAAGTTCTTTACTAAATCGCTGTTGTCACGATAGCGCGCCCGCATGGTCTCGCGTTCTGCAGTTAGTGCTTCGACGAGCTGCTTACGATCTTGATTGCTGAGTGGTTTTTGGCAAACCGGACATTCGGCTGATTCCGCGCTCGCCAATTGTTCTATCCGCGTGCCTAATTTCAGACCTTCATCCTTCAGGCGGGGGTTTTCCGCTTTTGCTTCAGCATAACGAGCCTGTAATTGACGGATTTCCTCATCCAACTGGTCTCGCCGGCTGATTTTTTCTTGCGCCTTTTCGATCGCTTCCTCTGCCGCTCCCAGTTGTGCCTCAAGACCAGCCCGCGCTTCCAGAGCGCTTTCTAAATCTTGATTTTGTGATTCAAGGCTATGTCTTTCCTGCTGAAGGCGCGCTGCTTCTGCATGAATCCTTCGTAATGGCTCTTGCCGCAGGGCTTCATGCTGGTGGTATGCTTGAGCCAATTCCTCCATGCTGCTCAATGCTGCACGGGCATTCTGCCAGGCCTGGTAGGCCGCTTCAATCTGATCCGCTTCTGCCAGAACGGCTAGATGACCCGTTCTTTCCTCTTTCCGCTGTTTTAAAGTATCTGCAATGCGCTCTAGATCACGCTGTGCGCTTTCAAACTGCAGCCTTAAGGATTCCACCAATTTCCGCTGTTCTTGCAGCAATACATGCAGACGTTGCACATTTTCAAGAATTTTCGCTTGAGATTTTCGCTGTTCAGCCAGGTTAGCCAGGCGGGCTTGTAATGCTTCCAAGCGTTCTTTGCGTTCGGGACCCTCATCCAACTCAACCTGGATTTCGCTCAAACGCCCATCCAGCACCCCCAGGTCCTTTTCCAGGTCACGCCGCCGCAGGTTGGCAGCCTCGCGGTAGGATTCCCAGATTTCTAGCCCAAGGATATTGCTCAGGATCCGTTTCCGGTCAGCCGGCCGGGCTGTGGCGAACTGGTCTGCCTTGCCCTGCAAAAAGAAGGAGGCGTTGGTAAAGGTATCAAAATCCATCCGCAGGGTATCTTCGATCTTCTTATCCGTCTCGCGCAAGGTGCGCTCGGTGAGGGGCTTCCAGCGACCTTCATCACCATCTCCCGCTATGGACCAGATAAAAAACTCCACTGCAGAGGTCTTGCCGCGTGGGTTGACGCGCTGCACCCGGTAGCGGTTGCCCTCGTAATCAAAATCCAGGGTGACCTGGGCTGCTTTCACCTCAGGATGGTTGTTGATCACGGATTCATCCCGCTTGCGCGCCACCCCAAACAGCGCCCAGGTGATGGCGTCCAACAGGGCGGACTTCCCCGCCCCATTCTCGCCGGAGATGCATGCCAGGCTGAAGCTTGTAAAATCTAATACCACTGGCTGGCGATAAGACAGAAAACCTTCAATTTTTAATTTAACAGGGATCATATCAATAACCTAATTCGCCCAGGATATCCTGGTTGCTGCGTTTGGATGGCTTGCCGAGTAAATCCTCCCAAAAGGCATCGTCATAGCGGCGGGAGTGCACCACGATCGGCATCGGCACGCCCCAACCCAACATCAACACCTCTTCCTTGGGCTGGAGCCGGGCCAGCATCCCCCGCAAGGCCTCACGACCCGCCAACCCGGTCAGCACCGCCTGGATATCATCTGCGTCCCCCAGCCAGCCGGTGATGCGGGTCCCTAACTGGGACATGACCTCATCATAAATCTGCGATGGGCGCTGGTCAATGATCAGCAGGGTGACGTAGTACTTGCGCATCTCGCGTGCGATCGTGCTGAATGTCGTCTGGGCAGCCATTTCGCGGTTGAGGAGTTTGTGCGCCTCCTCCACCACGATCACCAGCGGCCGCGGTTCCTCCGCCCCCTGGTGCCCGCTGCGGAAATCATTGGTGCGCTCCTCCCACACTCGCCGGATGCGCCGGGTGAGCAAATTGGAGACAAACAAATAATCCAGGTCGCTCTCATGCTTGCCAAAGGAGAGCACAATGTGCTGGCCATGATCCAGGTTTTCGATCATCTGCCCCAGGGCATTACCTGCCGGCTCTTCTACAATATACGGGGCGTTGAACAACCGCCGAAGCTTTGAGTGCAAGGCTTCGGCTGCCCCAGGATGCACACCCGCACGGGTCGCCCAGGCTTCCACGCTGTCCGGCGCCGGGACGCGCTTGCCCTCTTCATCTTCAACAAAAGCATGCACCCGCATGTGTTTAAACGCCTGAAACCAGTCAGTTTGGAAGGAAGAACGTAAAGCTTCGAGCGTGGTGGGGGTCGTTTCCCGCAGGTTCAATTCCTGCGAAAGCATCAGGATATCCTCGGGCAGGATATCCGCTTCAGCGATCTCCAGGTGGTAATCTGGGCTTTTGCCGCGGATGGTTGCACCCCGACCCAACCCGACCATGCGCACCTTGGCCGGGAATTTACCTTTCAAACCGGGCACACGCAGGCCGGTATCCGAAGCGGTGTCATCAGGGCCATATTCATTGTGCATATCAAAGATCAGCACCGCCGTCTGATCGCGTTTGATCAAGCCGGCCAAAATAACCCGGGTCAGGAAGGACTTGCCTGTGCCGGTCGCGCCAAAGATGCCGGAGGAGCGCTGCACGAGCTTATCCAGGTTGACGCACACCGGATGCCCCTGCTCGAGGGTGTCACCGATGCGAAAGAAACCCGCTTTACCCTCCGTCCCAAAGATTTCCGCAATATCCCCGGCGCGTGCCAAGCGGACCTCAGCGTGATGCTGCGGGACGGTTTTGACCGGTTCCGGTCGGATTTGCTCATCCATCACCTGCTGGAACCAGGCAGCATAGCCAGGATCATCCGGTTCTGGACCTTGCTCCATCATCAAGGCCGCCATGATCTCCAGATTGGTGTACAGTGTTTGCCCATGCAGCAGTTTTGCCAGCGGCGGTGAGAGGCGCGCCTGGCTGTGTTCATCCGCAAAGCGCGGATCAGTCGCCCCCAACTGCAAGTCAGTCACCAAGCCGTAGAACAACCAACCGCCGCTCTCCACAACCACAAACGCCCCTTCCTGGACGTGCTGTGCCGGCACCGTCAAGCGCGCTTGCAGGTTGGCCTTTAACCCGCCGCCGACAATATAGCCAATCGGTCCTGTCTCTTCTGGTGCCCTTGGATTAATTTCTTCGCTCATGATTGCCTTCCGTAACCCATCGAGTAAACCCGCAAAAATAAAACCCGATTATTGATCGAGCCATGTTTTAATCATAGCATCCATGTGTGTGACGAACCATTCTCTAAATCTCAATTTAGCCTGTTGCAGATCGACATCCACGTCTTCCATCATCGACCCAATTTGCCTGCCAAACTGGTAATGGAGTGCGGCATAGAGCTTCTCCGGGGTTTGATGCGCCCCGATGCTGCCCAGGTACAGCCTGAGCACGCCCAGCGTCCGGTTTTGGAAATTGATTGCAACCGTGACTCGCTCTCCCCCAGGGACCATTTGCCAATCATCTGGCAGCCGTAGGTTTTTGTGGATGCTCTGATATGAGACAAACTCAAACTCATCCCCTAAAGAACCCTTATCGGTGAGAACCTGTGCCAGGGATGCCTGGTATTTATTGAGCAGGTCTTCAGCGCTTTCCTGCCACGCTTGGATGATCAGATTCGTGTGATCAATCAACGCCTGATCAGGCTGGGTTTCTAAATATGACATGTTTGCTCCTTCTTGAATAGAACCTTTTCTTTGATTTAAACCGATAATCTCAACTTGCGATAGAGACTTATTGATGATGTCTTTTTGTTTCTCGGCCATAAATTTAATCAAAGGCAGTAATTGACCCTCATCAGCAGTTTCCAAGGCATTGATATACAGAGCGCGTTCTTCATCGCGCACCACAAAGGGGAAACTTCCCGCGCGCAGAAAAACAAGCGACGCCAGTGCCCGTGCTACCCGTCCGTTACCATCCTGAAAGGGATGAATTTGCGTAAAGCGGTGGTGTAAGAAGGCTGCTTCGACTTCAGGATGGATATTCTTCTCTAAATGACGTGTGTTCATTTCAATCAATCGGTCCATTTCAGCAGGGACATGCTCGGGAGGGCAATATTCATGAATTGAATCATCTTTTTGTAACGGATTGTTCGGCCATTTTTTCCAATCGCCCTTGATCAGGGTCATCTCGACCAACTTGCCTTCCGGGGTTAGAGCAACGGTTGTGTCTTGGTGGCGTGTAAAGGTTTGATGCATCTCTCGGATATAAGAAAGGGTCAGTTTGCGACTTTGACTCACAAAATCAAATAACCCTTCGATCACATCGTGCTGATCCTGAAGCATTGCAGCAACCAGTTCAGGGTCACGATTGGTACTGCTGTGCGAGATCAATTTTGCACTGATACCATGTTTGATTAGGGTTTCAGTCATCCCCTTCGTTAGTGTGTACAATCCTTCGATTTTACCAGTTTCAATAGCCCACTCACGGCTGATTTCGCTCATCATTTTTTCTAGCGTGGACTTGGAAATTTCAACACGGACCTCTCCCCATTTTTCCACCAGGTGACGGAAAACCGGGTCAGCGTAGGTGAGGAGTTCCTCAGGAATATCTTTGATGGGTTCCCAAAACACTTTTGGCATTCTTCCCTCGATTTTTTGAATCCAGCCTCAAATCTCGCCTGCTGCCCCAAGCAGGTTCATCAAGCCCTGGTAGTCGTCGCGCAAAATCGCGATCAGCTCATGCAGAGCAGCATCAAACCAGGCCTGGTTTCCGGCCGCCGCCTGCGCTGAGCGGGCGGTCATCAGGTGCGCTGCTAGCAGCTCATCCACCGGTTTGTCCCGATCCCGCAGTAGATGGCGAAAATACCCAAAGCGCCCTGCCCCCGTGAAGCGCACGATTTCATCCGGCGAACACAGGTAAATCGTATCCAGGGATAACGGCGGTCGCGGCGGTAACAGGTGGAAAATCCGGTTATCTTTTTCGTACCCAAGGGCTAACACGCCGATCTCCACCGGCACATTGCGGTTTTCACGGTTATCCCGCAGTACCTCTTCGGGCACATCTTCAGCCGTGATCAGCTGGCGCACCAGGCCGTCATCCTCGATGTGGATATCGTAAATCAAACCGTAAACGTCGTATCCTGCCTCCAAGGGCACCCGCACCAGGGCGCCAAAACTGGGTGCATTCAACTGGTTAACCCGGCATCCGACCACAAACCCGGTCGTCCCCGAACGTAATAACCGTCCAATTTCAATCCCGCTCATCCCTGGTACCTCGTTTTCTGTGTGGGAAGGTCCTTATGATACTGCTTATAAGATTTCTCGTCGATGGGAATACCCCGTTGATTGAAAGCTGCGACGATCATCTCCTCCACATGCTCGCTTTCCTGCAGGGATACGATCGCCTCTTCGTGCGCCCGGTGGAGGAGATAAGGGTAAGGTCGGGTGCCCATCATGGCAGCACCCTCAACCAGCACCCCCTGCAGCGTGCCGAGCAGCGCTTTATCCCTGGCGACCCACCCCGGGATCTCCACCCGGACCAGGTGTGGCCGTCCAGGCAGCCCAACATTCAAATAAAAGAAATGCAGCGCCAGGTCACCCCCAAAACGCCGGGCGATTTCTGATTGGATGCCAAACACAGCTGAGCGGTCCCCAGGATTTTGCAGGATCGTTGAGAGCAAATGGACGTCGTTGACCCCTACAAAACGCCGGCGGCGCTGGTTGAAGGCAGATAATTCATCCTCATCCAGCTGGGCTAGCTCTAGCAGCCGCCCAATCAGGTCACTGCCGGGTTTATCGACATAGCCCAGGGTCATCAAATTGCGCTGATGGGTGACCGACAAAACCTCCAGGTAGCGATCCAGGGTTTGGTTAAAACCCGCTACCTCCTGGGGCTCACGGTACAGCTCCAACGGCCCATCGGTCATTGAAACGGCCGGGTAGACCAAGTCGTCCGCCAGTTCAAGCAAGGCTTCACGCTCGCGCAGGTCACGTTTGAGGGCCACCATCCCCTCGGAAATCATCCCGCCGTTGGGAAGAAACACCGCATCAAAATCCAGCAGTTGGCTGTGCGTAAAGATCTTGGGCGCCTGGCCGGAACCGCGCACCATTTTGACCACCGCCACGTTGATCACACAAAACGCCACCCTGGCATGCCGGCTGGGGTTGATCTGCGATCCATCCGCAGCCAAAACCGTGAAGGTTTCCGGCAAAGCGGGGCAGCGTACTGCTAAATTCAACGGCTCTTCAGTGGGCAAGGCACACCGCAACCGGGGGACCAGCTCAGCTGCCCTGCCTGCCCGCTCACGCAGCTCATCCAGGCGATCGGCATAGGCTTCAATCAGGTTGGTAACCTCCTGCTGGCGAATGGCGATCTTCTCCTTACGCGCCCTGGCTTGGGCGCTGAAGTCGTTGAGCTTCCTCTGGATATCGATCAGGTTGACGGGCATGCTTTCCTCAAAATGATTGGAACATTTGTTTTATTATTTTACAATATCTTGTATGGGCTGACAAGCACCCTACTAATTATAACGAGAGTTCAAAAAACCATTGGAGGGTCAAACCAAAATAGGAGCAGTTCACCCATCGCCTCCCTGAAAATACCAGTAAACGAATTTGATAAACAAATCAAGGTGTTGGCTGCCAGATTTTTCCTTCATTCCCCCTTGATTTATTGACAGCACTGGGCGCAGCGGATATACTTCTACCAGAACATAACCAATAACCTTCGGGGCAGGGTGCGGGCCTTAAAACCCAATTCCCGACCGGTGGTACTCCCAAAAAGGGACAGCCCACGAGCGTCAAAATCGACGCATGAACCGGTGGAAAGCCGGTGCCGGCGGTAACAGTCCGAATGAAAGAAGGTTGATACATCCTTTGGATGTTAACGAATGCCCCGAAAAGATGAACCGGGGCTTTTTTGATGAGGATGGCAGGAACAAAACAAAACACAATCCCCTCAAACGGTGGGCTGAAACGCCTGGCTTACCTGGTGGTATCCCTGGCTGCCGGAATCCTGCTGTGGGGACTCCTGACCAGGATCTTGCAGCTGCCGGCGTTTATCCTCCCTAGTCCAAGCCTGGTCTGGCAGCGCTTTTTGCAGTCCTTGGGGGATGGGCAGCTCATACGCCACACCCTGGCCACCCTCTACGAAGTTGTAGCCGGCCTGTTGATTGGCGGTCTGACCGCCACCAGCCTGGGCTACCTGTTGGCCAAATCCACGACTTTAGAGAAGCTATTATCACCCTACCTGGTCGCCAGCCAATCCATCCCGATTGTGGCTATTGCCCCCCTGCTGGTGATCTGGTTCGGACCGGGTATCTTCTCAAAAATCCTGATCTGCAGCCTGATCGTGTTCTTCCCGATTTTAATCAACACCGTTGTCGGTCTGCGAGAAGTTCCGCAAGACTTGCGCGACCTGATGCGCACCTTGAAAGCCTCCCCATTCCAGACCTTCTGGAAGCTGGAAGTACCGGCCGCCCTCCCAATTTACCTCGGCGGGCTGCGGGTCGGTGCCACCCTATCGGTGATCGGCGCCGTGGTGGGTGAGCTGGTCGGTGCAGACCGCGGGTTGGGATTCCTGATCAATGTTGGCCGCGGCCAATACGACACCGCGCTGGTCTTTGTGGCAGTACTCACCCTGATCATCAAAGCCATGGTCCTTTACGGCCTGGTGTTATTAATAGAAACCCGCTTGTTATCCTGGCAATCCTGGCGCCAGGAGGTACATTAGTTCGATTTGTAAATGAAGGAGCACAACCTGATGAAAGTTCGACCGCTTTTAATCCTGATATCCTTGTTGATGGTCCTCAGCCCGGTTTTAACCGCCTGTCAAACCACCAGCCCGGCAGGGGAGGCTGAAGTCATCTCCACCCGGCTGACCATGGGGTTCATTCCAAACATCCAGTTCGCACCCATCTATGTGGCCCTTGAGAAAGGTTATTTCAGGGATGCAGGTTTTGATGTGCAGCTCGAATATGGCAGCGAAACCGATGCCATTGCCCTGATCGGCGCCGGTGAACAGACCTTTGCCATCGCCAGCGGGGAACAGATCTTGCTGGCTCGCGCCCAAGGCCTGCCTGTGGTGTATGTCGCCGCCTGGTACGATGACTACCCCGTGGGGGTGGTCTCACTCAGCGAAGCGCGCATTCGCGTACCTGAGAACCTAGCCGGTGCGACCATTGGCCTGCCCGGGTTGTACGGCGCAAGCTACATCGGCTTTATCGCCTTGCTCAACGCTGGCGGGCTGACCGAAAACGACGTCACCATGCTCTCGATCGGCTTTAACCAGGTGGAGGCCATCGCCACCGGCCAGGTGGGTTCCGCAGTGGTCTACCTTGCCAATGAGCCTGTTGTCCTGCGGTCAAAGGGGTACGAGGTGGATGTGATTCGGGTGACAGATTATATGCAATTGGTCTCCAACGGGCTGGTCACCAACGAAGACACGCTTGAGAAGAATCCTGAAATGGTCAGGGCCTTTATTGAAGCGATGCTGAAAGGGATTGCCGACACTGCCAACAACCCTGTGGAAGCCTACGAGATCAGCAAGAACTATGTAGAAAACCTTGCCGAAGCCGACACAGACCTGCAGCGAGAAATTCTCGCCCAATCGATCGCCCTATGGCAGACAGACCGCTTGGGATATACCGAGCCCGCCGGTTGGATCAACATGCAGCAAGTGCTGCTCAGCATGTGCTTGCTCTCAGAACCACAGGATTTAGATCAGGCGTTTACCAATGCACTCCTCCCCTGAACCAACCCTGCGCGTCAACAACCTGGAGGTCATCTTCAGTGATGCCAGCGGCGTGGTGCATGCCCTGCGCGACCTGACCTTCAACCTACCGCACAATGGCTTTGTCTCCCTGATCGGGCCATCTGGCAGTGGTAAAAGCACCCTGTTACGAGTACTGGCAGGCCTGGTGCCCCCAACCAATGGTGAAGTGCACTTTAATACCAGCCAGCCCAAAGTCGGCATGGTCTTTCAGAAAGCCAACCTGATGCCCTGGCGGCGTGTGCTCGAAAACATCACCCTGCCCTTAGAGTTAGGTGGGTTGCCCCAGGAAACGATCCTGGCGCGCGCCCATGAGTTGATCAAGCTGGTCGGCCTGGAAGGTTTTGAGCGGGCTTACCCGCGTGATCTCTCGGGCGGGATGGCCCAGCGCGTGGCCATCGCCCGCTCACTGATGCAGGACCCCGATATCCTCTTGCTGGATGAGCCCTTCGGCGCGCTGGATGCCCTGACCCGGGAGCGGATGGGTGATGAACTGCTGCACATCTGGCATGCCCGCCGCAAGACCGTCCTGCTGGTGACCCATTCCATCCCTGAGGCGGTCTACCTCTCAGACCAGGTGCTGGTGCTCTCTTCACGCCCGGGCAGCATCATCCTTGATTTGCCGGTCGATCTGCCCCGGCCGCGCACAGATGACATGCGCTATTCAGATACCTTCAGCAAGCTGACCCACACCCTGCGCGATACCCTCCAGGAAGAAAATAACTATTAATCAACGGGGGATCGTCCTCTCTGTTTAATATCTGTCTTTATCAGAAAATCGCTTGATTTGGATGCGGATCATTATTCCCAACCCGATCAGTGCTGCAGCAAATAACGTCAACAGCATCTGGTACCCACCCCAAAACTCATACACCTGGCCCAATACCATGGGCAGCACCATCATGCCCAAACCAGATCCTAAAAAGAACAGGCCTGTCACACGTCCTGTCATGTTCAGCTTTGATTCAGCAAAAGATAATGTGGTCGGGAAGAGCAACGAGGTGGCTAAACCCATCCCGGCGGAACCCGCCCACATCATCCACAAGCGCAGCGGCCAGATCAAAATCAAGCCCAAAACCAACACCAACAAGCTTAAGTTGAACAGCAGCATCGAGGCTAACGAGACTTTTTTCGAGACAGGGATGGCTATCAGCCGTCCCAAGGTGAGAGATCCCCAAAAGATGGAGGTGATCAACGAAGCGGTCGTCAAATTCGCAATCCCCAACTCCGAGACATAGGTGAAGATCCACCCACCAAATCCAATTTGCACGCCGACGGCAAAAAAGATCAACAAGATCAACAGGGCGATTAAGCCATGAGTATTCGTCTCAGCTTCACGCTGATCTTGGTTTTTTTCCATATACTGAGGTGATGGATGGGCCAACAACATCACAAACCCCGGCAAAAACAGGACCACCAAAACCCAGATCGCCCAGGTTAAGCTGCCGCCTGTCCACCCCATAACGGTCGAGAGGATCAGCGGCGTCAGGATGGCGCCCACGCCAAAGGCAAAATGCAAGGCGTTCATAAATGGGCCAACTCGGGACTGGAAGATCCACACCAAGCTCACGTTTGCCCCAACATCTAACAATCCTAAACCCAAACCGAGCCAGAACAGAACCAACAAAAGGGTATCAAACGTTCCCATCAACGGGACGATCAACCCCATCAGCACCATCAAGGCTATGGATAAAACCATCAGGGTATGGCTCTTAAATCGGTCATACAACCAACTGCCGCCAACGGACCCAAGCATATATCCCAAGTTTTGTGCCGTAAAGGCAAAACCCATCTGCCCAATCGAGACATTGACTTTATCCGCTAAAAAGGGCAGCAGCGGGCCTAGCAATGAAATTCCGACCCCCACTGAGATCAAACACAAGGCATAAGTCAGAAACCTGCGCAATTCACCGGGTGTTTTTACTGAATCGTGTTGATTGTTATTCAAACTCGCTCCTTGTTAAAGCAATATCCCCACCAATCTTATCAGGAAAGCTGGAATCAGGTGCATGCCTCTCTTGTTCCAGCCAAAACTATAACGGTTTCAAACCCGGGTTGAATGGTAAAGATTAGGTAAGCCTGTTTTTTCAGCGCACGCCCAACAACAATTCAATCGTCAACTGGTCCAGCCGTTCATACTGCAAACCGCGTGCGCCCATCGCGTTTCGATCAAAGTGTGCTTCTTTAAGCGCCTTGGCTTTACCCGATGAATACGCACCAAAGTAGGGGGTCATCGAGCCGTCATCTGCATTAATTTCGTCCAACAGCGATTGGATCTCTGGATCTTGGTTAAATTGGTCAGCCTTTTCTTTGAGGATCAGATAAGTCCGCATACAACCCAGAGCGAAATCTTTGACTCCAGCATCGTCTTCAGTTCGGTAGGCATGCGCATCAAAATGCCGCATCCCTGTATAGCCGACGTCTTCCAGGAATTTCACCAGGTAAAAGGCAGCTTTGATATCTCGGGAGCCAAAACGAAAATCCTGGTCATAGCGTCCAGGATATTGGTCATTCAAATCGATATGGAACAGCTTGCCCGCTTCCCAAGCCTGGGCAACACCATGCATGAAGTTGATCCCCGCCATATGCTCATGGGCAACTTCAGGATTGACACCCACCATATCTGGATGGTCCAGCGTTTCAATAAAAGCCAGCATGTGGCCGGTGGTCGGATTGTAAAGGTCACCGCGAGGTTCATTTGGTTTTGCTTCTAAGGCAAAGCGTAGATTATAACCCTGGTCAAGCGCATACTCACAGAAGAAATTCATTGCCTCCCGATTGCGCTTGATCGCCTCGACTGGATTCTTGCTGGAATCCGATTCTGTGCCTTCGCGCCCGCCCCAAAAGACATAAACCCCAGCACCAAACTCCACGCCCAAATCAATCGCCCTGAGCGTCTTTTGCATAGCATACGCACGCACTTTTGGATCATTAGACGTAAAAGCGCCATCTTTGAAAACTGGGTCATAGAATAAATTCGTGGTCGCCATGGGCACTGTTAAACCTGTCTCCGCTAAAGCCTTACGAAAGTCCTTTTTGATCGCTTCAGCTTCTGCCGCTGTTGCATCAATGGGGATCAGGTCATTATCATGAAAATTGACGCCATATGCGCCGACATCGGCCAATAAGTGAACCAATTCCGCGGGTGATTTTGGCTCGCGTGTTGGCGCACCGAAGGGATCTCTCCCCGTGCTGCCAACCGTCCACAAACCAAAAGTAAATTGATGCTCAGGTCGGGGAACCAGATTATTCATTTTATACTCCTTGTTAAATAATATTCAAACGGGTTGTTTCATATAAAAATCTGAGCAATGCCCTTTACGCCCTTTGGGGTAGCCATAAAACAGGTCGAAATAACAATGTCCCCTGGCGATCAAGCCGCGCAAAGAAGAAAATGAAACACCGTCAAATTGTCCTTTACCCATTATAATTGGTAAACGAGTAGCTGTTATAAACCGTACATATCGGTATGGTTCTTGGTGAGTTAGGATAAAAACCACCAGCCAGTCAAGGTTTGATCATGATCAACTGCTATTCGGTAAAGCAGAAGAAGTGTCCAGCCTTATGGCAATACATACCGACAGGTTTCTTTGATGTATGTTCGGCAGCTGTTTGGAAAGATTTATTATCTGGTTGATCAGATCGGGACAGTAATCATCACCCGCACAAGGAGGAAAGCCTGTGACAAAACCAATCAAAATAGTGATCCCCATGGCGGGCTTTGGCACCCGCCTGCGCCCCCTTACCTGGAGTAAACCCAAGCCCCTGGTCTCCCTGGCCGGGAAGACCGTTCTTGATTATCTTATTGATATGTTCGGCTCCGTACCGAACGTCAACCAGGCGGAGTTTGTGTTCATCCTCGGCCCGACAATGGGCGACCAGATCCAGGACTACACCACCCAACACTACCCGGATTTGCATGTGAACTATCCCATCCAACCCGAAATGAAAGGGCAATCGGATGCATTCTGGCAAGCCCGGGAGTTTCTAGATGGGCCAATGTTGATGGCCTTCTCCGATACGCTGATCGAGAACGACTTCTCCTTCCTAGCCGATGAGACAGCAGATGCTGTCGCCTGGGTTAAACCCGTGCCAGACCCGCGCCGATTTGGCGTTGCGGAGGTGGACGAGAACGGTTGGGTCACCAAGTTGTTCGAAAAGCCGAAGGACGTCCATAACAACCTGGTTGTGGTCGGATGCTACTACTTCAGTAAGGCTGAAGAACTGCTCTCAGCGATTGAAGAACAAAAACAGCAGGGCATATCGCTGAAAGGCGAATATTACCTGGCAGATGCCATCAACATCATGCTGGGGCGCGGCCTAAAAATGCGGGTCGAAACCGTCGAGACCTGGCTGGATGCCGGCACATCGTCGGCGATTTTGGAAACCAATCGCTTTATGATGGACCACGGACGCGAGAACAGCCGTCAGTGGGCTGACCACCCAGATAGCCTGATCATCCCACCGGTCAACATCCATCCCGGTGCGCAGATCGTTGATTCTGTATTGGGGCCGCATGTCTCAATCGGGGAAGGCACACAGGTCAAGCGCAGCATCATCAAGGATTCGATCATCGGGTCGGGGACAAAGATCACGGACAGCAGACTGGAGACTTCGCTGATCGGCCACAACACGACCATCACCGGGCTTTCCGGTAGTTTCAACATCGGTGACGACTGCCAGGCACAGGGATGAACAGCAAAGTCACAGCCTATTCAGGCAGCACCCACCCGGAAACGCCCCGTTCAATCGAATGGGAGGGGCAATCCTACCGCGTCCAGGCTGTCCTTGAACGCTGGCGGGAACCCCATGGTCTCGGCTTCCTGGTACGCTGCGTACCCGGCGAGAAGATGTTTAAACTTTTTTATCTGATACAAGAGGACCAATGGCAGATCCAACCTAACTCGAAGAGCGCTTCGTAGTTGGTCTACCGTTGATAAAGACACACCAATCAAACCACGAGCATAAGGAGACTCAATGCCAAAAAGCTATTTATCACAAGCGGTCAGCACGCTTAAACCCTCGGGCATCCGTAAGTTTTTCGATATCGCAGCCACCATGGAGAATGTTATCTCCTTGGGCATCGGCGAACCAGATTTTGCCACCCCCCAACCTATCATCGATGCTGGGATCCGTTCGCTGCAGCAGGGTGAGACCCATTACACCTCAAACATGGGCCTTTTAGAACTGCGCCAGGCGATTTCTGCCAACCTAGAAGATTTATACGGCGTGCATTACGACCCGCTCAGCGAAATTGTTGCCACGGTCGGGGTTTCAGAAGCCCTCTACCTGGCCTTTACTGCACTCCTCAACCCGGGAGACGAGGTCATCATCCCCACCCCATGCTTTGTATCCTATCAAGCCGAAGTCGCCCTGGCTGGCGGTGTACCCATCGAAGTTTACACCAACATGGAAGATAACTTTCAACCCAACCCGGCTGTGATTGCAAAAGCGATCACGCCCAAAACCAAAGCCATCCTCCTAGGGTATCCCAACAACCCCACCGGCGCAGTCGCCAGCCATGAAAACATGCAGGCGATCGCCGATCTGGCCGAACAGCACGATCTGGTGGTCGTCTCCGACGAAATCTATGACCGCCTGGTTTACAACCACAAGCATGTTTGTTTTCCTGCCCTGCCCGGCATGCATGATCGCACAATCCTGTTGGGCGGCTTTTCGAAAAGCTATGCCATGACCGGCTGGCGTATCGGATACGCTGCTGGACCGGCAAACCTGATCCAGGGGTTAGTACGCATTCACCAGTATTCGATAATGTCAGCGCCGACCATTTCACAATACGCAGCCCTCGAAGCCCTGCGGGTAGGTGAACCCTATGTACAGGACATGCTGGCAGAATATGACCGCCGCCGGAAACTGATCTACAATGGACTAAACGAGCTCGGGCTGCCCACCTTCGAACCCCACGGTGCCTTTTACGTCTTCCCGAATATCCAACACACCGGCATGGACGATGAAACCTTTGCTGAGCGCCTGCTTAAGGAAGAAGAAGTCGCCGTCGTCCCGGGTTCCTCCTTTGGCCCTGCTGGGGCAGGTTTTGTGCGCTGTTCCTATGCTACCAATTACAATCTGATCGAGGCTGCCTTGGAAAAGATCGGCCGCTTCTTAAGAAGGCTCTAAACAGGCCACGTTTCATTTCACCTCAGGCATGTGATTTTGGCCAGCCAGCCCACATTGGAACGGTTGCCACAACATTGATGAGGTCAACACGTAGCAGATAAAAGACCGCTCGTCTTCCGCCAGGAAGATCAAAGCGGTCTTTTTTACTCCCATCATTCAGGGATTGATCTGGGTTCAGGGCCATGCTAGCTTGTCTGAAGTTGCAATTGACGAAATACCTCGAGTTGAATACACTTTACCTATGATTGTTAAGTGGAAGGAACGCACCGCAGAACGATGGTGGGATGTGTGGATCGCCATCTTTGCCATGACGTTGGTCATCATGGTGTCCGGACGCTTATGGGTCACAGAGTGGACCAGTGACCTGTATATCATTGTGTACCTGACCTTTTTAGCAGGATTAACCGGGTTAGGGCTGGGCTTTAGCCAGTTCTCCCCCATGGCCTCTGCCCTGATTTCCACCTACTACGGCCTGTTCAGCATCATCTGGCTGCTTGGGTCGACAATTTCCAACGAGATTCCCTGGCGGGAACGCATTCTCAACCACGTCGGCTGGCGCCTACGGCTTTCCATCGAGCAATTTAATGCCGGGCAAGCGGTCACAGACCCAATCTTGTTCCTGACCATCATGGCCATCCTGTTATGGCTCATGTCATCGACCGCCACATTCATCCTCGTCCGAGAGGGGTCGGTATGGCCTGTCTTGATCCCGCTGGGGATCACCCTGCTGGTGATCAGCCACTATGACCAGGACCTCGCCCGCAATATGCGCTTCCTGATGACCTTTATCTTCTTCACCCTGGTAATCCTTGGGCGGATGCATTTTATGCGCCAACGCAAGAAATGGCGCCAGGAAGGAATTCAAACCACCCCGGAAAATCATGCCGACCTGACCCGGAGTTTGATCATCACAGCCCTGGTTTTGGTGATCTTGGCCTGGATCATCCCGATCACGCCCCAACAGATGACCCGCTACACGCAAATGTGGCAGAGCATCACCGAGCCCTGGGACCGCTTCAGGGAACGGTTTGCCGATATCCTGGTACTTGAAACCGCTACAGAAACAACCCAGACCACCTTCTTTGGTGAAACCCTAGGTTTGGGCACTGGCACGCCCATCAGCGAAGAACCTGTATTCTCCGTGCAAGTTGACACGCCGCCACCCGCAGGATATCGCAACTACTGGTTTACTCGCAGCTATGACCTTTACGAAGACAATAGATGGTCTTCGACGCCGGGATTGACACGAATACTGCGCTTTCCAGAAAATTTTGCCATCCCCTATCCCACCTGGGAAGGTGAGCAGCCTGCATCCTACACCTTTACCTCCCAATCCAGCCGGCTGGCAAACCTATACGCCACCGGCGCACCGACCTGGATCAGCCGTCCGGTAGAAACACTCACCCAAACCCTGTTCGCCACCGGTGAAGATCAAGAACCAACGGAAGACCTGGTTGCCCTGCTCGCCGACCCCGAACTGTTTTTCAGTGAAACCTACCAGGTCGAAACGCTGGTCAGCGTGCCTACATCCAGCGATTTGCGGGGTACAAGCACCGATTATCCCGCCTGGCTGGATCGCTATTTACAATTACCGGATGAATTCTCACCTGCGATCGCTTCACTTGCGGCAAACATCACCACCGAAGGTGATCATCCCTATGACAAGGCCATGGACATCACCCGTTACCTGCGCATCAACATTGCGTATGCCCGCACGATCCCGCCCGTCCCCCCCGGGGCCGATCCAATGGAATGGTTCTTATTTGATGAGCAAGTGGGATTCTGTAATTATTATGCCACCGCCCAGGTGCTGATGCTGCGTTCCTTGGGCATCCCAGCCCGTTTCGTCGCTGGGTATGCGCAAGGCGAATATGATTCCCAAACACAAACCTACACCGTGCGCAAGCAAGACAGCCATGCATGGCCGGAAGTTTACTTCATCGATTACGGCTGGATGCCTTTTGAACCAACCGTTGACCAACCAGCCCTGATCCGACCAGCAGGCATTGATCGGACGGACCAGGACAACCTATTGCCAGAACGTGATGAAATGCCCCTGATGGATGATGTTTTCGATGAGCCTTTGCCCGAGATAGAAGATCAAGGCGACCTTGGGGCAGAATCCGAACAAATTCCTCCGCGTTTTGAGGGAAGCCTGATTGTGTGGATTATGCTGGCTGTTGTCTTATTTGTGCTTCTGGCCGGGATCTTCGTCCTGCAGCGTCCCGAGTTATTCAAAATCGACATCGACCCGCTGCCAGTTCTGATCAAACGCTTGCTCGAAAAGTACGAAAAGCCTGTCCCGAATTGGCTTAACCGCTGGAGCGATTATGCCAGTATGTCGGCTGCTGAAAGGGCTTACCGCCACCTGTGCCGCGCCATCAAAATAATGGGGCAACCCCTCAATCCATCACATACCCCCTCCGAGCGCGCGGTCGTGTTGACCAAACTCATCCCCCTATCCTACCAACCCGCCCTGGCAATTATCAGTGAATATCACCTGGACAAATTCAGCACTCACTACATCGATGAAGTCAGTGCTAGGTCTGCCGGACGCCGCGTGTTGAGTTTAGCTCTCGAAACCAGGGTTAAAGGGTTATTTGATTTTAGTCGCAAGCGGACTTCCTCTCCCGATAAAGAAAGCCTTTTATAGCTGCCGGATCAGCTCTCGGAGCGCCGAACGGCGCGCGTCAATCAGACCAGGCATGACATCCAGCCCGTAATACACCCCGCTCCCCTCACCCACCACGGATGCAGCGATACTGCCCATCAACACCGCTTCCACCGGGTCATAATGTTCCCGGTAACCAGCTAAAAAACCACCTGCGAAGGCATCCTGTGCCCCGGTTGGGTCGACGGCTTTTGCTTGGTATTGTGGAATAACCCAGCGCTTGCCTGCCTCTCGATCCAGCAAGTAATATCCTGCTGCCTCAGTCTGGATCAGGATATACTCCGGCCCGATATCCGCTAAAATCCCAGCCATTTCCCATAAATCCGTATGGCGGCCGAGGAATAAGTTGCGGATCTCCGCTTCCGGGGTGATGAAGGCAGTAATATCCGACAGCAAACTTGGTAGATCCTCCCAAAAAGCAGGGTCCATATACCCCGGGTACGAAGCAAGGGTGATCGTAGAAGCCTGCCTTTGCCGAAAAACAGACGGCAGGACAATATGTGAAAGGAAATCAATCGGGCAGATATGCACAGCGCTGGCATCCAGGTAAGGTGCAGGGATATCAGAGAGTTGGACTGAAACTTTCAGAGGTGTTGTCTTACTGCCAGGAAACGGCATGGGGGGGCGGTAGCCCAGCAGGCTTTTAGGAAAAGTCAGTCCCCGCTGTGCAAACTGTTGAATGGGATTCTGGGTGTGGGTGGTCTCCAAATCCTCATATGCTAAAAACCGCCGGGCCTCCAGGTCACCCTGCAGAACTTTGATACCCGTCAGATCAAAACCATGCGATTGAAAACCTTCAAGCCATTCCAACGGGTAATCCTGACCGACCCTCGCCAGTAAGCCAGCTTTGCCGCCCCAAATTTTTAACCCAACGGCGGCATAAGCCAAATTTCCACCAAACACATCAATTTGGGGCGGACCTGAAAGCGGCAGGATTGTATCCCGGTTCAGACAGCCTGCTAAGACAAATCGCAATGGATCGTCAGGCAGTTCCATGCTCATGCCTGGGCGTCCTCAATCATCCCCTCGAGGGTACTGCGGAATGATTCAATCTCCGGCACCGCCTCCGGGAACTGCATCCCTAGGCTCTTGAGCTTATCCACAATCACCGAGCCAACCACCATGTTCCGATACCATTTGCGGTCGCTGGGTACCACGTACCAGGGC
This sequence comes from Candidatus Brevefilum sp., assembly GCA_019428905.1. GTDB lineage: Bacteria > Chloroflexota > Anaerolineae > Anaerolineales > Anaerolineaceae > Brevifilum. Next base: position 44,897 of record JAHYJN010000016.1, read on the forward strand.
GCCCAGGGGGTACTGGTCTTACTGAGCATCTCCTCAAAAGCGAGCTGGTAATTTACCCAATGTTTGCGCTCATCCAGGTCTGCCGGGTTGAACTTCCAGCGCTTATTTGGCCGGTCCAACCGCGCCAGCAGGCGTTCTGCCTGTCGCTGCTTGCTGATGTGCAAGAAGAATTTGAGGATCACCGCACCTTCATCGACCAGCAGACGCTCAAATTCATTGATGTGCTGATAACGCTTCTCCCAAATGGATTCAGGAACTAGGTTTTGTACCCTGACCACCAAGACATCTTCGTAATGAGAACGGTTGAAAATCACAATATCGCCTTTGGCCGGGGTATGCTGGTGTACCCGCCACAAATAATCCCGGGCCAGTTCATGACGCGTGGGCACCTTAAAGCTGATCACATGCGTTCCCTGGGGGTTAACATCTCCAAAGACATTCCGAATGGTCCCATCTTTACCAGAAGTATCAATGCCCTGCAAAACTATCAAGATCTGCCGCTTGTTCTCAGCGTACAGCAGCTCTTGCAGGTCCATCAGTTCTTTACGACATTTCTTGAGCTGTGAGCGACCCTTCTTCTTGCTGACCTCCCCTGTATAGTAGCTTTCGATTTCACCTAGATCCACTTGCGAATTTGGGGGAATGAGATATTGATCCATTAGCCAGGTCTCCTTGTATCGAATGTCTGTTGTCTTGGGATAATTATAATCACCCTGCACAGCTTGAGGGAAACCCCTCATTGGTATAATACGTTAATCGAAAAATAGGTGAAAGCCGACCGGTGCGTTGATCGGCCCAAAAGAAGCATGGCCATCCTGTAAACGTAGAACGGTCACCGATGCCGGGTCGATTTGTAAGCGCTGGAAGGCATCTAGGGGCATTTCCAAAAAGAAGGCGACCGCCAACCGGATCATGTCGCAGTGACCGACACACACAATCCAGTCTTTTTCGGCATATGCTGCACTCAACGTCCTCAGTGTGTCTGCAATTCGTGATTGCGCAGCAGCAAAGGTTTCGCCTTCAGGAAAACGAAAAGTGCTGGGCTGCTCCTGGACCACCTTCCACGATTTTGTCCTTCTGAGCTGTTTGATGGACTTGCCCTGCCAGGTGCCATAGTCAATTTCCTGCAAACCCGAATTGATTTCCACGGGCAGGTTATGGATGCGTGCAATCGGTTCAGCGGTTTGCTGCGCCCGCTCCAACGGGCTGGAAATAACGGCTTTGAGCGGCAGCGAGGCCAGCGCTGCGGCGAGCCGCCGTGCCTGGGCTTTGCCATGTTCGTTTAGGTTGACCCCCGGCAGCCTGCCAGCCAGCTTTTTGCCCACCATGTCATTCTGTCCATGCCTTACCAGTAAAATAGTTGTCATCTTATGCTTCCTCGTCCCCCATTTGGAGGTCTGCCAGGGCTTTCGCTTGCGCTTCCCGCCACATGCGCACCCGTTCTTGCACCTGCGCTTCATATCCCTGGTCTGAGGGTTGATAAAACACCTTGCCGACCAGGTTCTTTGGTAAATATTGTTGCGGCGCCCAATGACCGGGGTGGTTGTGCGGGTAATCATAACCCTGACCATGACCAAAACCTTTGGCATCCCGGCTGGCATCCATCAGGTGGATCGGTACAGGTCCAGCGCCGTTCTCTTCAATCTCACCCAAGGCAGCGTGGTAGGCAAAGGCAGAATTCGATTTTGGTGCTGTCGCCAGGTAGATCGTTGCTTCGGTAATCGGGAAGATCCCCTCAGGCAAACCGATATATTCATACGCCTGGGCCGCTGCGTTGGCCACCACCAATCCCATTGGGTCAGCCATGCCGATATCCTCACCGGCCAGCACGATCAGCCGGCGCAAGATAAATCGCGGGTCCTCCCCAGCATACAGCATTTTCGCCAACCAGTATAAAGCCCCATCGGGGTCAGAACCACGCACCGATTTAATAAAGGCTGAGATCGTATCATAGTGGGCATCATCCCCCTTATCGTATAACACCGCCCGCTTCTGGATGGATTCAGAAGCCACATCCAGGTTAATCAGGATCGTACCGTCATCGGCAGGCAGCGTGGTTTCCACCGCCAGTTCGAGGGCGTTCAGGGCATTGCGCGCGTCACCGCCTGCCATCCGGGTCAGGTGTGCCAGGGCATCTGGTTCAATCACCACCTGGCGCTTGCCATACCCGCGTTCCGGGTCGGCCAGCGCACGCAACAGGATCTGGCGAATATCCTCCTCACCGAGCGCCTTGATCTCAAAGATGCGTGAACGCGAGACAAGCGCTTTGATCACATCAAAATACGGGTTCTGCGTGGTCGCACCAATCAGGGTCAGCAAACCCGTCTCAACATGCGGCAGCAGGGCATCCTGCTGGGACTTATTCCACCGATGAACCTCATCAATGAATAGGATGGTACGGCGCTGGTACAGCTTGCGCCGTTCTATGGCTTCAGCAATCACCCGCCGCAAATCAGCGACACCAGCCAGAACGGCAGAAAGGCTCTCAAAATGGGCTTTGGTGAGGTTGGAAATCACCCTTGCCAGGGTGGTCTTACCCGTACCCGGGGGACCAGACAGGATGATCGACGAAAACAAACGGTCTGCTTGGATCGCACGCCGCAGCAAGCGCCCTTCCCCGATGATATGATCCTGACCCAAGATCTCATCCAAGGTCTGGGGACGCATACGGTCAGCCAATGGGGCCTCATGCGTTAGCCGTTCTTGCATGGCGTGATCAAATAAATCCATGGGCTGATTCTACCATGCAGGGGTTAAAATTGGAACATTTGTGCACAATAAAAATCAATATCCCAGTTCAAGATCGACCAGGTTGTACAGCGGCCGTTCTGCCAGGTAACGTTTGAGGTTTTCAATAAACAAATCTAAGGTCTCTTCATCCAAATAGCGGCTGATGCCGGAAATATGCGGGCTGATAATCACATTTTCCAGGTCCCACAATGGGCTGTTATTGGGCAGGGGTTCCGCTTCAAATACATCCAAAGCCGCCCCGGCGATCTGCTTTGTCTTTAGCGCCTGGACCAGCGCTGCTTCATCGATCAATCCACCGCGTCCCACGTTGATCACATAAGCGGTATCTTTCATGGCAGCAAATGCAGCTTCATCCAGGATATGATGGGTGGCGTCCGTCAGGGGCAAGGCGACCACCACAAAATCAGATTCCCGCAGTAAGCTGTGCAAAGCCTCGATGGGATACAGGCGGTCAAAGAATTCTCCATGCGGATCGCCCGTTCCTTCTTTGGTATAACCGGAATCTTCAGGATGCATCACATCTTTTTTAGCCGCTAAAACCGTCCCACCAAAGGGTTTGACCAAACGCGCCACCTGGCGGCCGATGCTGCCGTAACCCAAGATGCCTACTGTGCTGTGACGCAGTTCAAGCGGCGTAAAAGCACGCCGTTTATCTTTGGGTTCAGGCCAGCGGTGATCTTTTTGATAGCGAAACATTTTGGGCAGTCTTTGCCCAAAAGCCAGGATCGCCATCAGCACATACTCGGCAATCTGCCCAGTGATGACACCGCTCATCGTGGTGATGAGCAGATCTCTCCCTTGAAATAGCGAGTGGCCCAGACGCCTATCAACCCCCGCACTTCTAAATTGCACCCATTTTAACCTGGGCGCCTGTGATGGGTCGGGCAGAATATTCCAGGTATACAGCACATCCACACCTTCCCAGGTTGAGGATAGGATATCCTCCGGCTTGCTGGCAGGGATGACCGTCAGCTTAATCTGGTCTGAAATTTCACTGATTCGTTTTTCGCCCCCATCGGGTAATGGCGCTGTCGACAGCACATTGATCACTTTTTTCATCGTTCCTTCCGGTTCTTGTAACTGCTGAAGGGCAACCTCGCATGCTGAGTCGTTACCGGTTCTTTTAAAAAATTCTACCCCATCACCGGTCAGATATAGATCCGCTGTGGGTCAAGTTTCTCGCGCAGGATGTACAATTCATCTGCAGTGGGCGGAAGGGTTTCCGGGCAATCTTCAGTAATTTTCAAGGGCCAGCCGGTATTTTCTCGGGCTTGCTCATAAGTCACCCCGGGATGGATTGCAGCTAAAACCATCTCACCCTGCTCGTCTGGTTTGAGAATGCCAAGGTTGGTGACCACAGCCTGGGGTCCGCCACCGCGCACACCCGTTTTGGCCCGCGCATCACCACCGCTCAGAAAACCGATCGAGGTGTGAAAATCAACCCGGGCCGGGAATCTGCGCTTTTGGTGGGGGGTGATGATATAACAGCGGTTGGCCCAGGCAGCGATCTCCATCGCGCCGCCAGACCCAGGTAGGCGCACTTTCGGATGCTGGTAGTCACCAATCACCGTGGCGTTAATATTTCCAAACTGGTCAATTTGTGCACCACCCAAAAAGCCCACATCCACATTGCCGCGCTGAAGGTAGAGTGTGAAGATATCATACATGCTGCACACCGCTGTGGCGCCGCTAACCAGCGTGGGATCGCCAATTGAAAGCGGCAACCGGGCAGGATGTGCGCCAATCACCCCTGCCTCATAAATCATTTGCAGGTTAGGGGCGTGCGTCCGCATCGCCAGGTTGCAAGCCAGGTTGGGGATGCCGACACCTACAAAGACCACGTCATGATCCTTCAACAGGCGGGCGGCATTCACCACCATCAATTCCTGGGGATTGTAGCTTATTTCATCCATGATCATCGCCTCACGTTTAATAATCACCATAATTAACCGGCTGAGACAGCCGTTCACCAGCACTCAATCGCCGGTGGACATCTGGGCCAAGCTTCTCCCAATAAGTCTTCCGGTCGGGCACCCCATACACCCACTCATCAAGATATGCCTGGACGCTCTCCCCTGTTTTGCTGATCTCATCCCAGGCCAGATATAATTCGTTATCCCGATCATGGTAACCCTGCGTGTAGGAGGGGTGTGCGCAAAACGGCACATGACATACCGCGCTCACCACCATTCCGGGGATGATGGTGCGGTTGGGGTCGGAACGGATCACCGCCTGATCTACTACCTCCTCCACGGTCAGGATCACCCGCTGGCTGGCAAAAGCTGCCAGCTGTTGCTCACCGAGGATGCCCCACACCTGGGCGTTGCCCTGTATATCTGCCCGCTGGACGTGAATAATGGCGACATCCGGGGTCAGCGGGGGTACAACCACCACAGATTTGCCCGTGTAGGGGTCCTTCACTTGCTGATAGTTGGGGTTATGTGCCGCTAGGTCTTCAGCCCCGGTTGGGTTCATCGGCATGAATGGCAGACCGCTGGCGCCAGCCCTCAGCCGGCTGATCATCCCAAAATGGGAATACTCCTCCCAATCGAGCTGACCGGATTCAATCGCAGACCGCAGAACTCTTAATGAACCCACCCCCGGGTTGCCCATATATGAAAAGATCAACTTGCGTGCACACCCGGCAGCCACCATCTGGTCATAGATTAAGTCCGGGGTAGCCCTTGCCAGGGTTAATTCCTTAATACCCTGCCGGATGATCTCGTGTCCGGCAGCAAAGGGAATTAAGTGGGTGAATCCGCTGGCATACACCAGGTCACCATGATGGACATGCGTCCGAATCGCATCACTCAAGGTAGTCAGTTTAGTCATAGAATCGATCCTCCCAGCCGTCATCGTTTTTCTGCTCCCCTTGCCGACCCCGTCTTCTAAATAAAGAAAATCGGTTGTTACGGGGCGTTTTTTCCCTGAGCCGGTTCCAAATCAGGTGCCCCAAAAAGGTCACCACAGATCCAATAAACAACAGGGACAGGGCTGGCTGCTCAGATTGAAGGGCAGCCACACCCACCACCAAGACAATAATCCCAAAGATCATCATCAAGCAGCCCAAGCGCGAAAACAGGTAACGGATCATCTCATCATTCTAAAAACCGGATGGCCGCGGACTCGCCATCCGGTTGGTTCTACATCAGTTTTCGTAAGGTTCAGCCCCGACGAACCTGGTTCTGGATTTGCTCATGCATATACAGGGGCAGGTAATGCAATCCGCCCGCGTTTTTACCGCTGGCGCCTGATCCTTTCCAGCCGCCAAAGGGTTGGTACCCAGGCCAGGCACCCGTAGTGGCACCCTGCGGCCGGTTGGCATAAACCACACCTGCCTTGATGTGGTCATAGAACCAGCCTACCTCATCTTCGGTGCCGTAAAAACCAGCCGTCAGCCCATACTTGGTGCGGTTGGCCAGGGTCATCGCCTCAGACAGGTCTTTTACCGGGTGGATCATGCTGATCGGCAAGAACATTTCGTGCCGCCATAAGCGATGCTCCAACGGGATGTCGACTGCGATCGTCGGCTGGCAGAAGTATCCCTTGCCGAGGTCGCCTTCGGTGATCACCTCACCGCCAGCCACCACCCTGCCCGCAGCTTTCAGTTCTGCGCAAAATGTTTTGAAATCTTCATAAGAACCCTTAGCGTTCACGGGTCCCATATAGGTATCCCGTTCAGCGGGGTCTCCGACCTTGAGCTTGCCGGTTAATTCAACCATCCGTTCCACCAGGGCATCATATACTTCTTGCTCCACAAACACCCGCGAACAGGCAGAACATTTCTGGCCTTGCAATCCAAAAGATGACCGGACAATGCCGATGGCAGCATCTTCGATATCCGCATGCTTAGAGACGATGGTCGGATTCTTGCCGCCCATCTCAAGGATGGCCGGACGCACATATTCACCTTCGGCAAAGGTACGATGGATGCCCATGCCGACATCAAAGGAACCGGTAAAGGTCAGCCCGTCGACGTCCTTGCTTTCAACCAGCGTATTTCCAACCGTCGAACCCGGGCCGGAAACGAAGTTAACCACACCATCCGGGATGCCAGCTTGCCGCATACAATCAACCAGTAAGGCTACCGTCCAGGTGGTCGCGGAAGCGGGTTTGATCACCAAAGTATTACCGGTCACCAGGGCAGCCCCGGCGGGGCCGCCGGTCAGTGCCGCAGGGAAATTGAAGGGGCTGATCACCACCCACACGCCGTAAGGCTTGAGGACCGAGGTGTTGGTGGAGTCAAAGCCCACGACGGGGTCTTTGGCCATTTTTGCCCGGTAGCCGCGGTGGGCTTCCATCTGGTCGCAGGAATAGCGGATCAACTCTGCCGTCTCAGCCACATCGCCCAGGGCTTCCATACGGTTCTTACCAACCTCAAGGGTGACCACCGCGCTGATTTCAAACAGGCGCTGGTCGATCATCTCTGCCGCTTTGCGCAGCAGGTAAACGCGCTCATCCCAGT
>JAHYJN010000089.1 GCA_019428905.1 Candidatus Brevefilum sp.
AAGCCCGCAAAGCAGAAATCGCCGAACAAAAACGGTTGTTGATCATTGGGCTGATCTTTACTGTCCCATTATTCGTGCTTTCGATGGCCCGAGACTTTGGCCTACTTCCCATGACCCTGGCGCATGCCCCCTGGGTGGCCTATTTCTTCTGGGCGTTGGCTACACCCGTACAGTTTTACGTTGGCTGGCAATATTACGTTAATGGGTATAAATCACTGCGCAACGGCTCCGCCAACATGGACGTACTTGTCGCCCTTGGCACATCTGCGGCTTACTTTTATTCCATCCCGATCACCTTCGGTTGGATCCCAGGCCATGTGTATTTTGAAACCTCTGCGGTGATCATCACCCTGGTTAAACTGGGAAAATATCTTGAAGCCAAAGCCAAAGGCGGCGCCAGTGACGCCATCCGCAAATTGATGGATCTGCGCCCCCGCAAGGCATATGTCGTACGGGATGGCGTCGAGGTAGAAGTAACCGTCGATGAAGTTGAAGTCGGCGACCTGGTTCTGGTCCGCCCGGGTGAGAAGATCCCGGTCGATGGTGTGGTTGTTGACGGCCGCTCCAGCGTTGACGAATCCATGCTCACCGGTGAATCACTGCCGGTTGAAAAAACGCCTGGGACAGAATTGATCGGCGGCACAATCAACAAGCTCGGATTGTTAAAATTTGAAGCCACCAAAATCGGCAAAGAAACCGTCCTGGCCCAGATCATCAAACTGGTTGAGGAAGCACAAACGAGCAAAGCGCCTATCCAAAACCTGGTGGACAAAATCTCGGCTGTTTTTGTGCCAGTCGTGATCGGAATCGCTGCCGTGACCTTCCTGGTGTGGTACTTCCTGGTCCCCCTAGGTCCGGATGCCCAGGTGGGGTTATTCACCCGGGCCCTGATCAATACCGTGGCGGTCCTGGTCATCGCCTGTCCCTGTGCCATGGGCTTGGCCACCCCGACTGCCGTCATGGTCGGCACTGGCAAAGGTGCTGAAATGGGCATCTTAATCAAGAAAAGTGAAAGCCTTGAACGCGCCGGGCAGATAACCACGGTCGTTCTTGATAAAACCGGTACCATTACCAAAGGTCAACCGGCTGTCACACAGGTTCTTCTTGTAGATTTTAACGCCGGCGAAGACGAGATGATTCGCCTGGTGGCCTCGGTAGAAAAAGGTAGTGAGCACCCTCTGGGTGAAGCCATCACGGCTGAAGCCAATGCCAGGGGACTGGCTCTGAGCGAACCCTTGGGCTTTACCGCAGTTGCTGGTCATGGCGTCCAGGCTGAAGTTGACGGGAAAACCATCCTGGTCGGCAACCGCCGCCTGATGGAAACCCAAGCCATCACCCTTGATGATGTTGAAAAGGACATTCAGAGCCTTGAAGAAGCTGGAAACACCGCCATCCTGGTCGCGATCGACGGGCATCTGGCGGGGGTGATTGGTGTGGCAGACACCATCAAAGATGGATCAATAGAAGCGATTGAGTCCCTACATGCTATGGGACTGCAAGTTGCCATGGTCACTGGTGACAACACCCGCACAGCCAATGCCATCGCCCGTCAAATCAACATCGACACGGTTCTGGCAGAGGTGCTCCCGGGTGATAAAGCGGCTGAGATTAAACAGCTGCAGGAAGCCGGTCAAACAGTGGCGATGGTTGGGGATGGGATCAACGACGCCCCGGCCCTGGCCCAGGCCGACATCGGTCTTGCCATCGGTACCGGCACAGACATTGCCATGGCTACTGCCCCGGTGGTATTAATCAGCGGCGATCTGCGCGGTGTACCCAAAGCGATCGCCCTCTCTCGCAAGACCCTCAAAACGATCAAACAAAACCTGTTTTGGGCGTTCTTTTACAATACGGTCCTGATCCCTGCTGCGGCTTTAGGCCTGCTCAACCCCATGTTGGCTGCCGGAGCCATGTCCTTCAGCAGCATCTTTGTCGTCACCAACAGTATCAGGTTACGCCGCTTCACCTGGAAAGCCTGATCGAAAACACCGAAAGGTTACATGATGCGCACAAAAAGAAAAAACAATGCCTTAATCCCCGTCATCTTATTCTCGCTCGTAATCATTCTAAGCGTCGGCGGGCTGGTGCTGGCGCAAAACCTGCGCCGGGCACGGATTGCCAATCCAGGAGAAGTCAGCTCCCAGGATCAAATCCACCGGTTAACGGTAGCTGAAGCCCACCAGGCGGTGACAAATGGTGAGGCCGTCCTCCTTGATACCCGGGGTGAAGCGCAGTTCAACGCCCTGCACGCCAGCGGCGCAATCAATATTCCGGTCGCCGAAATCGAAGCGCGTTTAGGTGAATTGGATCCCGATACTTGGTATATCACTTATTGCACCTGACCGGCTGAAGAGACGAGCGCCCGTGCGGCGTTCATCATGCTGCAGAACGGTTTCTCTCGGGTTAACCCGATCCTGGGCGGCTTTGAAGCTTGGGTGTCAGGTGGATACCCTGTAGAACCATAACCCACTAATCTTGTCGTACCCTTGCAGACAACATCACGATACATAAAAAAGCCCTTCCACAATATTGCGGAAGGGCTCTTTACACTTTATCGGCTTAATTCATATGGACAGAACTTATTTCGTCCGCCCGAGACCTTTCCCAGGGTGGGTGCCGCCCAATCCAGGGGGAATTTCAGGTCTGCCATTCATTTCTTCTGGACCCATGAACTTCTCTTTGTTTTGCCGGCCCCTGCCGATCAAACCCAATTCCTGCCAGATCCGTCCCCAACCCACGTCTTTCATTCCTTCAGCATAGCGCCATTCCAGCAGATCGGTATAAAGGACACCATCTACTCGTTCGGCAGTGACCAGGGCAAGCCGAATTTCACCCACGCCAAATCCAAAATCGCAGAAATACTCGAGCAGGTCTTCGTAATCGACCTCGTAAGCCTCTGCCAGGCTTGTCAGCACAGGATGCAGCATCTCACCGGAACACACCTGTTCACATTCCTGGTCGCACTCCCCAAGCTGCTCAGTATGTTCATAACGGTGCTGCACTTCCCGCCTAAACCCGGGTATATCCTGTGCATAGACCGAGCCAACGGCAACCAGTGACACCAACAAAACGGCATACAGGATGATAATCAATTTCTTTTTCATGGTACGCTCCTTTTGTAAACCAATTTTTCTTTCCACACAAACAAACCAGCACATTCGAACTAATCTCATTTGAACCAATTTCATTATTTACGCAGCGATGCTATTGTCGTTGAGATAGGGTGATGTAACCAGATTACTGATAGCATTATAACTGATATCCCAACAATTCACACTAACATGCTTGAAGGGCGCTTATGAATGTGTAGAAATTAAAAGGGCAGTTGTTTTACACCTGAATTAATCAATCAGCCAAGATAAACCACCCCTCATATCAAACAGGTATCCACATGTCACTTAAAGTGACACCTTAACCAAACAGAACGAATGATCCCCACACCACCTGGCAACGTCCATCGGCTGCACAAATCAGCCCAAACATGTAATCCGGTAAACCGACCATGCCGCTTTGCCGTTTACGGTTTGCCACCATCCACGGACAAAACCAGCCGCTTTTTTTCGTGCGATCTTTTCAACCAATCAGCGACAAATACGATCAACACCGAAAAAGCGCCTAAGAGCAATGCAGCCGAATAGGCTTCAATATAGCGACGTTCTTCCATGGATCGAAAAATGAACAGCGTGGCTGTCTCAGTCCGACCCTGCACCCCACCGCCAACCACCAACACCGCCCCAAACTCACCGATGGCACGCGCCAGGGTCAGCGTCATACCGTAGATCAACCCGCTCTTCAACTGGGGAAAGATGATCCGCCAAAAGCTGGTCCAGCGGCTGGCACCCAGGGTAGCTGCCGCGTATTCCTGCCCTCGGTCCAGGTTTTGAATCACAGGCACCATTTCACGGATCATGAACGGGAAACACACAAACAGTGTCGCTAAAAACATGCCAGGTGTCGCAAATACGATCCGATAATTGAAGCGGTCCAGCACGGGGTAAATGAGGCTGTTGCGCCCAAACAGCAACAGCAGCATATAACCCACCACCACCGGTGAGATCGCAAAGGGGACGTCAATCAGACCGTTTAAAATCCCTTTTCCTGGAAATTCATGCCGAATCAACATCCAGGCGATCATCGTCCCCACCAACAGCTGGATGATCACCACCAATATAGCAATCTGCATGGTCAATGCTAATGCTTGGGAGAAGACAGCCGAGGAAATGCTTCGCACAGCTGGCATCAAACCATTTTGGAAAGCACCTGTCATTAATGCGATAATGGGACCTACAATTAAAATCCCCAGGTAAATCACCATTACAACGATCAAGAACCAACCGCCCAAACCCTTCTTGTCCAGGTTCATCGATGCGCCCCCCAATATTTATGAATAGTGTTGGCAATCAATAACACCGTAAAAGAGATCAGGATCAACACGATTGAAACCGCACTGGCTCCCAACCGGTTCTCCGATTCCACCTGGCTGAAAACATACACCGCTGCCGTCTGGGTGCGCAGTGGGATATTACCAGCCACAATCACAACCGCCCCAAACTCGCCCACAGCCCGTGAAAAACTGAGCAGCGAGCCGCCTAATGTCGGCAGAATCAACGCTGGCAGGACAACCTTCTGAAATATCCTCCAGGGACTGGCACCTAAAGTGGCCGCTGCGAGTTCTTGCGAACGATCCAATTCCTCCAAGATGGGCTGTATCGTGCGCACAACAAACGGAAAGGTGATGAACAACAACGCCAGAATAATCCCGGGAGGTGCAAAAACAATCCGAAAATTCAACTTTTCGATCATAAACGAACCCAAGGATTGTTGCGGGCCATACAGGATCACCAGCATAATGCCCGTCACCAGGGTGGGAATAGCCAGCGGCAGGTCAACAATGGCGTTCAGCAACCGCTTGCCCGGAAATTCATACCTTACCAGCACATAAGCGGTGACCAACCCCATCAGGGCATTAATGATCGTCATCAGGGCTGAAGTCCACAGCGTGAGCAGGATGGCATGTTTGGCAATCGGAAGTGAAATTTGATACTCAAAACTCGAGAAACCCTCACGAAACCCATCCTGGAAGATCACCACCAGCGGGATGATCACAATCAGTGCCAGGAACAGGATGCTGGATCCGCGCAGAAACCACACCCCGGGTTGGTGTTTTCCTTTCCGGCGAAGTATTGCCAGGTTCACCTTTACTCTCCTCGATGAACTTGCATGATCACCGCGTTATAGATGCCTTCCGGGCCAAAATAGTCCACCATCACTGCCTCCCACCCGCCAAAGTAGTCGATGGTAAACAAGTCTTCTACTTGAGGATATAAAGCTGCTGAAGCCGCCGCTGCTTCAGGATTGACCACCCGCAGACCATGGCGGGCGAAGATATCCTGGGCTTCCCTACCATACAGAAATTTGACAAAGGCCTCAGCCACTTCCCGGCTGCCGTGCCGATCCACATTCACATCCACAACCGCAATCGGGTTTTCAATCAAAATCGTTGAGGTCGGAATGACTAATTCGTAATTTTGTCCAGAATTCCTGCCGACCAGGACCTCGTTTTCATAGGTGATTGCCAGGTCGCCAATCCCCATCTCGTAGTTCAAGATGCTCTCGCGTGCGGATTTATCCATGACACTCACATTGGTTAACACCTGGCGTAGAAATTCTGATGCTGCAGCATGGTCATCGGCAGGAACACCATTGATGTGACCCCGCAGCGCTGCGCCATATAACCCCAATATATTCCACATTGCCCCACCGCTCATGTTCGGGTTGGGTGTAAGTACCTCAATACCAGGTTTGGCTAAATCGGGCCAATCCTGGACATTTTTCGGGTTGCCCTGGCGAACCGCAAAGGCAACAATCGAAGTTGTCACTATCCCTTTAAATTCTCCCGCCTTCCATTCATGGGTGATCAGGCCAGCATTCTGGATGCGAGTCACATCGGCTTCCAGCGAAAGGGCAACGATATCTGCTTCAAATCCTTCCACAACAGCGCGCGACTGGGCCCCTGATCCCAAGTAGGATTCTTCGAAGACCACCTTCTGACCGGTCTCAGACAGCCAATAATCTTGGAAGCGGGGGATGATCTCGCCGTAAGCCTCACGTGGTGTGGTGTACGCTGCCAGTACCAAACGCACCTCATCAGCGGATGATGAAGATGCACCACCGCATGCCGTCAAGAAAACCACCAGGCATAGGCTCAACAATAAAAATCCAATATTTCTTTTCATGTCTCTCTCCTGATTTGATGATGGAGTCTCTGGTAATAACGTGACTGGATGATTAAGAACGAGCAGTTTTCAACGCTTGAAAGAATGGGGCCAATCCATTGACCCAAATCCACCTGGCCGTGTCGATCGGGTAAAGGGGCGCCTAATACCACCAGGTCATAGTGTTCGCTCTGCATTTCTTGCTGGATGGCAGGCAATAAATCGCCGGTTTTGATCATCGTAGTAGCAGGAACGCCAAAACGTGCCAGGCTTTGCTGCCCATCCTTTAAGAAACGGTTTATCCTGCGCTCAGGTAACTCTCGCCGCCCGGAATCAGGAAGGGCTGTCATCAGGGTCGCCTCGGCGCCCATATGCCTCAGCAAGCGCCCGCCAAACAGGACCGTATCTTTGCCTGGTTCACCGCTGGCCAAGCAGATTAATGCCTTGCTAAGCCTGGCAAGTGGTTGGGTTGCCAAAAACAAATGGTGATCGCCTACGGCCAAAGCTTGCTCAATTTGACTATGCCCTGCTGCTGGTCGCCAGCCAAAAATCAGCAAGTCAAAATCCTGTTGCTCAACCGCCTGGCTGATGGCCGCATAAAAAGGCTTGACGGAAGCCTGAACTTGCAAGGATGCCATCCCGCTGCCAACCTGCTTGCGGGCTTCTAATAGGTGGTTTTCCAGCTTAGATTGATTCTCGCCGATGCCAAGCATCAGCACTTTGGCATGAGCCATGCGCGCCATGTATCCCCCCATCGTGATCGCAGATTGGCTGCGTAATGACCCATCCGTGACCAATAAAAAATTCATCCCTGGGTGAGAGAGGACATGCATTCGTCGCACACCCACCACAGCATCATCACCGACATCCAGGGGAAGTGCTGCGCTTTGTTCCGGAGGGCGGTTGACCTCCATAATGAAACCAGGATTGCCATACGGAACTGTCGGTGAGATTGATCGTACACCCTGGATGGCTGGCAGTGAGACCCTCAGATGCTCATGTGTCCCTTTGAATTCTTTGGCAATAATTTGCCCTTTTCCTAACGGTGAGCTCGTCAAACCATCGACATCCTGAGACAAATCTACATCTTCAGGGCGGAAGAGAACCTGGGCGCGGTCGCTCGAGGCAAAATCCAGCGTGGTACTTGGGATGGAAAAGGATTGCTCCCCGATCCGGATTTCCTCCCCTTGAATCTGCCCCAGTAAAAGGTTGGCAGAACCCAAGAATGAAGCTACATACTCCGTTTTTGGGTTTTCATATAGTTCACGGGGTGTACCGACCTCGATCAGGCGACCGTAATTCATCACCCCGATCCGGTCTCCCAGGTCAAAGGCTTCTTCCTGGTCATGGGTGACCAAAATCGCCGCCACACCTGATTTTTGTTGAATTCGCT
>JAHYJN010000090.1 GCA_019428905.1 Candidatus Brevefilum sp.
CGCTCTTCAAATTGACCGCGGTACATGGTGCCAGCCACCAGCGAGCCCACATCCAGCTGCAGAAGCCGCCGATCCAATAAGGGCGCCGGCACATCGCCTTCAATGATGCGCTGTGCAAGGCCTTCCACGATGGCGGTCTTGCCAACACCGGGTTCACCGATCAAAGCCGGGTTGTTTTTCGTGCGCCGTGCCAGGATCTGGATCACGCGCTCGATTTCCATCTGCCGACCAATGACCGGGTCAAGCTTGTTTTGTTCAGCCAGCGCCGTCAAATCGGTCGCCAGTTGGTCAACCAGGGGCGTTTTTTCTGGATCTTGCTTTTCGGATTGTCCCCGCCGGCTGCTTGAACGGCCCGTTAGGGCTGGACGGGATTCTGACCCAGATTCGCGCATAACCCGATCGATCTGTCGGCGAATTTGTTCTGCGGATAACCCAAATTTCGTGAGGATATTCATCGCATCGCAATCGCTCAGGCGTGTCAATCCAATTAACAGGTGTTCCGTGCCCACAGATTTTTGACCCTTTTTACGGGCTTCTTCAATTGCAAACGGGATCACCTGCTGCATGCCGGGTGAAAGGGTGATCTGTCCAGTATGGTCACCAAAACCGAGTTCTTTTTCGACCATCGAGATGACTCGGTCGGCCTCCAGACCCAGGTCACGCAATACACGGCTGGCAACGCTGCCTTCCAGCTCAATCAACGCAATCAACAGATGTTCCGTACTGATCTGTGGCTTACGTAAACGTTCTGCTTGTTTTTGAGCCAGGCTGAGTACGTGTCGTGCTTTAGGTGTGAAGTTATCAATTCCAGCCACGGCTTACCTCCTTGATTAATGTTGATATTCTTAAATACACACCTGGATTGTCAAGCGTTAATGACGAAGTTGGATCCAGGGGGAAGTTGTAGACCATTGCAACTTCGATACAAATTACAACAGTAATGTTTGCAATCTTTTTCTCAAGGTCTAATAAGATTCTACCTAAAATAATCCGAAAAGGAACATTTGTACAATCATTATTATAGAACGTTAATAGTGCCCACGTGAGTAAATGGCCTTCCTGAAAAACACTTCGCCAATTCCCCCGTCATTCAGGCCAGCAATCACACCGCATTCTGTAAAACCCAGATGACGATGCCAGGCCTGGGGTTCAGGCTCATCCATTTGAGATGAGCTGTAAAGCACATCAAAACCGCGTGCCTGAAGATATGCTTCAAGGTAACCCAACAAAACCCGGCTTAACCCCCGTTTTCGGCACTCTTCTTTGATGTAAATCAGGTCGATAAATGGGATTTCAGACCACAGGAACGAAAACCACAGGTGACCCACGGGTTGATCATTCACGCTCAGGATGAGGATCTCGTCCCGCTGAATTTTTTGCATCAGGCGCCCTCGGGGGAGTCCACTTTTCAGTTCAAGAAAACCAAGATCGCCAGGTGCGGCTATGCGGACAGCCACTTGTTCTTTGGGAACCATTTGTACACCTAACAGGTTGTTGACCACGCTCACACATCTAGGGCGATTACAAAGTCAAATAATTTCACAGAATCAACGATCATCACTCTGCAAACACCCCTTCCCGCCCTACGGGCACCCTTCCCCTCCCCGAGGGGAAGGGCTGGGGATGGGGTCTGTTAACTCGCGAACAGTGATATTACAAACGTTTCTCTCACTTTGCGATTGCCCTGCTCACACATCATTATGGTATGTATACTATAATTATAGCGCAGAGATTTTCATCAAATACACATCTGCACCGCTGTAAAATCATCTTTTTGTGATCAATGATGGATTATTATGACCGAAAATAACCAGGAATACCCCTTGCTCATCGCCCAGGCCGGCCCGTTAGAAGGTCAGCGCTGGAAAATTAATGCGCCGCTAACACTGGGGCGGGAAAAAGACTGCCAGATCATCATCCCGTTACGCCAGGTTTCCCGTCACCACAGCCGTGTATCACCATCACCCGATGGGGCCATCATCGAAGACCTGGGCAGCAAGAACGGCACCTATTTGAACGGGGGCCTGGTTCAAGAACCTGCTATCCTCACCGATGGCGACGAGATCCAGATCTCCCTCGCCCAACACTTCATCTTCCTCAGCTCTGATGCCACCATGCCCCTGGAAAGCCTGCCCCTCGAGATGCAAAAACGGCGGCTCCGGGTGGATTCCGGCGCACGCCGTGTATGGGTCTTGGACCAGGAAGTCGAACCAGCCCTATCCGCTTCCCAGTTTAACTTGCTCCAAGCGCTTTATACGCAGACTGGAGCCGTCATCCCTCGAACCGAGATCGTCGAAGCGGTGTGGGGCAAATCTGCACAAGGGGTAACCGAGCAAGCCTTAGATGCCCTCGTTCGCCGCTTACGCGACCGCTTGGGCGAACTGGACCCCAACTGGGAGTACATTGTCACCGTGCGCGGTCATGGGCTGCGCCTTGATAACCCACCCGTGGTGAGGCTCTAAGCGCTTAGGCTGGGTTAGCTAAATTCCTTTTCATCGTAAACCGCAACACCTGGCGATAGACCTGATGCAATTTTTCAGCGGTCGTCTCACGCCCTTCCTGCTGCTGTGTTTGGCTCAACAGATTTGACAGGAACTGGGTAAATTCATCCGTGATTTCATCCGTATTTTCATCCAGAATGGCACGGATTGCATCTTCATCTTCCGCCTGGATCAGAGCTTCGATCAACTCAATATTGGCGCCGGGGGCACTGATCTTTTGGATCGTGCTCGCCACCTGCTGAAGTTTTCCTAAGGCTGCTTGATCGTCAGCCTTGCGCGCCGCCTGGATGCGGGCACGCAGCACCTCGAGGAAGATCTCATTGATCTCCGGTAAAGCGCCCAGTGTGGCTTCTTCGATGTTTTCTTCGGAAAGGATCTGGTCCAGCAATTCGCTGGCAAGTTCTTCCTGCTCTTTGATGGCTTGATCGATCTCATGGGTCATCTCAAGCAGGTTTTCTCGTAATGCAGACAGCTTGGCTTGCTCCTCACCTTTGGCGCGTTGAATACGCTCCGTCAGCAGCTGGAAGAAACCATAGTCCAAACCACCCCGCGCCATACTGACCAGGGTCACCAGGCGGATTTCACTCTCAGCAGCATCAATAATTAATTCCAACAGGCTTTGGCGGGTGAGACCTTCCTTGCTGGCCGCTTCCAGCGCCGCAACGGCAGCTTGCTGTTCACGGACCTGGTTGAGGACTTCTTGGCCATACTCGGTGTTTTCAAGAATTTGCTGCTGGAGATCAACCAGTACCCGGGCGCTATCTTCCTCACCTGCGGCAGCCGCACTCTGGATCAGCCGTTGCAAGATCATCAGCAGCTGCTCGTCGACCAGGTCGACTTCCTGGCGGATCACCTCGGGGCGTGCATCGGGGGATGTGCCCGCCAGGCGCTGAAGCAGGTTTAAGCGGTCCTGCTGCGCCTTGAGCATTTCGGGTGTGATCCCATCCTCTTCCAGGATGCGCTCAACCAAACGTTGGCGGGTGAGCATCGTCTCGGGATTGAGGAAATAAGCTTTGCGCTTTTCCAAGGGTTGGTTTTCCATCACCTTTTTGATCAGGGGGCCGATCATCTGTTCCTGCTGGTTGACAGGGACATTAAGCTCTGGTGGGAAAAAGGTTAACAGCAGTTCTTTATCGGGATCGTGGTAAACGATCGGTGTGGGCGCCTGGCCGCGATAACCGCAGTGAGGGCACTGTACCAGGTTATACGCTCCGGACAGCAGGATTTGTTTAACCTGCGGGTTCTCGGCGACGTCAAATAATCGGTTGATATCCGCCGCAATCGGTTGTTTGCACTGTGGGCATGAAATGGTCGTCTTTGCCATGGTCTCACTTTCTTTTTTATCGTAACTGCTCAGGCTTCCCTGATGCTGAAGGGTGTCGCTGAGTAGAAAATTATAATTAAATAATTGCCAAGGTTTGCATTATACCATCACAAAACCAGGATGATTTTGTGGCAGGCTAAACAAAAAATTTACCAGCCATTTCTAAGAAATACATAAACACCGTGGAGAGAAATTTTTAAAACGAAGGCAAGGGTAACATGGTATGATTGTTTTACCATCGAAATTTTATAAACCATCAACCCGTGAAATCGAAAAGACTTTTAACCCTCTTAGTTTTCTTGACCCTCATTGCAGGTTTGAGCGCGCAGCCAGGGTACGCCCAGACCCAATCTGATATCCAGCTTGAGTCGGTCAGCCTGCAGCTGCTGCCAGAATTCAACCGGCCTTCCGTGTATGTGATCTATGAAATTAATTTAAACGAGGCACAACCGCTGCCGCAGGAATTGTTGATTGAGGTCCCAGCTGAAGCACAGATTTTGAATGTGCTCAACTTTACACCCCAGGGTCGACCGGTGGAACTGCCCTACGAGGAATCACAGATCGGTTTTTGGAAAGACCTGCGGTTATCACCCATGGCCTACCGCGTCCGGATTGCATTCCAGGACCCCAACCTGGTCAGACAGGGAAACGAGCGCCAGTATGATCTACAATGGCTCTCGATCTACCCGGTAACCGCACTCTCCGTTACGGTCCGGCGACCGCTGGGCGCCAGTGAGATCACCAGCCAGCCAGTCCTGAATGCATTAGAAGACCTTCTGGAAGGCTACCAGTATTACTCAGCAGAGTTTGGGACCGTTCCAGCCGGAGAGATGTTTACCCTCACCCTATCCTACACCAAGGACACCGGTGCTTTTCCGGCGCTGCCCGTGGCGCCAGCTGTGCCAATTGATGATGCCGCCCAGGGGAGGACGCCCTCGCCAGTCAGCGTGATCCTGTGGCTGTTGCTGGCCAGTGTGGCCATCATGATCATCGTCACTCTGTTTCACCTGTGGGTTCGGGCAAATTTAGCGGACAAACGCGCACGAATCGTCCAGGGTGTGGGAATCTTAAACCCTGAAAAACAATTTTATTTCTGCCATGAATGCGGGATGCGCTCCAGGCTGGGCGATAGCTATTGCTGTAACTGCGGTACGGAACTACGCAAGCCAACCCCATTCGATCAATCGCGCAACATGTAACGCTTACTATCCTCCTAAATTCGATATCCGTTGGCTTATCATCCGCACGATCAGGGCAGCAGCAACACCCAGCTTGTGCCGCCATCGGTGGTGCGGTACAGATTCAATGGGTCCCAGGCCATATCATCCGGCGTGGTCAGGGCCCAACCATGCTGGCTGTCGACAAAATTCACCTTGAGGAAGAATTCACCCGCAGGGATACCCGCGGTTGTCATCGTCGACCAGGTCAGACCGCCATCCAAGGTGTGATACAACGCCAGCTTTGCGGCAAGCCAGCCCTCATCAAGATTGAAAAAGTCCACAGCCAGGCCGTCTTCAACCGTTCCCTGGTAGCTCCACGTTTGACCAGCATCAATACTGCGACAAATCAGCAGTTCGGTGCTGCCCCCAGGCGTATAAGCCCTCACCGGCAGAAAAGCCGTTGTGTCACTGACAAATTGCGGCTGCCAGACATCCAGCATACTGCTTGCAAAGATCCCCGGCAATGAGATGTCCGTTTCCTGCCCCCAGGTGACCCCGCCATCTTCGGTATAGAATAGGTAAAAATAGTCATCCATGGGGATTGAACCCCCAATCCAGCCGTGATCCACACCCCGGAAGGTGATCCCATTCTTTGCGCCTCCCTCACGCAGGGATTTGGATTCACCCGGTTCGTGGGTGAAGGCCAATGTCCAGGATGCACCCCCATCCAGCGTACGATAGATGGCGACATAATGTGACCCCGCGCCGGCACCCAAATCCACCAGCGCGTAACCGATATTGATATCGAGAAAATGATAGCGGGCATTGTCAAAGGGGACAGTTGTGCTCGTCCAGGTGCTGCCGCCATCCTGTGTATGATAGAGGAGGCCGCTACCATCGGAGGTAGGCGTAAACCAGGCTGTGCTCTCATCCAAGAAGAATGGCCGGATGCCAAATGTGGTGTACCCTGAGGGGAGTGAACCTAAACCAGCCGGCGTTGCTTCCAGCCAGGTAACGCCGCCATCTTCTGTGATCAAAAGGTGATCCTGATCCTGGGTCACCGCCCAGCCGCGCGTGGGGGTGAACATCTCAAAAGTATAGATCACCGGGGTGCTGAAAACCGGCAGCAGGACAGGCGGCACTTCCGTGTCGGTGGGGGTTTCGATCGGCGGTGTAGTGGGTGTACTTGTTTCTGTTTCAAGAACCGGTTCTGCGTCTGTGGGCTCACTGGTATCTTCAACGGGCGGCACGGTGTCGGCCGTCGAGGTCGGCTGTGACCGCCCCGGGATCTGGCAGGCCAGGGCAGCCAGGATTAATGCCAACACACACAACGAGACAATCGTCTTTGTTTTCATTACACGCTCCTGCAGCATTCGTAAATCAAAATCAAAAAACCAAGCGCCCACAAGCGTGGTTGGGTCAGAAATTGTGGGGGGGATGAATGGGTGCTCTGGTTCCAGAATAGCACAAGAAGGATGGGGATGTCAACAAATGTTGATTGAGGGTGTTGATAAACATAAAACCTAATTATTAATCGGGGCGATGCATGCATCGCCCCTACAGTTTAATATAAATAAATATCACTATATTAACAATTCTAAACCTATTAATCAACAAAATCGTTAGCCTATCCTTTTTTCAACGCCTTCGTTCATTACTTTTTGTCAACTTTGCTTTTAACAAATCCAGGATCTTTCTGGCTTCATTCCAATGGACAATGGTGTGCCGCGTCGGCGGCATCAGCAGCAAACCCGCCACATCCCGCCGGCGCCAGTAATCGACCACATCCATCCCCGCTGGGAGAACTGCGCCTTCCTTCAGGATACGTTGAACATTTTCTTGTGAGACTTTACGTTTGAAGTCGGAAAGCGTCAACGATTGAACCATCTCTTGCGTGGCAAGGCCAACCGCGACCCGGTAGGCGCGCAGAGCGTTGATATCGACCACAGCGCTCAAAGCATCCGCCACCTCCAGGCTGGTTCCATTGCCTGTATGTTTGAACGGTGACCTGGTTTTCTCCTGCCACCCTTCCTTCTCGAAAACCTGGTCTCGCCCTGCGACCAATAGGTTCATGGTCACATCTTCAACACGGGTCAGGTGCCACACGATCCAGGCCAGTGAGTGCTCCTGACCTTCAGGAATCTTGCGAAATTCAGCTTCATCAAGACCATCCAGCAGCAGATCCTCGTAGGACCAGGTTATATTGGGTGTAACACGCCGGGAATGGAGTTGGCTGTGCAAAGCATAGAACACTTGAATGGCCTGTCCTGCTTCATCACCTTCGGTCAGTGCTGTGCGCAAGGATTTCTGAAGTTGATTCAGTTCTTGGAGATGTTCTTTTAATGACATAACCTGACTTTCTGAAATTAATTACTAGCACATCACCCATTATAGCGGAAGCGACCAGCGTTTATGCAATGCTTTCGAAGATTGTTATAATAATAAGAAAGCACAGGGCTAAATTCACCTTGCGCAGAAAACTTGAAGCGTGCGTGGGAAGGGAGTGGATATGTCGAAATTCACATCAGTCGTCAAACGCGATGGGGCAGTTGTTGACTTCACGCCCCAACGAATTACCAATGCCATTTACCGAGCCGC
>JAHYJN010000017.1 GCA_019428905.1 Candidatus Brevefilum sp.
GCTAGCCCATTTTGGATCAATACTTAAAACAGGCCCCATCTTTTTTTGTGGGTGTTCGAGGTTGGTAAGAGAACCTTCAAGATTAACAACGTTATAATCATTATCTTGAGTTATTGTCAGGTTGTGGAATAAATTTTCGTTGAATGGGCACCCAAATTGCTTTACAGGAGCGAAGTCACCAGCAATTAATAAATTTAGTGATTTATTCATAATAAAATTTCACTTGAAAAACCGGGATACTGATGTTTTATATCAAGGTTCTTTTGGTCTATCAAAATTAAGTTCTGCAAATTTTATACACATTACCAAACTTGGAGGCGGCAAACATATTTCTGCAAAAAACAACTTTTAATCTAAAGAATTCTAGTTTGAGATAAACACAAACAACTTCATCATTCCCTTAGATCTCTTTTAACGCGTCTTCATACATCTTTCGATTGCCAGGTTGAGTGAAAGTAAAGAAATCTCCATGCTCATTGCCTTCAACAAGAAGCGGTTTTCCATTTATAGACAGCGCAATATCCCAGCCTACATACCTATTTTGTGGCACAACATAAGCTAATTTCTGGGCAAATGATCTTATTTCCTCCCAAAAAGGAATTCGAAATCCTTTAATTTGAAGTTTGCTTGTCGGGTGTGAAAAATATTGGTTCCTGTTCTTATCAAAACCACCTGTATAAATAATACCTGTATTGATATCAATTTCCGATAGTAAACCACCACTGCTATAGTTATCATTAACCGAACCATGGTTACCCATTTTAAAGAAGGAAGGTTTCATGATTTTAACCCCATTCTTTGTCACAACTGTACTGACCCGAATCGTATTCAAAGAGCTTGGGTGAAATGCGGCTAAGTCTGGATGTTGAACGATCACTTCTTCGACAATATATTGATTGTCATAACACTCTTCGTATAAATCAACAAGGTTGATTGAATTATCAATGCGTACTTTTCTGGCTCCACGACCCCAAGATGCATTTTTGGGTTTAATAAATATCTCTTTATGACGATGACAGAACTCTTCAAAGGCTTTGAAGTCTGTTACTTCAGCAAGAAAAAGATATTCCCGATCAATGAAATCTTTAAAAACTTTATATGTTTGATTTTTTTCTCGAAAAATATCACGATATATTGGCGGATTAAAAGCATACCAAATTCTTCGGCTTTGCCCTTCAGTAATAAATTCCTTCCTTTGTAGACCAGATTTTAAATAAAAATCATAGGTAAAATAATTTACAATCGAGGCACCATAAAGAATATTCGCCGATAATATATCAAGATAGATAGAAAATCGTTCTTTTTGGGTTAGATTTGAAGAAATGTATCGATCAATTTCCTCTGAAATTTTCCCATTAACAATACTTGGAATAAATTTTCTCAAAAAATTTAGAACCCGATACGGTTTTATACATACATTAAACCAGGAAAACTTTTGTAAGCCTGCAAATTTCCTCTCGATAAATTTGAGCTCTGCCATAACAATCTTCCCTACTACTCACCTAACATGAACACCACAATCAACGACAAATGTTAATATACATTATCATCTCCCATGACAATCTGCCAATTGTTGATGTGATAATTTAAAGAGCAGTTATCATCAAGGATTTTTCCACTAAAATATGTTATCGGTAAACTATTGGAAAATCCATTCTTCTCTAGCCATAATTTTAGGTCTGTGTTAATGTTCGCCCAAGTTGTGACCTGGTCGGCTTTTTGATCATGTGCATAGGTTAATACTTGAGCAAACAACTCGTCAAAATCGGCTTGATTATTTATGAAATAATCCACAATGTTTATCTTATTGTCATATTTCTTAATCACAAAAAATGATGTTACACTATCGTTTTGTTTGACAATTAAATTATGATATTTGACCGTTGGGCATTTAGAATAACGCCAACGCATATAATCAAGATCTTTATGCACTGAGATCTTGCTCTTATCCTTGTGCACGAAATTGTAACTCAATAAGAAATCATCATCAGTAATTATTTCAATGGGCTTGTTTTTTACCTTTTGCATATCCAAACTCATTGTTGGGAACTCGTAAATATCCACTCTCTTCAATTTTTTGTTTAAAGCCCGATGAATTGATGCGTTTGGAAAACCGAAAATAATCTTGTAGCCCTCACTTTTTAAGTGTTGATACAACAAATCACCTGTTTTTGCAAACAATCCCATTCCCCGAAAATTTTTATGCGTCATCGTGTGTATAGATAATCCTGATTTATACTTTGAATCATTATGTTCTAAAAACAAAGGCACAGCAGAATAATTCGAAATAACTCTTCCTTGATCCAGTGCGAGCACCATTAATAACTCATCAAAAGGATTGTAGAGATATCGCCATAAAAAGTATTCCTGATTTACCTTATTCTTAAAGATCCCATTATACAAATCCATGACCCCATCTAGGTAGACGCCAAATTCATCTTTGTTTATAAGCTTAATTTCTAACATAAAGTCCTGCGATCCATGAATAACTCTTTTTCTTAGGCACGATTTTTACTAAAAGTGATTTTAACGACTTAATAAATGACTTGCTCGCATGTGTCTGAGGATTGATTGGCTTCAATAATGCTCTTTTTTCATAACCACATATTGGGCATTTGGTTTCAAAAGGCATTTCCTTTATAAATATCAAGCGATAGAAATGAACGAAAGGAGTAGGAAGATGGTAATCAAACTTTTCATTAATAAGCATAGTGCTTTGACAAACCCAATCTTGTTTACCCAATAACTGGGAAATTTTCTCTTCATCAAATGAACGAATGTGCAAATAGTGATTATAACGGCTAAAACAAAATGGACATTGAACCAGCATTAATTTCAAATCTTGCTTATAGGGAACCGTGATAAGGATATATTTCTTGGCAACCCGTGATATTTCCAGAAGAGCCATCTCATATAGACCATGGGGTAAATGTTCGATCACTTCCATACAGGTCACTAAATCGACGGCATTATCTGAGAAGGGCAGGGCACCAATGTATGCCAACGATTTAGGTGCATGTGCATGCATAAGTCCCTTTAAATCCTGGTCTACAGCAAACGTCTTTACTGATTTATCTACAAAATGATTAAGAAAATCACCAGTCCCACACCCAACATCCAACATTGTCTGAACACCAGATGGAATCATCTGAGAAGCTGCATTAAATCGTATCGCATCCTTTTTGGAGAGTTCAATCATATACAATTTTTATTATATTGGGCGTATTTTCAAATACTGGCTTCGACTTTACGTGCCCTTGCATGCACTGTCTAATGTTACTGATTTCTTTTGTAAGTAGATTATTGCACTGCAGGAATTCATTAAAGCTAAATAATCTAAGAATCTTTTCAATGTTGGCCACTCTGGAAGCATCTTCAGCGTTGTATATTGAATGATCTACGTTGTATAAATCTGGTAAATAAATTTAAGCAAGCTAAATTGGAAAAGACAGGACCCTTTCATCAAAACTGATCAAAGGCACAATGATTAATATCAACAGGTGAATTGGTAGCAACAATTGGGTTAAAATTACGTCAAAAATACGTTTGAAAAATTTTTTATACATCTTACTGAACAATTTTCAAGGCTTCCAAAAACTAATACTGATGAAATTATTCCCTTTAGACCAGAGCCTTTTGTTGAATCATGGCAGTGATTGTCCTGATTAGCGTTCTTAAATCATTTCTAAAGGAATAGTTTTCGATATTGGATAAATTGATCGCCATCTTTTCTGGTAAAACAACCTCAATGTAGGTTTTATCTATATCTTCAACACCATCAAGAATTTGGGCCTCATCCTTATATTGGATGCTCGCTTCAGAGGTAACACCCGCCGGCAACAGCAAGGTAGCCAGCATTTCATCGGTATAATGCTCTACATATTTTGGAACTTCCGGCCGCGTACCCACAAAGGTCATATCGCCAGTGATAATGTTGAAAAGCTGGGGGTACTCATCCAGCCGATGTTTGCGCAAAAAATGTCCCACCCTGGTGATCCTCGGGTCACAATTAACTGTCACCTGGGTCCCAATCTTCTCTGCGTTCTGAACCATGGTACGAAACTTGAAGATTTTAAACTCTCTACCGTACTGGGTAAGCCGAGCTTGCCGAAAAAATATCATGCCTTGAGAATCCAGTTTGATAGCAATGGCAATCACCAAAAATACGGGTAGTAAAATAAAAAATAATGCTATCGCAAGAAAAAAATCGAACAATCTTTTAATGACCAGTGAAAATTGCTTTACGGCAAGATGCTCATAATACCTGCGTACATGTTCATTTTGCATATTTTGAGGAAGTTCTTCCCATTTTCTTATTTTCATAATTATTTTGATAAAGTTTGTTTTTTCGCACCGTGAGTTATTATCGTGGCTATTTCAACACATGCAACTTTGTCGCTCCCAAATAATACAACTGATAATCTATTCTCGATCTTGAGCAAAAAAAGCTTCCCAGGTTTCAATACCAGAAAAAACCGTTCACTCCGTCTCGTTAGTGATGTAGGCGTATCATGGGGTTTAAATCTGCTCGCCCACCCGAGAGCTCTTCTCTCTACCAGTCCACTAGCAAGGTCACGCCACTTTCTAAGTTAAATTACGGGACCTAATTGTGTATACAATCATGTGGGGCAAATGTGACTTTGATTTCGCTGATAGAGTTTAGTCGGTAGTCGGTAGTTAGTAGAAAAAGGAATCAGCGTTCTACGTTCTACATTCTACATTCTACCAACTACAACCTAATACGCTCCCTTGCCTCTCAAAATCACCAGCACGGTCTTAATCAATATCTGCAGATCGAGCCACAGCGAGTAATGCTGGATGTAATACAGGTCTTCATCGGTGTGCAGGTGCATGGGTTTATCGCTCCTGCCGTTGACCTGCCACCAGCCGGTCAGCCCTTGGGGGACGGCAAAACGCATGTGCTGCCAGGGCTGATAATGTCCCACCAGCTCGGGCAGCTCCGGGCGGGGGCCCACCAGGCTCATCTCCCCCCGCAGGATGTTGATCAACTGCGGCAGCTCGTCCAGGCTGGTCCGCCGTAGGAAGCGACCGACCTTGGTGACACGCGGGTCGTCCGGGGTTTTATAGTGGGTGTTCCCATTGGCGTCCACAGTCATCACCTCGGCCAGGCGTTCGTGGGCCTGGTCCACCATGGTGCGGAATTTGAGCATGTGGAAGGTCTTGCCGTTCTGCATCACCCGGGTCGAGCGGTACAGCACCGGACCCGGCGAATCAAGTCTGACCAGCAGCGCCGCCAGCCCGTAAAGGGGAAGGGTCAGCACAAACAGCGGGGTGGTCAGCGCCAGGTCAAAGATTCGTTTGGCAAGCCGCTGGCTGTGGGTCAACGCCGGTGAGCGCAGTGTGATCATCGGCACGCCGACGAAGTTCCACACCGATGCCTTGCTCAGCATCAGGGCAAAGTAATCCGGGATGACCCAGGTACGCACCGGCAGGGTGTGGACCGCTTCCAACAGGGCGTTCACCCGCTCGTAAGCCCATTGGGGCAGTGCGATGATCAGGTTGTCGATCTGGTGAGCTTTAATCAGCTCAGCAGCCTGGTCGACGCTCCCCAACACATCCAGCTGATGGCGAATCAGCTCGGGGTCATCATCGATGAAACCGACCAGGGTGTAGCCCACCTGCGAGAAGTCATTAATCTCTGCTGCAAAGCGACGTCCAACTTTGCCTGCACCGGCGATCAAGATCCGTTGCTGCGATCGCTGACGGAAACCTTTTTGGAAGACCAGCCGAGACACCAAGCGAGAAACCAGTTGCAATGCCAGGGTAATCACGGCAAAGTAGGCAAAAGCGCTGCGAGTCAGTGGTCCACCCGCCAGATATAGAATTCCCGCTATCAGGATCAGCGCGATTAATGCCCCGGCGAGCAAGTTGTAGACCTCATCTACTACGCGCAGGTTCTTCACAGGGTTGTAGGACCCTAACTGCGCCAGGGTCACCAACCACACCAACGCAAAAGGAACCGCCAGCAGCGGGTTCAGTGTCACCGGGTGTGAGGTGATCCCGGTTGCAATCCACAGCGAGGCGGTTACGAGGATGCCATCGAGGAAGATGAGGATGGCGGGGTAAGGAATTGTGTGTTTTTGGGTCATGTTAGGCTATGGATCAAGCTGATAGCTGATCCCGCTCGCTTCGCTTCGGGCACTTCGTAGCTGATAGAAAAAGATTATCTGCCAGTAGTTAGTGAATTTATCAAACCTTTTAACATCTTAGCGATTTCGTTGGAGTTTTCTTCGAGCTTGAGAAAAATGGCTTCATCGAGCCATCCGCGTAATTTAAATATTTCGAGCAAGGTCAATGTTTCATAAAGCGAACCGCGAGCATTATAGAGGAATTGAACGAACTCTTTTTTTGAATTTCTACCTTCCCCGAAGGGGTGCTTTGCATACCCTCAGCTATGTTCATTGGAATAGATGTCACAGCTGATTCAATCTGCTCAAAAAGACGATAATGCTTCCTAGAAGTCTCCAACTCATCAATGATTTGAAGTACTTCATTAGCAAATGACGTACTCTTTTGCTAAACTTTCAAATCCTTTTAAGACGATTGTCCCTCTATCAAATTGATCCTCCAAATGTTTCCCTATCAGCTACGAGCTATCAGCTATGAGCTATCAGTTATGAGCTAAACGATGTGCGCGAGCAACGCAGTTGCCGCCTCCACAACAATCCCCAATCCCGCCTCCCCCATCGTCGGATACAGCGGCAACGTTACCTCGCGGGCTGCCAATGCTTCGGTGACAGGCAGGCTAATCTCGCCGTAGCGTTCCCGGTAATAGCTAAAGGTGTGCACCGGCCGGTAGTGGATGCTAGATTGGACGCCAGCGTCGCGCAAGCTGGCCATAAAGGCTTCGCGGTTTGTACCCTCGGGCAGCAGCATGGGGAAGAGGTGGTAGGCGGACGTACCCTGGTCAGCGGCTTTGAAGGGCAGGGCGACTGGCAGGTCGGCCAGGGCGTCCCAGTAGGAGCGGGTCCACAACCGCCGTTTGGCGTTGTTGTCGGCCAGCTTCGCCAGCTGGGTCAGGCCCAGGGAAGCCCGGATTTCATCGATGCGATAATTGTAGCCCAGCTCAACCACATCGTACGAGAAAGCGTGCCCTTTATGACGGTCGTAGGTCAGCGTGGTCATCCCGTGGGAGCGCAGCAGGCGCAGCTTGGCAGCCAGATCGTCCCGGTCGGTGACGAGCATGCCGCCCTCTCCGGTGGGCAGGTTCTTGTTGGAGAAGAAACTGAAGCAGCCAACCTCCCCAAAGGTCCCCAGGGCGCGCCCATCGAGGGTCGCACCGGGGGCGTGGGCAGCGTCTTCGATCACGGCCAGGCCGTGTTCTTCGGCCAGCGCCATGATCTCGGGCATGCGGCAGGGGTAGCCGGCATAATGCATGGGGATCACCGCTTTGGTGCGGGGGGTGATGCAGGCTTCTATCGAAACCGGGTCGACGGTCAGGTTATCGGAGCTAAGCACCTCGGCAAAGCGCACGTCAGCGCCGCAATACAGCACAGCATTGGCAGTAGCTACAAAGGTCAGCGAGGGAACGATCACCTCGTCGCCGGGGCCGATCCCCAGTGCCAGGCAGGCCAAGTGCAGCGCCTGGGTAGCATTCGAGACGGCCATGGCATGCCTTGCGCCGGTTAACGCGGCGAAGGCCCCCTCAAAGGACTGGGTCACAGCGCCCATGGTGAGCCATTTTGACCGTAAAACATCGATCACCGCCCGTTCTTCCTCAGGGCCGTAATCTAAATCTGCCAGTGGAACTTTCCATGCCATAACTCAGCCCTCCAATAAAAATTGATTGCGCATTGTTTCAAAATCATTGCAGGCCTGCTCATAATCCTCAGGCCGGCCCAGGTCTTGGTAGTAACCGTCGTAGCGGTAGTTGGTCACCCGCTTGCCATCCGCAAGTAACTTGAGCACCAGATCAGGGAAATCCAGGTACTCGTTGTAGTGGATGTAGTCCAGGATGTCGGTGTCGAACACATAGATGCCCATGCTGACCAAGTACTCCAGGGTGGGCTTTTCGATGTAGCCGCTAACGGTGTGGTCACCGTCGGTTTCGATTACACCCAGATCGATGTGTACCTGGCGGTGATGGGTGGCGATAGTGGCCAGGGCATCCCCCTGGCTTTTGTGGAACGCCACCAGTTGCTGGATGTCGAGCAGAGTCAGCACATCACCGTTGGAGACGATGAAGGTGTCATCCAGGCCGTCCACCAGCGAGAGGGGACCAGCGGTGCCCAGGGGGTGGTCCTCATAGCTGTAGCGGATTTGCAGGCCGTAGTCGCGCCCGTCTTTGAAGAAGGCGCGCATCAGCCCTGCCAGGTGCCCGACGGTGATGATGATCTCATCGACACCGGCGCGTTTGAGTTGGGCAATCAGCACTTCCAGGATGGTTTTATCGCCGATGGGCATCATCGGTTTGGGGAATACACGGGTATAAGGCGCCAGGCGGGTACCTTTCCCGCCGGCCAGAATGACGGCTTTCATATTTATTGGTTCCCTTTGGAAATATCTTGGTTAGACACAGTATTCAATTGACTGAGCTGATAGCTAATAGGAATCAGCTAATGGCTCATAGCTTATCTTTGATCCCCTTGTTCTTCGAACTGGCGGGGACTTCGTGGTTGATAGGAATTAGCTAATAGCTCATAGGTCATAGTTGATAGTTGATGGTTGATAGTTGATGGCAATTTGTAGCCATGAGCTATGATCTACTCATCAGTGATCTAATAAGTCCATTGATCATCTTAGCGATTTCATTGGATTGGCTTTCCAATTCTTGAAATTGGTTTAAGTTGATCCAATTACGCATTTCGAAGATTTCAAGCAGGGTTAATGTCTCGTAAAGCGAACCCCTAGCGATATAAAGAAAATGGATAAACTACTTGTGGGATAATCGACCTTTCCCTTCAGCGATGTTCATCGGTATTGAAGTAACAGCCGCTTCTAATTGCTCAATTAGTCGATAATGCTTCCGAGTGGTTTCCAGAATATCAACCACGTCAATCACATGATTGGCAAATATCATACGTTATTGCCATACCTGCATATCCTTATGAGCTAATTGCCCTTCGTGTTTTTCCATCTCTTGTTCCTATGAGCTATCAGCTATGAGCTATCAGCTATTACCTCTGATATTTTCCCGGCCGATATGCATCAATATGCTCCGCAATCCACGCCACCGTCTGGCGCAAGCCTGTCTCCAGGTCGATGGTGGGGGTCCAGCCCAGGATTTGTGCGGCTTTGCTGTTATCGGAAAGCAAGCGGGTCACCTCTGATTTATCGGGACGCATACGGACCTCCTGCTGGATGATAGGCAGTTGCGTGCCGGTGATCTTGAAAACCATGTCGATGATGTCCTGGATGGTCACATCTTCGCCGGTACCCAGGTTGAACAGGTCACCTTCAACGCCGATAGCCTCACCAGCTTTGAGGAAACCGGCCACCGTGTCATCCATGAAGGTGAAATCACGTCGGGTATCCAGCCGGCCGATGTGCAGCTGATCGCGCGTCAGCACCTGGCTGATGATGGTGGGGATTACCGCCCGGGCGGATTGGCGCGGGCCGTAAGTGTTGAAGGGGCGCACGGTCACTACAGGCAAGTCGTAGGCGGAGTAGAAGGATTCGGCCAGCTTGTCGGCACCGATCTTGCTGGCGGAATAGGGGGACTGCCCCTGCAGGGGATGCCCCTCATCGATCGGCACCCGTAGGGCGCTGCCGTAGACCTCACTGGTGGAGGTGTGCACCAGGCGCGGGATGCCCAGGTCGCGCGCAGCCAGCAGAATGTTGAGCGTGCCCATCACGTTGGTCTCCACGACCTCGGTGGGGTGCAGGTAGGAATAGGGGATGGCGATCAGCGCGCCGAGGTGGAAGATCAAGTCAACACCTTCAACCGCCCGGCGGACGGCATCCTGGTCTCGCAGGTCGCCGGCAATGATTTCAACCCCATCCAGAATCGGCTCCGGCAGATAAGCTAGCAAACCAATATCGGCGCGGGAGGTGTAGCGCACAAAGGCGCGCACCGTAGCGCCCCGCGTTGCCAGGGCTTCAACCAGGTGGCTGCCGATAAAGCCCCCAGCACCAGTAACCAGGATTTTGTGGATTGACCAGTCAAATGCCAAATGCGTTATTCCTTTCGATCTTGCTCTAGCTTTAAGCGGGCTTTATTAATGCGGCTGCGGGCACCTTGCACATCATTCACTCGTAATAGATCATCCAGTTCCCCCAATAAGTCAGTCAGTGCCTGAGGGGTGGTGAGCGGGGATGGATGAGGTATATGATGGTTAAAGAACCCTGACGCGTTGACCAAATTGCGAAAATCGATCACCTGCACACCAGCGGCTTCACAATGGGCAAGGATCTTCTTGCGGCGCCAGGTTGAAACCTTGTCTATGGCAAAGATAATCACGCCGACCCCGTATTGTTGGACGAGCGCGGGCAGGTCTGCCGCTTTGCCCAACACGGGTGAACCATCAATAATCATGTCATCCTTATAGATATCATCATCAACAAACCCTACAATTGTAAACACTTTATCGAGGTAACCATGCTGGATATACCAGGAAGTCTTGATACCCACCTCACCTGCCCCCAGGATGATTACCGGTTCACCGACCTGCCCACCTTTGCCGCGCAGCTTGAGCCAGCGGGCAGCCATGCCAGTCAGGACTCGTTCTCGATAACGGACGATAACAAAACCGATGAAAGACAGTACAGCAATCAAGATTAATATGGCCAGTGGGATTCGGGCTGGAAGCAGGTTGAAAGCATTCAATATGCCAATCACAATGGCCGTGATCCCCACTGAAATACCAATATCGATCACCGCTTCAGCGCGGGAGTAGCGCCACACGATCCGGTTAAGGCCAAAAATCACATTGGTAAAACTGAACCCAAGGGCAATCAGGAAGGCAAACACCAACGTTGGTCTAACCCCGATATCAAGGGGCATTGAAAGGCGCCATATCAGGATAGATACCGACGTTGTGATAATTGCGACGAGCAAATCGATCATGAACCAGTTCAAAAAGCCATACATGAAGCTGATCAGCGGACCCTTGTCCAGAACATCTTGATTAATTCGTTTTTTACGGATGTGAGGGATCAACGCAATAAACGTTAGAAAGATGATATCGAGATCATTGATAATATTGCGTTGCTGTAAATAGTCCAGATCGAGCCGAAGTTTGAAGGGGATGATGTTCTGGAGGTAATCCGCTTTGGTGTTGGAAGAAGAGATTTTCTCCTCCTCATCAAAAAACATCAGGGATGCCGGGCTGGTCATCCCCGGGTTGACCTGGATATATTTTTCCTGCAGCGCAACCGGCCAATCAGCAAACAATTCGGGGTCCTCCGGGCGCGGCCCAACCAAACTCATCTGCCCCAGGAACACATTCCAAAATTGCGGTAGTTCATTGAGCTTGGTATCTCGCAGCCAACGACCGGCTTTGGTTACCCGTGGATCCTCCTGAATAGTCAGACGGGAGCCGTTATAACTTTCAGGTGTTTCGTACATTGTTCGAAATTTCAGGATCTTGATTGTCTTACCACCCTTACCAACCCGGTCAGCGTGGTAAAAAACAGGCCCTTGTGAATCGCGTTTAATAATGGCAGCTATCACAAGCAGTAAAGGCCACAACACAAGCAACGCGATTAATGAAACAGCGATGTCAAGAACTCGCCGGGCAAATTTATCAAGGGGAATTAACCATCTGGGAATGGAGCGGGTTGTCATTGGATTAAATCTCGAGTTAGTGCGTAACCCCATATATTCATTCCTTAATACTTTTAATCATGTTCTACCATTAATCAAGGTCGTTAATTGACGAACATCTTAGTCTTATGATTATTTTAACATAGCTCAGCGTCTATGGTTCAAGTGTTTGAGCTTGGCGCACAACCACCCAACGTCCACCTTCGATCCAATCACCCGCACCTAGGTCATTCCAAGCCCGTAAATCTTCGATAGATGTAATGTATTCAGCGGCAAGATCGCTTAAGGAGATGCCTTCCTCTAGGTACATTGGAGCCAAAGGCGGCAGGTCGGGCAATACGGCGCAGCCCATACACACGACAATGTGATCACCTAACTGAACGATGCGGAACGCCAACCCATTAATGAACCACAGAACATCTACGGTGGTATTGTATTGATTGGCAATGGCCGTGAGGGTTTCTTGCGCTTGGATTTCATGGATCAAAAGCTGATAATCCCGGTCCCCAAAAGGCGTTTTTATGCCTGGACCAGGGGTGGCGGTTGGGACAATGGTGGGGGTGGGCGTCAGGGAGGGTGTGGGTTGTGGCGTGGGCGTGCTAGTCGCTTGTTGGAGCAAAGTTTCTGTCAGGGCAAGGCCGGTGACGAAGGGGGCCCGCGTTTGGGAGACAGGTTGAAAAGTCTGTTCCAGTTCTGCCAACCTGTCAGCAGTCTCAGCTGGCAGCTCACCGAAGGCATCAGCCACCAGATACCACAACCAGGCAGTTTGGCTGTTTTTTCGCTGGTAGGCTTCATCACCACGGTCAAGGAGAGTCTCCTGGTTTACCTCGGCACCTATCAGAGCGAGGCGGCTGCGTTCGATCAGCTCGTCCTTTTCCAACAGGCGGGTCTCATCCATCGCCAGCGCCCAGGAAAAGTTGGCAAACCCCTCCTCTATCCGGCCGAGGGGGTTATTGGGCCGCTGACGGTTGAAAGCTTGAAAAGCGCCAATCGCCCGTTGATAATCGCCCTGCAGGCAGTAAGCCCTACCGAGAAGATAATCGGTGTAAGGATTGTTGGGCGGGCGGGCTGAGGCCTGTTCTAACAAGTCAACGGCCTGCGCCAGGCCTTCGTTCATGGGAAGCGCGGTCAGGATGGGCAGAATACAGGTGAAATGATCGGCATGTTCAGTCGCGTTCGTCTGGATATAGTCCTCGAGCAAACGGCCGGCACGCGCCTGCCGCGAGAGCTCAATTGCTGAAGGTATGACAGCCCAGCCTATCACACTGAGGATGATCAATCCCGTCCCAATCAGGGTTGAGGGGGAAAAGAGCCAGTTTTTGAGTTTTTTGGGATTCATTGTTAAATTGAAAACTAAATCTTATAGATTTTCGATGGTAGAACTTAGTAAGGAGAGTTTAATCGATTGAACTTAGTTCTTAAAATTTACGATCTAAGTTTTATAACCTACCAACGATGTTCTAAGTCCTGTCTGAACTACATTTAATTTATTGGATAATATGCTAATATTTTTTCATGCTTGGTGACCAACGTTCCTTGGCTATATCAAAAGCAGGAAACCTTCCAGATAATAAGTAAACACAGCCTAGGCACGCTCCGCCCTTCCGACATTCGTCAGATAATTTTCGTCCAAGTAATTGTGAGTCAGGAAGTTGTTTTACTCCTGACTTATGTGCCAAAACGTCTTATAGACAATCCGAGCCACAAAATCCGTTATTTTAAAATACGATGCTTAATCTCTCCGATAAGACATAGCTGATAAAGTTAGCATATAAAAATTTGTTGGTCAAGCATCCAAGATCACATGCAAAACTCAGACAGTAATTTTATCATAAACATGATGTTCATCCCACCTGACCGCCTTGAGGTTGGATACCCAACTAAAGGAATGAGATTTTAGATCCATTATTGAGGAAAATTGTAACAACTCAGCGTGCAAGGGAAAGGGGGGTGTGGTGCAGCGTTTTCCCCGCCGTACCACACCCCCCCACCATTCAGCGTTAGGGTTGCCTGAGCAGTGACACAATATTATTGTTTGTTTGTAACCTCAATTTCATTCGACTCATCCGGCATCTGCCACCAATCAACCACAACCACTGCAGCCAAACCTAAAATAGCACCAATTAAGATGCCAATCACCATATTGCGATTTGTGTTGTGTGATACCTTATTCCCTGGGTCAGGAACGGAGGCTGAACTAACCAAGCGAACATAACCATGGTCTCTTTCTGGCATTGAAACACGGATTTCATCATTCTTCAAAGCCAAAATTTCATAGACGCTTTCTATTCGTTCATAATCCGCCCTTAACCGAGCCTTTACATTTTCCTGCGATTGAATTTGCGCCTGCAGAGAAGTGATCTCTGAATTTAATGTGTCTTCAACAGAAGACAAATTAAGTAATCGCTCATCGATCACATCAATCCAGTTTTCAATCAACAATACAAATTCTCCAACGGTTGCTATCCCAGTTTCACCAGAGAGATCAACATTGATTTGTAACGGTGTAACCGATTCAGATTCACTTGTAATCGGAATAGTGAAGATCCTAGATTGAATCAAATATAAGCTTAAACGATAACTGGAGTCCAATACATCTTCTGGTGATTCAAATGCAAGTTGGTTTAGCAAGATTTGACTGTCTGCTCGGGCTTGTTGTAAAACTCTGATCGATCGCAAGGTCTCAACTTGGGAAGCTAGAAGAGAACTGAGTTGATTTTTCAGGAGGCTAAGCGTATTCTCTGCTTCAAAATCGATCAACCTCTGCCCAGCATCTTCTAATTGGTTGTTAAATAATTCAGTTTGTAAATCAAAATAAGTGATCAGATCAGGTGCGTACCCATAAAAGGATCGATTGATTTCGTCAATGGACAGGTCAGCCCATGTGTTAGCAATCAGTGCCGATTTTTCCCGTTCTTTTGTTGTTACAATCAACGTTACCAGCTGACCTCGCTCACCAATTTCGACACCCAAACTGCTATTTCTAAACTGATTGAGCGTGCAATTTTGATTAGTAGGGCAATCCCAAAGATCAAACAACGCTGATGCAATCTTGTCATTTTGAACAAGACTCTGGAGAGCGCCTTCAGAGGGATCTGACTGATTGGGCCTCAAATCCTGACCAGTAAAATCCACTTCATAAGCTGGCTCCACCAATGCTAAAATGGCTTTCGCTTCATAGAGATCTGGTAAATTCGAAGAATAAATGTAAACACCCAACCCAATCAGAACAGCTGGGATCAACACCCAATACCACTTCCTGAGAATATTTTTTATCAGTTTACGCAGATCAATCTCAAAGTAATCGTCCATGGGGGTCTCCATAAAATATGAGCAAAACTTGATCGTTAACTTATCAACAGATAAGCCGCAGATATATATCCTATTGTTTAACTTGGCGATTATACCATAATATCTATACGCTGATTTTATCCCTATTTAATCATCAGGTCGATCGCAAGGACATAAAATCACTACCTCTTACAAGAATTTTGTGTCAACATACCAAAGGAGCGATGATCTATTCTACATAGATGACGTTGCATAATCGATTTTTTTGTCATCAAAT
Organism: Candidatus Brevefilum sp.; assembly: GCA_019428905.1. Classification (GTDB taxonomy): domain Bacteria; phylum Chloroflexota; class Anaerolineae; order Anaerolineales; family Anaerolineaceae; genus Brevifilum. The sequence goes on from JAHYJN010000017.1 coordinate 15,294, forward strand.
CGATAGAAAAAATATCATCGTCTAACCATTTGCTTTTAAATATCAAGCCCAACCAGGCATTAAACCTTTCCGCTGCACAACTGCCTAGCTGGGAGATCCTCCTTCCACGATTGATAGGCAGAACAGCCTGCCTCACACAGAATCTCCCACCCTCCCCAATTGTTCGCCTCAATCCATTGCGGGTATAATGCCGGCATGCGCAAAACACTGCTGGTCACGCTGGTTTTTCTGGTTCTGGCGGGCATCCTGCTGGGGGCCTGCGCGCCGAGCGCACCCGTCGTCATCCTCACGGCAACCCCCACCCTGGATGGCACGCTGCGCCCCTACCCCTCTCCTACCGCCACCCACACGCCCTTACCGACAGATTACGTCAGCCCGACGCCCTCACCGACCGTCACCCCCACGCCGACCCCCGTCTATTACGAGGTGCTTGAAGGGGATGATATGTTCAGCATCGGCTGGCGCTTCAACGTCAGCCCATATCAAATTATGACCGCCAACCCCACCATCAACCCCCGCGCCATGGGTGTCGGCACCTCCCTGCTGATCCCGATCACCCCTAACCCGAATCCCACTGAAACCCCGATGGTGGAACTCACCCCCACCGCCACCCCCGTGTTCTCAGCCTTGCCAGCGCCCGACTGCTATCCCGATGCGCTGGGCGGACTGTGGTGCTTTGTGCTGGTGGAAAACGACCAGGATGAACCCGTTGAAAATCTCACGGGTGTCGTGACCCTGCGCTACGGCGAGGAAACGCGGCGCGAGTCTGCCATCCTGCCCCTCAACCTGCTCCCACCTGGCACCTCCCTCCCGCTGATCGCCTACTTCCAACCGCCGATCCCAGCCGCTTTCACAGTCTCAGCCCGGGTGGATTTCCTGCTGCCGGTCATGCCCGGCAACCAGCGCTACCTGCCAGTTAGCATGCAAGATCAGCTCATCAAGCTGGGCCAAGATGGACAGATGGCAACGGTCAGCGGCTGGCTGACCCTGGCCGCCAACCAGCCTGCGACACGCTATCTATGGGTCAATGCCACCGCCTTCGATCAGGACGGTCATGTGGTCGCTGTGCGGCGTTGGGACAGCCCGAACCAATTATCGGCTGGTGAGCGCATCCCCTTTGAGGTATTCCTGTACAGCCTGGGTGGACCCATCGACCGGGTGGAACTGCTGGTCGAAGCCCAGCCGGTGATCGAGCCCCAGGACGAAAACTAACCATTGAACAACCACTGCCGAGGGATGTTATGAACGCAAAACCAGTTTTTCCATTACCCTGGGGGACGCGCACCTTCATCATGGGCATCATCAATGTCACCCCCGATAGCTTCTCCGGCGATGGGATTCTTGGCGGGCAGAACCCCGTTCAGGCAGCCGTCACCCAGGCCGGCACCTTCCTGGAGCAAGGTGCGGACATCCTCGATATCGGCGGTGAAAGCACCCGGCCGGGTTCCCAACCGGTGGATGCCAAAGAAGAGTTGGCGCGGGTGATCCCGGTCATCCGGGCAGTCAGAGAGTCTTTTCCTTCAGTGATCATCTCAATTGACACCTATCGCGCAGCGGTCGCCCGGGAAGCACTGGATGCCGGCGCAGACTGGGTCAACGATGTGTGGGGCTTCCATGCCGACCCCGCACTGCCAGCCCTGGCAGCCGAGTACCAGGTACCGGTGATCCTGATGCACAACCGCCTCAAGCCGGGCTCCGCTGAGCTTGAAGCGCGCCTGGGGGGGCGGTATGTAGGGGTGGATTATGCTGACCTGATCGGTGATATTTGCCGCGAGCTGCTGGAAAGTGTAGCCTTGGCACACCAGGCCGGTATTCCCGACGAGCGCATTATCCTTGACCCCGGGATCGGCTTTGGCAAAACCGTAGCGCAGAACCTCGAGCTGCTGGACCGGATGGATGAGATCAAAGCCCTGGGCTACCCCTTGCTGGTCGGCCCGTCGCGTAAATCTTTCATCGGTTATACCCTCGACCTGCCGCCCGATGAGCGCATTGAGGGCACCGCAGCCGCAGTCACGTTGTGCATCGACCGCGGGGCCGATATCGTGCGCGTACATGATGTGGGGGTGATGTCCCGGGTGGCAAAAATGAGTGATGCCATCGTCCGGCGCGAACAGACCGCGATCATAGAATAGGTTCAACCCCTGGTTGAATGGACCGCAGCAGGGGTTGCCCTTTGCGTATTTGGCAGCTTCTTGTTGGTTAACAGGGTGATAAAAAATGAAGGCAGCGCCAAGGATGAGGGGGGCATCCTATTTACGCTACCTTCTACCATAGTATATCACATTATTAGATAAATATCTATTTACATTTTCGACTTTTTTATGTTCAGGGAAAGCCTGACGGTTAACTCACAGACGCCCTTTTGTCAACTGGCCAGGGGTCCCTGATATCCACGCTGTTATGATATGCTTTTCGGGGATCAATCCAGCAGGTCGTGCACGTTCTGGACAGCCTCATCAAGGCTCGTTCCCAGGAAGATACCGTCCAAATCTTTACGCGCCGCTTCATTTTGATTGAAATAGCGGCCGCCGTAACCCAGTTTGGGCTTTCCCGGCAGCTGATCCAGTTTGGCTTGCATACGATATAACGGCCTGGCAGACTCATCAAAACTAGCCGAAAGGATGATCATATCCGGCGAAGTATCCTCTGCATAAAACACCAGGTCCTCCACCGGCAGATCAGCCCCCAGGTATTCCACCTGGTAACCCTCACGGCGCAGGAGCACCGACAGCATCAGGGGGGCGATCTCATGGAACTCCTCCGGGGCGCAACCGATCAACAACCTGGGCGCCTCACTGTAAATGGGAAACGCCTGCAACAGGTTCATCAGGATGCCCCGGATGAAGGCCGAGGCGAAGTGTTCTGTTGCAATGCGGATCTCACCACGGTACCAGGCCTCACCGATCTCAACCAAGCATGGATAGAAGACCTCCAGGAAAATGGTCTGAATGTCGTACATACTCTGAATGGCATCCACAATCTGCTTGGCCTGGGCTTCATCGTGACCGGTCAAGGCGGTAAACAATTGATCCGCGTAGTAGCTGGTGGGGTGTCGAGGGGCTTGCGAGGGCTGGGGCGCCAGCACGGTTGGCAGCGCCTCCGGCCAGATGCCGCTTTCTCGCAACCCCCGGTATTCGCGCACCGCGTTGCTGATCGAAAGCCCTTCATCCAAGCGGTGGGTGATCCAACGAATCACCTGGATATCTCGCTCAGAATATAAGCGGTAGTTGTTATCCAGCCGGCCAGGGTCCAGCAGGTCATAACGCCGTTCCCAGGCACGCAGGGTCACCGGGCGCACACCCGTGCGGTCACTGAGGACCTTGATGGTATATTTTGGCTCTTGTGAATATTCTGCAATCGAAACCATGCCAGTTCACCTTTGATAAATAATTGACCAACCCGAGCTTAATTTTACCGCGATTTCCAACCGCTGGCTTCAAATAACTCGGCCAAGAACACCTGCCGCTCTGCTAAAGTCATGGGTCGCGGTTGTGAGAAATCTTCCAGCATCGCCGTCAACAGTTCTGTGCTCAGGTGCCGTCCCTCATAAAAGGTGTGGCGTTGGATGATCTCCCAGCTGGTTTGAACGATCACATTGCCATACATATCAATGGTCCAGCGTTGATCGAAGAAAAAATTACCCAGTCCATAATCGATGAAGGCATCATGATCAAAAGCCATCGCCTTCGGTCGATGCGCCTGGCTGCCGTTTACGATCACCGCCCCGGCTTCGGCCATCAACCCGAAATCCCGAATGTGGTGACTAGCTGCAAAGTCGTAATAATCTTCGTAATATTGAAAGGTCGCGATGGGTAAATACCCTTCATCTCTCAAACGGTTGATCTCCTCCGCCATCCACAGGTAGTCTTCACAGGGCGCAGCCCCACCCTGGTCTTCAGTTGCCCAGGCAAAATCAGGGCCAAAGGCGTTGCAGCCGATAAAGGCCAGCTGGTTGCCGTTGTGCGTTACCAGCAGGGGCGCTTTTGCTTCAGCCACATCCCGACCGCCGCCGAAATAGGACATCCCATACTGCTCGTACAGGTCGAGGGTGAAGGGGACCGCGTCATAACCATAAACGAATAAAGCGTCATTATTGTGATTGCCGGTCAATTCGATGATATCTGCCCCAACATCCGCCAAAAGCTCGATATATTTGGGGTCGCTGCAGAACAATAACCGCTGGGAGGTTGGATCTGGAAAAGGACAATCTTCGTAAAATGATACCTCGTTGCTGATATGGGCCAGGTCAGCTTCAATCAGCCAATCACGGATCTTTTCCCCGGGGTAGAGGACACCATGAATTTCCATCCGGTAGGCAATCGCCCTGACCAGGGCTGTCACCCCGGTCATGACCAATGTGGTCATTTTATCAGGGTCACGGTTGCTGGGCTTGAAGGCAGCAATCACAGCGGCAATTTCAGCTTCCAGGGGTTGCCCCTTGGTGTTCTCAGTTTGGACCAATTGGAACTGGATCACCAGTGGATAACGTGCGAGTTCAAAATCCTTAAAAAGTGGTGAATGGCCTTCCAGGCTGATGACCTTTAGCTTGGGCGCCAGCTGCTCAAAGGGGAGAATGACCCAGGCATTCGTCTCCCATAGCAAGTCGATTTCCGGCGGGTTTTGGTAGGCTTTAACCAGCGCCGGGGCCGGCGCACCCCAGCTTCCGCTCAATGCCGACACCAATGCCTCCGGCACATACAACCTGGGTATCGATGATAAATCCCCTTCAGGATTCCCCAACCAGTACGCGTGCAGATCACTTATGGTGATGTCATCCACCAGGGTCGGGAAGGGCGCTGCCAGGGCATACACCCAGCTTGATTCGCTTAACACGTCACCAGCCGGTGCATCAACCGCTGGACCCAACCATAATGCAGCAGAATGGCTATCGCTGCGTTGAATTCCGGGCAAACGATCCCACGCCAAAATTTCCATGGGCACCGTGTCTCCCATAAACAACGTTACCGGCTCTGGCGTCGGCATGGCGGTGGGCGTGGGGGTCATCAGGCCGCTAGCTGTCACTGTGGGTAGCATTTCCACTGGATAGGTAACGTCAAAAGCTGGTTGCGGCGCACCTCTACACCCAACCAACAAACACACAAGCAGCATGATCAAGCAGCGTGCGCATATCATTTTGATTCGTTTACCGCCCATGAATGCACTTCGGATAAGTTCCATCAGATCGTAAAGCGATTGGAGAAATTCAGGTTCGATTTAATAATGAATTTTTCTGGGCAGCAGTTTGGCCTGTTCAACCCAATCCGCCACCTGGTCTTGCGATGGCAGCTGGCGCACGAGGTGTTTGTGTTTATTGACCTCTTGCAGCCTGGCATACAGGTTTTCGGGGTTGCGCTGGGCTAATTCTGGGACGGTATCCACACCGGCTTCTTCAAGCAGGTCCGAATATTCTTCGGCCACCCCTTTGATGCGGAACAGGTCAGCGTGGTTAATCCATTCTAAAATCAAATGCCCGCTGATGCCGGTTTTCAAGGCAATTTCATCACGACCCTTGGGTGTAGCGCCCCTTTTCAACAATTCTCCCGTGGTACTCACACCAATCTCAATTAACCGTTGGGCGTAAATCGGCCCAATCCCTTCAATATCAATTATCTTTGCCACAGCAATCTCCTTATGGTTGATAGATCAACTAAAATGATCGCAAACTGAGATGTTCATTTGAAAATTCTCAGCTCAATTCACAATCATCCACCTGATTATATAACAGGAATGCGGTAGAAAACACCACAAACTCGATCACCATCAAGATCAGTGTCGGTGTATAATGGCGGGGTTATGACGGTCTCCGGATTGAAAATCAAATTACACATCGTTTTATTCACACTATCGCGCATCGCCGTCAGCACCAGTTACCGCATGGTCTATCCCTTCCTGCCGGTGTTTGCGCGCGGGTTGGGCGTTGAACCAACCTCTCTAGCGATGGCTCTGTCAATTCGCTCCTTCCTGGGTGTCCTCGGTCCCTTTTTAGCCACCATTGCCGATACCCACGATCGTAAAACGGGCATCCTGATGGGGATTGGCATGTTCACCATTGGCAGCGGTGTGGTGGGAATCTGGCCGTCGTTCTGGTCCTTTATCCTTGGCACCAGCCTGGTTTTGCTGGGAAACGGCGTGTTCATCCCCTCGGTAAATGCCTACCTGGGAGACCGGATTTCCTATGCAAAACGCGGCCGGGTGATCGCCATTTTAGAGTTAAATTGGGCGCTGTCCTTCATCATCGGCATTCCCATCGTACGATTCTTAATCGAAAATTACCAGTGGACCGCCCCGTTCATCCTCTTGAGTGGGGTCGGCCTGCTGTTCTTCGTGATTTTCACTTGGTTGATCCCAGCCCAGCACATTCCCAAATCGGAAGCCAATAACCTATGGAAAAACCTTGGGCGGTTGCTGCACACCTGGCCAGCGGTGGCCGGTTTGCTGGTTGGCGTGCTAGCCACCAGCTCAAATGAAACGGTGAACTTGATCTTCGGGTTGTGGATCGAGCAACAGTTTGGTTTAAATTTTGCCGCACTGACGGCTGCAGCGGTTGTGATTGGCATTTCGGAATTGGGCGGCGAGGTATTTACCGGCTTGTTCCTGGATACGGTGGGCAAGCGCCGGACAATCTGGATCTTTTTGGGGGCTAACAGCCTGGCTGCGCTCTTGCTCCCGCTGACCAGCGGCCGCTTGGGGTGGGCGATGGCCGGGTTGGGTTTCTTTTACATCTCGTTTGAGATCATCCTGGTCAGCACCCTGACCCTGATGAGCGAGGTCATGCCCACGTCACGAGCGACCATGCTGGCAGCTACCGTAGCCGGTTTTTCCCTGGGGCGCATGTTGGGCAACCTGGTCGCGCCCGGTTTGTTTGCCATCAGCTTCTGGGTGACCTGCCTGGCCGCCGTCGGCCTGAACCTGCTGGCTGCTGGGATGTTGACCCAGGTGCGGTTAGAGAACTGAGGCCGTTCCTTAAATAGATTAGCGTAAAACGCCCTGGTCATCAGGGCGTTTTTAATGATTTGATCTGGGGGGTGGGTTACTTAAGGCCTGCTTTGAACACCTGTCAATCGTGAACCTCAACCATCACCGGGTTCACCCCGGAAGATGTGTCAGCCTGCTGAGCAGACCGTTCATCCTTATCTGGCAGGCGAAACTTGAAATAGATCGGGATGATGATCAGCACAGCAGCCACAGCAGTGATGATAAAGGGCGTCTGCGGGCTGATCCGTTCCCACAGCTGTGCGCCAATCCAGGGCGCTGGCAGGGAGATAAACCCGAGGCTGCTGTGAAACACACCGTTGAAGGTGCCCAGCATTTTTGCTGGGACCGCCTTTGAGATCAGTGACTGGTAGGCAGGCCCCAGCATCCCACCGCCGAAGCCAAACACTGCCCAGCTGATGGCAAAGGTCAGGAAAGAGTCTGCCCGCAGGAAAATGAGCAGGGCGGCAAAGATCAGCAAGAACCCGCTGATCAGGGGTAAGCGTTCATCATATCTATCAACCAACCTCCCGGAGAGCAAGGGCACAAACATGCCCGAGATTGCATTGATTGAGCCGAGCAGACCAATTTGCGTGACGGTGATGCTGAACAGCTGTTCCAGGTACAACGGCTGTAATTCGCCCGACATCCGGAAAGCAATATCCGCCACCCCATCGGTGACGAAGATCCAGGTCAACACACCACCAGCAAGCAACAACCCAAGCATGTTGGACATACTTCGTTTGAATGAACCCATGGTGAGCTTTTGTGTTGGCTGTTGAAATGCTGTATGCTTCATCGTGGTTGCCATCCAGATGCGCAACACCGCTGCCATCGCATATAAACCGCCGGAGACAGCCAGCATGCCTTTGAAGCCCATCAGCCCCACCAGCAGGCCGCCTAAGGGCGGACCGATCACGCCGGTAATTTGGAAGATGGTGTTGGTCATGCCAAACACCTTGCCGCGGTTTTCCTCAGCAGAATTCTCTGCAATAAACGCCTGGAAACTAGGCGCAACCAGGGCAAAGGGGATCTGGTAAATCGCTAACGCCACGATCATCCACTGCCAGGTGGGCGCCAGGAACATCGCCACATACCCAAAGACGCCGCCAACACTGCCAATCGCGACCGCACGCAGCCGACCAATTGAATCCGACACCCACCCGCCGAAGATCTGCAATACAAGGATGGCTGCTGAGGTTATGGTGAACACCAAGCCGACATCGGTGATCTCTGCTCCTAATTCGGTCAGGTAGAGCGGCATCAACAAAGGCGTCATCATGCCGCCAATATTGGCTAAAACCATCGCCAGCATGAACCAGCGCATGATCGGAGTTAAAATGGGTTGTTTTTTCTCAACTGGAGCCATGCTGATTGTTTTCCTTCAATAGCCGTATTCAATCCACAGCATACTTACAACATCTTAAGATCGATTATTTGTTGAGTTAATCGTTTAGCACATGTACCAGATAAGTATACATGCGGGAAGATACCCTTTGATGCTGCGCTAGGATGGGATTCAACCTAGCCAGGTGGGTAGGATAGATCAGTGGAGAGAGATGCTCCCAGACAAAGCACTTAAATTCAATTGGATAAGGTAGGGTCACGCCCCAACATTTCTTCCTCGCTGCGCCTCTTTGGCATTGTAAAAGTCTTATTGAGATTGTGAGTCATGGGTGTCTTCCCCAGGATGCCAGGGTTTAAGGCGCGGCAGCCATCGAGGAACATTAGCTTTATATTGCTGGTAGGCCTCCCCAAACTGTGCTTCCAATTTCGGTTCTTCAAAGAGGATAAAGTACAGCGTATTGAGAAAAAAGAACGCTACGGCCAGGATAGCGACACCAACGGATGAGAGGATCAATGCCTCACCGATCAGCAGGATAATCACCCCCAGGATCATCGGGTTGCGCAAGTGCCGGTAGGGTCCTCGAACCACCAGGTTCTGCGAGGGGTCCCAGGGCATGACGGTGCTTTTGGCAATGCGGATCATCAGCACCATCGAGGTGATCAGCAAAGCCAGCCCGGCCAGACCGATCACGATACCCGCCGCCAGTTGAAATGCGCCATTGGTGCACAGCGGACGGTTGAACCACTGGTATTCCAAATAATTGATCCACCACGGCAATAAAATGGTCACAAAGATGGGGATCAAGAAGTCCCGCAGGTGTTTACCGATCGTTTTCATTATTTCTAGGGAATAATTTCTCAAGAAAATCCACTATTAAGAACACATCAGCGGTTATTTTCCTGGAAAATCGACGATTGAGATGGTTTCAGAGGCAATTTCAATCCCTGCAGTATCAAAGGTTTCCAACAGCTGCTGGGAGATTTCGCTGCGAAAGAGACGACGCATTTCCGTGTCCACCGGGTACACCAAGCCCAAAGCAATCCAATTATCCGTTAAGTTGACAAACACACGCGGTTCTAAAGGGGTCACCTTTACCGCAAATTGCTTGCGCAGCTCCTCACGCTGCTGCCTGGCTTTTGGCAGTAATTTCTGGTATTCAGGATGCGCTTTAACCGTGTTTAGCAAGATTTCGATTGCTTTTTTCCAGTCTGACCCATAAGGCAATGGGATGCGTATCTCATCCCAGATATAATGCAAATGGACGTCATAGCTGAACAGGGGCTCTTTGAAGATGAAAGCATTTGAAAGTGTCACAATACGACCGGTATTGTGATCGCCAACCAGCCAGTTGCCAATTTCCATGATGGTTGTACGCAGGATACCGATATCGATCACATCCCCCTGAATCCCACCTGTTTCGATGCGATCACCGATCGAAAATGGTTTGCCTGAAATGATCGTCAGCCAACCGGCAAAACTGCCAATGACTTCCTGCAAAGCAAAAGCCAAACCAGCGCCAAAGATACCCAAAGCAATCGAGATATCCCCCATTTGGTCAACCCACACGATATAAAGGACCACTATGGTGAGAATGGTAATCACATATCGAACCACTTTTCGGACGGCAAAAGTGCTGGTGCTGTAGGTCTCACTCCGTTTTAGAATGTACTGGTCAATTCCCCGACGGACAAGAAATTGAAGTATAAAGACCAACGCCGACAGAATCAGCTTACGGTAAAGATCATTTGCCCAAATTTCTGCGATCATGGGAGTATCCTCTTATAAAGCAATATTTTACAAATTTTCCATGATCTCAATCGACCAGGATTGCAAGGGTGTGAGTAGATGATGAGGCGTCGGCTCTAAAATCTTAATCATGATGTTTATCCAGAAAGGTACGCCACAACGATTCAATCTCTTTTGGGAGATGCAGGTTGTCTATCTCGTGTGCGACCTCCTCAAGATCCAATTGGCGGATATCCTCTGCCAGGCCATGAGTCAGCACCTGCGTAAGAAACCAGCGCCGCTGAAATGGATTATCCAGGTCCACTTCATCCGTGCTCCACACCAGGTGGCGCGGGGGTTTGATCTTCCCTTTCATAGCATCATTATACAGGATTAAGCCTAATAAACTTGTAGAGGGTGTTGAAAAACGAACAATGATTAATCATCATTTGTCAAAATCCATAATTAATTCCATTAACTATTATTATTATCTATATTATAACAATATGTGGAGGCAACCCTTCGCGTAAAACTCTCTGCAAAGCGCTCTTCGAGTCGAGCCGTGGTTGCCTCGCGTAGCACTCTCTGCGAAGCGCTCTTCGAGTTGAGCAGGGCGGACACGGAGGTCCGCCCCTACGGTTTAATTTTTATTAAGAAAAATATAATTTTCAACACCCTCTTTGTAAATGTTTAATAAAATTGTGACGAAACCTGTTTTTGCTGTTCTCACTGATGCCTGCAGCTGCTGACTTAAATTTCAGAAAAATGCCACGACATCGTTAGCCCAAGAACCAGAGTCATCCGGCGTTGTTTCTCTGAAAATCCCTTGACAGATCAAAATAAATGTTGTACAGTATTCCTGTACAGATTGGAGAGAAAAGAATGACTATTCAGACCACATATACTCAAGCCCGTGCTGAGCTGGCAAAATTGCTCGATCAGGTGACACATAATCGCGAAGTGGTTGTGATTCAGCGCCGGGGTGAAGAAGAAGTTGCGATGATCGCCGCTTCAGAATTGATCAGTTTGATGGAGACAGCCTACCTGTTACGCTCCCCAGCCAATGCAGAGCGTCTGCTTTCGGCGCTTGGTCGAGCATTGAAAAATGAAGTCCAACCGCTGACCATCGACTCTTTACGGTCAGAGGTCGATTTTGAGTAGAAAATCACGGATAGCGGTATTCCAACCTGAGTTCATTGAAGATCTGCGTTTCTGGGTAGAGACAGACCGGAAGCTTGCTCTCAGGGCATTTGATTTGATCGAGGCTATTTTACGAGATCCATTTACAGGAATTGGAAAACCCGAACCCCTAAAATACCTATCTCCGGGCGCATGGTCCAGGAGACTGACCCAAGAGCACCGCATTGTGTATCTGGTGCGTGATGAGCAGATCGATTTCTTACAAGGGCGCTACCACTATTAGATATCGACCCCCCTTCAGACCCTTAGCGAGCCGCGGAATCCCCTGGCAGCGTAGTAAGACTCGGCACCATTGTGATACACGAAGAAGTGGTCGTAGCGGCGGTCACAAAACAAGGCGCCCCCAAGTTCCCGAATATTCGCGGGTGTTTTGATCCAGCTGGACGTCTTCAAATCAAATTCACCGAGCTCCTGCAGCGCGCGGTATTCGTCTTCGGAAAGCAGTTCGATGCCCATCGCTGCGGCCATATGCATCGCGCTGTCCAATGGTTTATTGGCTTTCCTGGCTTCCAGCGCTTGTTGGTCGTAACATACGCTTCTCCGACCGCTCGGGCTTTCCGCCGAACAATCATAAAACAAGTATACACCTGTGGTTTGATCATAGCCAACCACATCCGGTTCTCCACCGGTGCGTTCCATTTCAGAAAGCGGCCACAGTTTTTCAGGATGAGCTTGCAGCCTGGATTGGACTTGTGCCCAATCCAGGTCTGCATGACGGTCCATGTTTTTTGCAAAACGGCCTTGTATCGTTTTGATCAGGTCCACATGTTGTTCAGGTGTCAATACTTGTTGATTAATATTTTTTGTGTCCATATGTGAATATTAGCTCTACGAATTGGCTGAGTCAAGTAAATCTTGGGCACACCTTGAGCATGATAGGGTTAAAACGAACCTTTTAAAGGGTGTGACTCACACTTCACTCAACCTGATCACGCACGTTGCCCCAATCTCAACACCAGGTAGAAAAAGTCTTAGGAACCTTGCGGTCAAGGTGGGTAATCATGCTTGTGTGCTCAAGTGAAACGCAGTGTCATTGCTCATTGAAGCACAGCGCTTCAAATATTCTTGTATAATATTATTAAGGAATGAAGTCATGTCTTACTATTCTGATACAGATCCTAAAATCGAAAAACTTCAATTTGACCTGGTGCGCCAGATTCCAACCAGTAAGAAACTAATGATGGTTGCCAGCCTTAATCAGGCTGTTCTTGAACTGACTTGGAGCGGGCTACGTGCGCAATACCCCCACGAAAGCACAACTGGTCTACGGCGCCGCCTGGCAGATCGAATATTGGGACCAGAACTTGCCCGGAAAGTCTATGGACCCCACAAAGAAGAAGAAACCCATGCTGGCTAATGTATTACAGGCAACCCGACTGGTAGCGGATGTTTTTGAAAAATTGGGGGTTCGTTATGTGGTTTGTGGATCACTGGCATCTTCAGCCCATGGTATGGTCCGCACAACCATGGATGCTGACCTGATTGCTGACCTCCGTCAAGAACATATTTCGATGTTTGTTGAAATGCTCAAGGATACATTTTACATTGATGATGAGATGATACGTTCAGCCATTGAGCACCGCCGCTCATTTAATATCATCCACCTGGAAAGCATGTTCAAAGTGGATATATTTACACCCAAACAGCGTCAATTTGACGAAAACCAGCTATCCCGCCGACAAGAAACGCCATTGGGAGAAGGACAAATCAGCCTCTTTATCCTTTCGCCCGAGGATATTATTTTGGCGAAACTGGAGTGGTATCGCCTGGGTGGAGAGGTTTCCGACCAGCAATGGCGTGATATCCTGGGGGTTTTGATCATTAAACAGAATCAACTGGACCACCAATATATGCAGCAAATGGCCGATCAAATGGATACTGATGATTTACTGAAAAGAGCACTTCAGGAAGCTTATCCAGAAATTGATCCGCTATTGAGTTGACTTGATAATCTTGCTTGTCTTCATGATAGCTATTCCGACTTTATAAATTTTCACCAATCGCCCGAATTGGTGCGATTGGGTGATTCTTTTATGCCACCATACTCGCCCGGGCTTGATCGCATTGCTCATCCACCCCTGGCGGGTGCAAAAAGGCCGTTTCGTTCTTCTCCAGTTGCGAGATGACGACATCAACAATGTCTCGTGAACGCATCAGCCGTGCTTGTGCATGCCCAACCTGCCCTCTATCTTGTAAATTTCTTGGGTCAAGCCAATCATCAACACGATTGAAGTTTTCACAGCAATGGTCAATCTCGTTGTAGTCAAACCGCACCAACTGACCAGCTTGCTTAATGATGATCGACTTTTTTCGCTGATAACGAACACCTGCCATAAACTCGGCTAAATGGATGGTCGTGTTGGCATCATGACCCACGCCAAGCAGCAGCACCTGCCCATCGAGCTCGTAAACCCGACCGACCGGGCTGTTCAGGCCGTGCGGCATATCTAAGGGATGCGGTACGGTGATATTTGTCAGCGTCTTGTGGATTCGGTGGGTTTAAGCGGGAGGTAAAAGTGAGAGCCTCTTTCGCCCAAATCAATAAACCAGACAGTCCGCCTCACGAAATCTTGACTAAATCATTCAACTCACTTTAGCGGATCAAATTATCGGGAGGTTAGGCTGTGCGTTTTGTACTCGAACCTGGCTTAGCTCCTGATGAGATACTGGAAATCGCGCTGCTTAGCTTCCGGCGTGACCGGGACTGGTGCAATTAGTGTAAGGCGACCACAAGAAATCACCAACTTGAATAAATCACTCATTTGGATTCACTCCCCAGTACAGATCATCAAATTGCGAAACAAAATCTTCCGAAAAATAGTCAGCATATTCTTCCTGGCCTTGCAGATAATATCCAAAAAACGCGACAGCAAAATGATTTATGCGGCTTGTTACTGCTTGTTTCATAACCATCAAGTGACTCTCGCCAATAAAAGAAATCATGTATCGCTCGGGGGTTCCAATATGCTCAAAGATGAATGCAGCTTCGGTCGGTTGATAAAGACTGTCCTCAGTCGCTTGGATGAGTAATATTGGGCGGTCAGCCATTGCCAGGCCTTGTTCTCCAAATAACCATGCCCCATCCGTCCCCCCCGGCATGACAGCGCGAATACGTTCATCGGTCATTGGCTGCCAAAGTCCATCATCACTGGTTGTGAATTCATCCCCGACATGAGCAGCGAACTCTTCCCATTTCTTGGCAAGGTCACAAGCAAGTTTGATATACCACTCTTCAATGGCCGGTTGCATCGATGGCAAATGTTTACAGTATGAAAGGTAATAAACTGGGTCTATCCGTGCCCCACTGAGGGCGAGGGAAATTTGGCCCCCATATGAATATCCAGTAACGCCAGTATGCATGGAGTCAATGACACCTTCTAAACCACTCGGAGGATTGGATGCGATCTGATCTAGCGTAAATAAGAAATCCAGCGGCCAATCGACGGTCTGAAAATCCCACGTGGCAAAATCACCAGGAACTTTTATTTCCGCCATCACGAAGCCATGAGAAACAAGATGGGATCTAAAAATATACAAGGTCGAATCCATCTCTGTAAGGATCAGTGGATAAGGCGCTCCACTCAAATCAGGTTTGGCATTGCTCGTAATTGTTCGGCCATCACCATCGGTTTGCTTCAATGCTGGATACCATATTGTGAGTTTTATCTTCGGAGATTGAAAATTATCCCTCCCCAATCAGGAGACAAATAAGATCGGAAGGCACCCTCCCCTCTTCAGGGGGAGGGCTGGGGTGGGGGTGTTGAGACCGAAAACCGTGAGTAGGAGAAACATTTATGACGAATAACCAGATACTATCGGCCTCCAAACCGGAGTATTCACAGCATTAGCTGACTAATCGTTTCGGAAACCGACGGTCAAGGGTGCTCACTGGTCAGTAGAGTGCGAAGCCTCCTGAAGGGACCAGCGAGAACATCGTTTCAATCAAAAACGCCTTCCAAACTGGAAGGCGCATGAAAGGCTGAACAAAAAAGATGTTACGCGGCCATCGCCGGGCGGAACTTATATCCATAAATCAGCATGCCGCGCTCATCGCCATCGGAGCGCAGTTTGCGGGTGACCATCTCCACCGGCATACCGATCTTGACCTCGTCATCCCCCAGGTCGGTCAATTGGGCAGTCACGATCGGGCCTTCAGTCAGTTTGACCAAGGCCACCGTGTAAGGTGCTTGCTCTTCAAAACCAGCCGGCGCATTCACCATGCGGGTGAAGGAATACACCTCCCCTTTACCGCTGAAGACGTACGGGGTCTTGGCTTCACCGCTGCACTCCGGGCAGACATCCCGCGGCGGGAAGATTTTAGCATCACAATGGGGGCAAATTTCACCTACCAGGGCATAACGTTGTTTTCTTAATCGCCAGTGGCGTGGAACTTCCATAATAATCACTCCTGAAATTCACTTGATCAATGCTTATCGCAGATCTTTTTCAATTTTGCACTTCTGAGTGTACCGAAATGAGACTCTCAATAACTATCAAGTTGCCTTTGTGCAGGCTTCGGTGAAAGAAACCCAGCCTTTTTGGGTTCTTTACGCAAGTTTTTTACTGACGACAATATCATAAGCACGCCGATTTAACCCGCAAAGGAGGAAATTAATGTTATGATTCGAAAAAGTAAACCCGGTTCACCTATCAGGAGGCATGGGTCGATGACCATTTATTTGTTAGACAACACGTTACAAATAGATATCTTCTATGATTGCGACAACTACGGCCTGGAGGATAATATCTGTGTCGCGGTCATTGAACGCTGTCCACCCCAGGAACGGTTGTTGCGAGCCGGTGAAACCCACATCTTTCTTACCGCCGCCCAAGCGCGTCAACTGGCTGACGCATTGCTGGCGGCCGCCCACAAC
Source organism: Candidatus Brevefilum sp. (assembly GCA_019428905.1). GTDB lineage: Bacteria > Chloroflexota > Anaerolineae > Anaerolineales > Anaerolineaceae > Brevifilum. The sequence continues at coordinate 31,413 of JAHYJN010000017.1, forward strand.
AGCCATGCAGACGCCGGGGATCAAGGGGCATAAACCATGCATCTCACTGAAGCAACGGCGCGCAGCGCTATGCTGGCCGCACAAGGACTGCTGACAGCCCCCTCTACACCCGCATCCAAAGAAGGGCTATTAGGCCGCCTGCGGAAGATGGGCTATTTGCAAATCGACACCATCCAGGCCGTCCGCCGCAGCCAATACCTGGTCTTGTGGAGCCGCTTTGGGGATTACGAACCGGCCTGGCTTGATGAGCTGCATGCATCCGGCTGCCTGTTTGAATATTATGCCCATGCCCTGTGTTACCTGCCAATTGAGGATTACCCAATCTTCAGGGGGTTGATCTTGCATGATGAACACACCGGCAACGGCTGGGGTGAATGGGCACAGGAGAACCAGGACATTATCCGACATGTCCGCTCAGTAATTAAAGAAAAGGGGCCGGTCTGCTCAGCGGATTTTGATTCGGCAACCATTTCAACCGGCTGGGGTGATGTTAAACAAGAAAAGCTGGCCCTTACGCGGATGTTTTATACTGGCGAGTTGATGGTCACCCACCGGACAGGATTTCGACGCTATTATGACCTGCGTGAGCGAGTACTGCCAGATTGGGAGGATGTACAGGCGTTGGATCGCACCTCAGCCTACCAGGCGTTGATCCTCAAAGCGGTCAGAGCCCTGGGGGTGGCCAGGCAAGACTGGATCGCACCTTATTTTTACCTGAGGAAAACTGGCTTGACAGAACTACTGGACGAATTGGCAGCTGAAGGTCAAATTGAACGGGTGCTGGTTGAAGCCTGGGACCTGCCCGCATACATCCACCCTGACCATTTGGACATGGTCCAATCAGCTGGCCACGGTGAACTTATCCCCACCCACACCACCTTGCTCTCACCCTTTGATCCGCTCGTGTCGGATCGTGAGCGGGCTTTAGCTGTGTTTGGCTTTGATTATCGCATGGAATCCTACACCCCAGCCAAAGACCGCCAGTACGGCTATTTTTGCCTGCCGATTTTGCATCAGGGAGAACTGGTCGGGCGGCTGGACCCCAAAGCCCATCGCCGTGAAAAGCGGATGGAAATCAAAAACATCATCCTGGAACCTGGCACCCCAATCGATGATGCGTTGGCAGATGCCCTCAAAGACACCCTAGCTGAATTTTCCCAGTGGCATGGGATGACCACCTGTGAAGTCATCTCCACAGACCCACCTGAGTTAGGCGAGGCGCTGTCATGACCATGGCACCCGGGTTCACCCTGTGCTTTTTGCTGCACGGCGAATACGTTCTAATGCTGCACCGACGCTTCCCGCCCAACCAGGGACTGTGGAATGGCGTGGGCGGTCACATTGAACCCGGTGAGACGGCACGCCAGGCTGTCATGCGCGAGGTGGCCGAGGAGACCGGCTACCGCATCGAAAATCCCGAATTTGCCGGTTTTCTGACCTGGGAAGGGTTCGAAATCCCTCCGGGTGCGATCGCCATCTTCACCGCCGAGGTGCCCCACCCAAACTTCGTCACCAACCACGAAGGCGTCCTGGCCTGGAAACCCCGAGAGTGGGCTTGCACGTCGCCAGAGGTGGTGGACAACATCCATGTGTTCCTGCCGCAAATCCTGGCTGGAATAGGGCCGTTGCACTATCACTTCCGCTACCAGGACGGTCAGCGGGTTGAAGATATCATCACACCCCTCCCACCGGATTTTGACCTCGAGAAACCCCACCAGCCACAAGACCACTTATTTGAGGAGAGACGCGGAGATTTCTTACTGAGCTTTGATAAAGAACGCCTGCAGTTGGATGTGATTGAACGCTTTCTTGCCCTCCAATCCTATTGGGCACAGAACCGACCACGCGCGGTGATCGAAACCTCCATCCAGCATTCCGTGTGCCTGGGCATTTATCACCACGGTCTGCAGGTAGCCTTCGCCCGTTTGGTGACCGATCAATCCACCTTTGCCTGGTTAGCGGATGTGTTTGTTGATCAAGACCAGCGCGGGCAGGGACTGGGTAAGTGGCTCGTTCAAGCGGCCTGCAATTATACAGACCGCTTGAACATCGACCTGATGGTTCTAAGTACCCGGGATGCCCAGGGTTTGTATGAAATCTATGGTGGTTTTCATCCCGTAGAAGACCCCAACAAATGGCTGAAGCGCATGCGCCCAGAGCGGGATTAAGTATAATAATAGTAACTATTCAATCAGTCAGGGAAATGGGGGGAGGTGTGGCACCACACCTCCCATGCTTCAGCAACATGGCTGCCTGAGCAGTTACGAATAAAGGTCACCATTAAGGAGATGTGATGATGGAAGTCAAACAAGCTGCCTATACGATCAGCACCGATCAAGCTAAATTACAACTGGATGTCATCCACCGTTACCTGACCGAGGAAGCCTATTGGACCACCGACCGCACGCGCGCGATGACCGAGAAATCCATCACAAATTCCCTGTGTTTCGGTGTTTATTTTCACGACCAGCAGGTGGGGTTTGCCCGGGTGATCACGGATTACACCATCTTCGCCTACCTGTGCGATGTCTTTATCCTCACCGAATTTCAGGGGCAGGGATTGGGAAAATGGCTGACAGAGACGATATTAAAAGTGCTGGATGATGAAGGCGTCCGCTGGACGATGCTGGCGACGCGCGATGCTCACGAACTCTATGAAGAATACGGCGGTTTCCAGAAGCTTTATCTGCCAGAGAAGTGGATGGGACGCGTTAACCCCCATCTCCTGCGCGGTACTGGCAAAGAATACTCGGTCCCCGGGGAACGGCATTAAATCTATTTTTGAGGGTTGGAAAAAGGCAGTCTGACAGCGGAAAATAACAATAAATCAAGAGGCTGGACCACTCAGCAGATTTTATTGTGTGCGATCTCCCGTAATGGATTTAGTCCAGGGTATCGGATAAACGTCTTTCCTCACGGATTGGTGTGACATCATCCCATTGCTCATAACAATCCATAAATCCATATTTATTAGGCCTTGTCAGCATGCCAGGGTTGAGATAGTCGGGATGTGTGATGCCCGGTGCTGTCATGATGCGGGTCTGCAGTGCTTGGTGTAACACATCTGGATCTGAAAGCGTTTGGCACAGGTCCCCACCCCCAGGGGACAAGGCGGCGATCTTGGTTAACACATATTGAGCTTCGCCCAACAAATGATCCCGTCGCTGCAGGACGATGGGGTGATCCAGGTATTTCTTCAAATCCGGCTCATTTTCTTTAAATAACCGCACAGCCCGCCTGACCAGCATTGAACTCTCGATCACGTCTTCAGTCGTGGCTGCGTGGTCCGCTTCGCAATAGCTGACCAGGTGAATTATGCTGGGGGACAGGATCATCTGCAGTAATGTTGTCCGCGCCAACTGGAACTTGGCGGTATTGAGATCGGTGCTGAAATGCTCGATCCCGGAACGTGTTTCGAGGTAAACCCTGGCCGGATGACGCTGCGGCCTGATCCGTTCAACGATCTCGCGGGCAGCGGCCATTTTTCCCAGGTCAGCAAAATCCCCTGTTTCTGTCGGCTTGTTGAATTGGCACTGCAGAATCATATCCTTAACCCCGGCAGTGAACATCACAGCGGCGATCAGCGCGTAGTCGACGACAAACAGGGTATCGTGCACGTAGCGTGATGACCACTGATTGGGGTCATTCATCTCAACCGGGATACCCTTCAATGCCAGGTAAGCTACGGCTTCGATGTGCTCTTCGAGGGCATCTCGAACAGAAAGCGGCCCGCGGCCGTCCAGCTCGCAAAACCAAAATAAGGGGACCGCTTGATGGGCGCCAACCAGCATGCCCACCTCCAGGCAGGCATCGATGAATTCTTTCAGGTTGACCACATGCGCGTAAGGTTTTATCGATGGGAAATTGCCCCTGCGGGTTGCCAGGTACAGTTTTTCTAGATCTTCTGTGGACTTATACGGAACGCCCCCATCATTCTTTCGATCCTCAAAGGCCTTGAGATCCCCAAAATAGCGTTGTGATAAATCTGAAGAGCCTAATGAAATTTCATCGACAGCCCCATTCAGGGCGATCTTCTCGATGCCTTCAACTGTGGGTTGGATTGAGTTACTCGGTATACCAAAATGCGTCCGGATCAGCGGGATCTGCGTTTCTTCGATCCGCCTGGGGAGAGATCTTATCGCTTGGGGGCTTGGTTTCGACAATGGACTTTCTGGAAAGTACGTGTAAGTATCGAGCACCCGGCTCGCGATCTGGTCCAATTCGGGGATCTTTTCCGGCTCGGATTCCCGCAACAGGGTATCAAGTATTTCTGAGCGCCTCTGATCGGATTTCACATCCAGGAAATCCAATACACGCAAGATGTTATCATGATAACTGGTTTCAGCGCCGATCAACACCAGCTCATATTGAGCTTGAAGTCCGCTGCTCTGTACCGCTTTCAAGGTTGCAGGTAGGGCAGCAAAGCCGATCCGCCTCTCTCTGCGATCGATTAAACCTACATTGGCCATTTGGTTGAGGAATTTCCGCAATTCCATTAGGGCGATTTCGGGGCTTAACCGGTAGCTCAGACCAATAAAGCGCGGATCCTGCTCTTTAAGGATGCGCAATTTATCAGCATCACCCGTGGCCGGTGGCATGATCTGATAGGCAATACCAGCCGCTCGCGCAATTTTTCCTGCTTTATGGATGCCGACGGTGTGCGGGTCATTTCCCAGGGTTAACCCGATAAAGATTTCTTGCATGATCATTCCTTCAAGAGTTAAACAGCAAAATCAATACATGCCGTCGTATCTGAATTTTAACAAGTTTATTTTACATTTTTTTCCGAGCACCAGGTGATTGCCACAACAAAACAGAAGCGTATTTAGAGATTCACCACACGATATACGACCTCAGGATCTGAGATTAACCCGCTTTGCACCGGTACCCGGCGATTGATGACTGAAAGCTTTCCAGTGAGATAATCAACAATAAAATCGGTTGAAAAATGCGCCAGATCCCGCCAATCGTGACCGGTGCCATTCTTATAATGGGTGTGGTAGAGGTCTAAAACTCGCTGCAAAGGGGCTCCATCAATATCAAGCCGTTCAGCGATAGCCAAGAGTGGGACAATGCCTGTGGGTATATCCTCTTCAACATAGCGGCTCTGGGGAATGGAATTTTTTTGATACGTCGGGGTACGCCCAATGGCTTTCTGCAGGCTCTCACCCTTGATCTTGCGCACACCGTAGGTGTAATCCAACCAGTGCTGGACTGAAGTGATGGCATGGCTGATCACAATCAGGTGGTCATGTCGAATATGCCTTAAATCCTCAACATCATCTGCATGCCGCGCCTCTTCCCTGCGCAATTTGTCAATCAGAACCTTCCAAACATTATCGCGTGGATCTTCCCTCAGCCCAAACACCTGCAAACCAAGGGCATCGGCGATCTTCAGCCGTACCTGGTCAACATCTTCCAGGGCATTGGCAACTTCAGGATTGTCAGCGATGCCATCCATGTAGAAGTTGTATACTTTTTCATAAAATTCAGCCTGTTTAATGGCCTCATAGTTTAATAAATACGGCGCCGGATGTAACACAGCGCCAATATTTCCAATCGATGTTGTCGCGGGGATATTGTTAAAGATGGCCTGTGGAAACAAGCTTTCAAGCAGATCAACATGCTCGTGGTTGAAATGACCCTCTAAGGAGGCGACCCAATTTCTCTTCCTTCTTTTGATAAACACGGTACCGCTATGCGGTGTTTTGCAGGAATAAGGGCAGGTCGCAAAGCTAACGAAGGGATAGCCTGCGCCTAAGATTTCCCACAAGTAGGGGACCGCAAAAGTCCTGGATGGTGAAAGAACGATCGGGATGCGCTTTTCTGTTATCCCAGCTTCTTTAAGCTCCTGGATCGTCTTGACAAAATAATGAGAGGGGTGAGCGATAATCAGGATATCTGAATGGTCGATCAAAGACCGCAAGTCATGCCCAATCTTGCCATCACCCAAAGGGACAAACTTCGATGCCTCATCGTTGCGGTTGTGATCAGGCCGAATCAGGTAAATGCCCCCCTGTTGATTAACGGTGTCCACAAATTCAACCCCATGATGCGATGTCCTGGCGTAGCCATACACGACGTGACCCTGTTTGATCATATCGACAAGGTACGCCCCACCCGATTGAGAGCTAACGGAATGTATCCCGATATTCATGGTTCTTTCTCGTATTAACTTGTAGAGGCAAACGATGGTGTTTTGGGTTTACAAGAAACCAAAATCATCCTAATCCATGCACCTACGATCAACCCAAGATGCAGGACTATCACTTTCAGGACAACTCACAGCGGGCAATCTCGCAGCATGTTGCAGAGAATCACCCTCTGATTAATCCTAATTTTCCCTTGAATAAAAAAATCTGTCAAGGAATTTAAGCGCTTGATAAAGAAAGTCTTAATAAATTCTCATTGATGGCACAGCCAGATTTCATGTAGGATGTTGTCAACAGCCACTCAAATCGCCCTGCTGGGTTTGATCAACCTCAACAAGACCTCAGATTGTAAAATAACCTCATATACCAATCAAAGCCTTCTCTCCGCCTTAGCTTATAGAAAGGTGGGCGGCAACTTATCTCGCGTTCAGCTTAAGAGCTGCGAAAAAATTTTGATCTTTTTCATCATTTTAAAACCTTCATAATGGCATTTATGGATAAACAATGTGCCCCTTAACCATGGTCATCGAGACGTTGATCGATTCATCGATCACAATCAAACTGGCATCTTTTCCAACCTCGATACTCCCCAGACGGTCGGCTACACCGATGACTCGAGCTGGGTTGAGGCTGGCCATCTTTATGGCTTCAGACAGGGAAAGGCCAACATGCTTGACCAGGTTTGCAACACAGGTGTTCATTGTGGCGATGCTGCCGGCTAAGGTACCATCTTCCAAGGTCGCCCGCCCATCCTTGACAATCACCTGATGGCCGACGAGCTCGTAAACCCCTTCTATCAAGCCCGCGCCAGCCATCGCATCCGTGATGGCGATCACCCGCTCACTGCCCAGGCAGCGTAAGAGCAGCTTCATCGCGCCAGGATGGACATGGACCATATCCCCGATCAGCTCTGCCGAAACAGCGTCAGATGTCAAGACCGCACCCAACACACCCGGCGCACGATGGCTGAACCCGCTTTGGGCGTTAAAGGTGTGCGTTACATGTTTGAAGTCCTCCCTCAGCGCCTTTTCAGCCCACTCGTAACTGGTATTGGTGTGACCAATGGCGGCCAAAATGCCAGATTCCCTACAGAATTGCGCAACCGCTTCTGCGCCAGGCAGTTCTGGCGCCAGGGTCATCTGACGGATCCAACCATTCGCTGCCTTCTCATAGGCTTTCATTTCTGAAAGATCCGGCGTCCTAAGCCAAGTTGGGTTGAAAGCGCCTTTCTTTTCAACATTCAGAAAAGGACCCTCCAGATGTAATCCCAAGGTTTCTGCGCCTTGCGGCGGATGATTAAATATCTCTACGTATCTCTTGATCATTTCAACCAGCGCATGACTCGATTTTCCAGCCACAGACATCAAGTAGCCTGTGACCCCCTTCGAGACGACCCACTCAGAATATGCGGCTGTGTTCTTCGCTAAATCGCCCTCACCAAAGGTGACTCCCCTACCGCCGTGCACGTGGATGTCGATCAACCCTGGTGAAAGTGTTTTTCCGCCCAGGTCCAACGTTTCACCGGCCTGCTCAGGCAAATCAACCGCGCGACCGACATAAACGATCTTTCCCTGCTCATCGATCACCACAGCGCCCTCAGCGAGAATCCGATCCGGTAAGACCACATTGCCGTTTTGTAGAATTGTTTTCATTGGTTTCTGCTTCCTTCATTGCGATCGAGTTTTAGCATTGGATCTTCATCTGGACGATTGTTGATTAAGTTTATCACCCACTATTCCTGCACAGCGAGTGCGGATAATTTTTCTTCTAAGTATTATCACAGACAACGGCTAAGAATCAAAGACAACGAAACACCGAGGAGATTTACCTCAAAAAGAGAATACAGCACTGGCGAAAATAAGCCTCACAAGCACCATTATTTTAACTTTGTTTGCGTCCTTGTTCGTAGCAAGCCAATCGCAGCCGAAAAATTTTCCTGTTGTTGCTATGTCTGAAACTCTCACTGCGAGGGGGTCTATTTACGCCTGAAAAAAATTTTGAAAAGTAGGGGCGAAGCACGAAGTGTCGAGGACACGAAGACAGGTTTAGCTCTTACAGTTTTATACAAATTTTTATCATTTTATTGATAATTATTCATCTTATTTTTTAATAATTTCGGTAGCTTATCAAATTTTTTAAACACCTCACACCGCCCCGGTTGCATTTTGCACATTAAGTGTTATAATCCTCCCGTAACAATTAAATAGCCCCATGCGGCACTCTTATCCAGAGAGGTGAAGGGACCGGCCCGATGATACCTCGGCAACCAGAAAGCTACGCTTTCACGGTGCCAACTCCGGCAGAGCGATATTCTGGAAGATGAGAGGGAAGCCATTGCTCATTTACGCCCCTCTCGCACGAGCCAGGAGGGGCGCGATCTTTATCTGAGACATGGAGGTTCTCACAATGACGTTAACTTTTATGAATTTACCCAAATACCTGTTCACCTCGGAGTCGGTCACCGAAGGCCACCCGGACAAGCTGTGCGACCAGGTCAGCGATGCCGTTTTGGATGAGCTCATCAGGCAGGATCCCTACTCGCGGGTTGCCTGTGAGTGCGCCACCAAGACCGGTTTTATTATGGCCATGGGCGAAATTACCACCACGGGCTTTGCTGACTTCGATAAATTGGTGCGTGATGTGGTTAGCGGAGTCGGCTATGACCGGGCAAAGAAAGGTTTTGACGCCTCAACCTGCGGCGTCATCGTGGCGCTGGCCAACCAATCACCGGATATTGCCATGGGCGTCAATAAAGCCAAGGAAGCTAAAGAAGGCCAGATGGATAATGGCGATGACATCGAAGCCATCGGCGCTGGCGACCAGGGGATGATGTTTGGTTACGCTTGCACCGAGACCGATGTGCTGATGCCGATGCCAATCTATTACGCCCACAGGCTCACCCGCCGCCTGGCAGAAGCGCGCCGGGCTAATGACCTGGATTTCCTCTGGCCGGATGGCAAGAGCCAGGTGACCGTGGAATATGAATACGGCGTCCCCAAACGCATCCACACCGTGCTGATCAGCACCCAGCATTCACCCGACGCGACCCACGAACAGATCAGGGAAGGCGTGATCGAAGAGATCATCAAACCGGTGATCCCCGCCGAGCTGATCGATGACGATTTGATCGTTTTCGTCAACCCCACCGGGCGTTTCGTGGTCGGCGGCCCTATGGGCGATGCCGGCCTGACCGGGCGCAAGATCATCGTCGACACTTACGGTGGTATGGGCCGTCACGGCGGCGGCGCTTTTAGCGGCAAAGACCCGACAAAGGTCGACCGCTCCGGCGCTTATGCAGCCCGCTGGGTGGCCAAGAATGTGGTGGCAGCCGGCTTAGCAGATCGCTGCGAGGTGCAGGTGGCTTATGCGATCGGTGTAGCCCACCCGCTCTCCGTCAACGTGGAGACCTTTGGGACAGGTAAAATTGACGGTACCCGCATTGCCGACTTGATCACGGCTCACTTTGACCTGCGTCCCGGCGCCATCATCCACGATCTCGACCTGCGCCGACCGATCTACCAGAAGCTAGCGGCCTACGGTCACTTCGGCCGGGACGACCTCGATCTGACCTGGGAAAAAACCGACAAAGCCGCCCTGCTGCGGGATGCGGCAGGAATTTGATTTAGTGAATAGTGAGTTGTGAATAGTGAATGGTGAATAGTTCCCTCATCTTAACTAGGGTTTTCAGAAATGTTCTCTTGAAACAGAATCTGTTTTTAAGTGTTTCAATAATTTCTTTCTAAGATTGATTATTGAACCATTCACTCAATCACTATTCACCATTCACCTAATTTATTTCCAGAAGATCCCCCTGGTACTTCCTGGCAAACAGTGCTGGACCCCCACCGGTGTGCCAGAACAGCACCGTTTCCTCGGGTTTGAAGAATCCCTGGCGGATCAAATCAATCAAACCGGCTGCTGCCCGCCCGGTATAAACCGGGTCAACTAGCAGCGCTTCATAGGCCGCAAACAAGCGGATCGCCTCAACCTCAGCTGAGCCCATCACGGCGTAGCCCCCGCCCAGGTAATCGTCGTTCACCAGCACATCTTCGGCACTAAAAGTTACTTGACGGCCAATAAAATCAGCTGTCTGTATGGCGAGGTCAGCCACACGCGCCTTGAGCTCATCTGCCGTCTCATCCACGCTGATGCCAAGAATCTTCCCGTGGTACCCGCTGATGTGCGCCCCAACCAGCATCCCGGCCTGGGTGCCGCCCGATGAGCTGGGAAACACGATCCAATCCGGGTCGACGCCCTGTTCGGCCAGCTCCAGCATGGCATTCACATACCCTAAGGCGCCCGTGGGGTTCGACCCACCGTATGGGATCAGGTAAGGCTGTTTGCCCGCGCCCAAGACGCTTTCATAAACCTCTTCCAGTTTTTGTTGAACCCTCTCCCGCCCTGTAAAAACCACTTCAGCGCCTAACAGATAATGCAGAAGATGGTTGCCATCCGGTGGATCTGGTGGGTTGCCAAACAAGACCAGGACGCAAGCCATCCCAAACCTGGCAGCAGCAGCCACCGTCTGGCGGCAGTGGTTGGACTGCACCGCTCCAGCCGTAATCAGTGTATCCGCCCCTGCCTCTTGCGCGGCGTACATCAGGTACTCCAATTTGCGGGTTTTATTGCCGCCAAAAGCCAACCCCGTTTGATCATCGCGTTTGGTGATCAACGTCGGCCCCCCCAGCAAGGCAGAGAGGCGCGGCAGGGGCTCAACAGGTGTGGGTAAGTGAGCAAATCGTAAGCGTGGTTTCATATGCTGAGACTCCTTTTGGTTGAGGTTTTTCCACGTGCCCGCATAACAGCCAGCACGCGCGGCAGGGTCTGGCTGTACAGGCGGTAGATCAACGGGTGCACGGGCAGATCCCATGCCCCAAGCGTGCGCAGGACATAACCGCCAAACCCATCCTTGAACCGGTAAACGCCCCACAATGGGTCATCCTTAGTGAAGGTATCCGGGGCACCCCACATATCATAGGTGTGGCATCCGGCCGCCTTTGAACGCCGCATCCCCTCCCACTGCAGGCGGTAATTGAACATTTTCTCACGGTGATCATCCAGTGACATGCCGTGCATGTACCAGGCGCGCCCGGCAAACCTAAAAATAACAACACCCCCCACCGGCTCGCCCTCCACTTCTGCGATCAATGGTTCAGCCAAACCCGCCTTGAAAAATGCCTGCCAAACCGCCTGGTAATAGGGTTTGCCTCGAATCAGGAAATCATCCCGCACAGCTGTGTGGGCATACATCTGGTAGAGCAGATCAATATCCGCGACGCCACCGGGCCGCACGGTCACGCCGCGGCGCTCTGCCAAGCGGATGTTATAGCGGGTTTTGGACTTCATCCGCATCAGCAGGGCATCTTCCTCTTCGGTCAGGTCAACCTCAACGGTATTGCGAAATTGAATTTGTTCATCTGAGAAGATCCATCCTCGAGCTTTCAGTTGGTTCTGGACAGAAATACCCACCGGGTGATCATCCACCCCACCCTCACCGGGGATGCCATACCCAACTGGCAGATCGGGGTCAATTTTGAGAAATATGGCGCCTTTTTGGCGGGCAAACCCACCCAGGTCATCCAAAACTGTTTTTACCAAAGCCTGGTCCGACCAATCCAACATAGGGCCGCGGGGGAGATACATCACACCCAGGGGTAAGGCAAACCCACCCAGGATCAGCTTGCGCTCAAGGAGTAACGCTGCCGCACACACCTCACCCGAATCACACCGCCAGAGCAGGTGAAAAGGATCCCATCCAAAGCGGGATTTGACCTGCCCCCATGCCCAGGTCTGCAGGGCATGGGCGCCGGGCAAACCTGCAATGAGGGGATCCCAGTGAGTTGAGTCTTGAATGGTGAGAGCTTCCAAGTGTCGCAGTTCCTTATGCGCCAGCCGGTGCCTGGCGGCGGCCAGACCAAAGCTGATAGGCCTGATACAGCAATGGCTGATAAATTCGGTCCCAGGTGCCAATCGTTCGCTTCAGCTCACCGCCAAAACCGCGCTTGAAGCGGTATACGCCCCACAAGCCGTCCGAACGATCAAGGAAAGCATCCTCTAATTCGCTCTCCGAAAGGTCCGGCACCCCCCACAGGTCATAGGTTTGGCAGCCTTTCTTTTTCGCCCAACGCATGGCCTCCCACTGCAACAGATACGTCGGCATGCGGTTGCGCTCGTCGTTCGTCGATGCGCCATAAAAATACCAGGCGGTATCTCCCTGGGCAAAGGCCATCAAAGCCGCCAGCGGCTGACCCTGGTATTCTGCCACCAGCAGCACACAAGCGCCGTGCGGGGCAAAGCAGTCATATGCACGCTGGTAATAGTCAAGGCTGTGTACGCCAAAAGCATCCCTTTCCCCGGTGGTGAGCATCATCCTGTGAAAAGCCCCGATGTCTTTGCTCTCCCGCACAAGAACATCCTTACGTTGTGCCAGGCGGATGTTGTAACGCGTTTTGGATTTCATCGCCATCAAGGTCTGGTCTTCATCGCCGCTCAAATCCATAATGATCGTGCGCGGCGGCTGAACCGTCTGATCAGACTGAACAAAGCCGGGTAGGTGCCTTTGAAAAAACTCGGGCGATACGGGTTCCCAGACATCGGGTTCCACGCGCAGAAAGATCGCCCGCTCCTGTCGGCAAAGTGCATCGACTTCAGGCCAAAAATCCGCCCAGGCGCCCTCGCCAACCGGGCCGCGCGGGATATACCCGACACTCAACCCTAGAGGCAGGTGTCGAAAAAGGATCAAAGCCCCCAGTTCGTTATGCTGCACACAGTGCGGTTTCCAGCCAAAAGCAGATTTGAGCTGCCCCCATGAGCTGGTTTGTAAAATATGGGCTTGGGGATGTTCTTCAAAAAACCGGTCCCATTCCTGTGGTGTCAAGCGTTGCATCGTCTCCTTAAAACAGCTGAATCCGCATCATTTTCAGCCATGTGAGTGGTGTCATTCCCCTTAAGCCCTCCAGCAGGCTTATTCTACCATGTCCGGGTGGGGCTCATTGATTTGGATATGCGCACCTGGGATCGCCTTAGCCAACAGCGCCTGGATCGCCTCCGGATTGCCCTCCCGGGCTAAGACCCCCAATTGAACGATGATGGCTTCTAGTTTTTCTGAGGAGAGCACCTCTTCACTGTCCACCTGGTGGATATCAGGGTGAGCGGTCGGAGAATAAGCAAAACCAGTGTCCCACAGGTCTTCTGTCAGCTTTTCGCCCGGTCGAATCCCAGTAAAAACAATCTCGATGTCTTTCCCTGGCTCCAATCCCGACAGGCGGATCAGGTCTTCTGCCAAATCTACAATGCGCACTGGCTGCCCCATATCAAGAATATAATTTTCACCGCCACGGCTCATCGCTGAAGCCTGCAAAACCAGGTGCACCGCCTCTGGGATGGTCATAAAGTATCGTTTCATATCCGGGTGGGTTACCGTGATAGGTCCTCCGGATGCGATTTGCCGTTTAAACCGCGGCACCACGCTGCCCCGACTGCCCAACACATTACCAAAGCGGACAACCGTAAAGGCGCGCTGGCAGCGGTGAGCGGCATCAAGGACCAGCATTTCCGCCAAGCGTTTGGTTGCACCCATCACACTCACCGGGCGAATAGCTTTATCGGTGGAGATCATCACCAGGCGCTGCACATCATTCGCCAGAGCAACACGAACCAGATTATCGGTGCCAATCACATTATTGGTGATTGCTTCTTCAATATTGGTTTCCATCAGGGGGACGTGTTTGTGAGCGGCGGTGTGGAAGACCACCTCGGGTTTCCAACGTTTAAAGATCACTTCCAAGCGCGGCAGATCGCGTACATCCGCGATCAGGGGAACCAACTCCAGTGAGGGGAAGCTTTCTTTAAGGTCGAGGAAAACGCTGAAAATGCTGTTCTCCCCATGCCCAAGGATGATCAATCGGTTCGGGTTGACCTGGGCAACTTGGCGGCATAGCTCACGTCCGATCGAACCGCCCGCACCGGTGACCATCACCACCCGATTTTCCAAGACCTCACCCAGGGCTTTCGTCTCCATGCGCACTGGTTCTCGCCTGAGCAGGTCTGAGATTTCAACCTCGCGTAAGCGGCTGACGCTGACGGCACCCCCCAACAGCTCATAGATACCGGGCATGGTTCGAAAGGCCACATTACGACGGCGGCATACTTCGGTCACCTTCCGCACCACCTGGCCCGATGCGCTCGGAATAGCCACCACCACTTCATCCACGTGATGTTTCTCTAAGATGTGGTCAATTTTATCCAGCGGGGCAAGTACAGGGATGCCATGGATCTTGCTGTTTTGTTTCGTTGGGTCATCATCAAGAAAGCCAATCGGGTCCATGTTGATCTGTGGATTTTTAAGCATTTCACGCACAACCATCGCACCTGCATCCCCTGCACCGATCACCAACACCCATTTCTTTCGCCGTGATGGGATCAATGCCTGGTCTGCTGCCGAGGAAGAAGTTTCGGCCAAGACCCTGAAGATGAAACGTGTGCCGCCGACAAAAACCATTGAAAACAGCCAATCGATGATCAACGCTGAACGGGGAAATCCAAAAAACAAACCCGCAGCGAACAGGCCAATCATTGTCCCGCTAAGCAGAATGGAAGCTGTCGATACAGCTGAAAGGATCAAGATCAGTTCACGGGTGCTGGCATAGCGCCAAATATGACTGTAGATGCCAAAGAAAAAGTACACCAAGGGTTTGACCAGGACAGCCGCACCCATCATCCACAATAAACTGGATTGGTAGGTGGGAAAGATCGCAATCAGTTCCAGCCTGACCATGTAACTCAATAAAACTGAGACCAGGGTCAGAAAGATATCCCCAAAAAAAAGATAACGGTTACGGACTTTCCGACGAAATAGTTCCATGAATGATTTTTCCGAGGATTATTGTCCTTTGAAACCGAGAACGGTGCCAACGGTTCGTAAAATAATTGAGATATCCATTAAAAGATTGCGGTGTTCAATATAATACAGGTCATATTCCAGCTTAACCGCGGTTTCACTCACATTACCGGCATAGCCATAGTTGACCTGTGCCCAACCGGTGATACCTGGTTTGACCAGCAGTCTTGCCCGGTAAAATGGGATTTGCTTTTGAAAATGTTCCACCAATTGGGGGCGCTCTGCCCGCGGCCCGACCAGGCTCATTTCGCCGCGCAGCACATTGATGAATTGGGGCAACTCATCCAGGTGCGTACGGCGCAAGAACCACCCGACCCTGGTCACACGCTGGTCATTCTCTTCTGCCAAACGTGCTTCTCCATCTCGTTCAGCATCGCGTTCCATGGTGCGGAACTTGACCATCTTGTACGGTTGCCCGCCCCGGCCAAGACGTTCCTGGTTGAAGAGAACCGGAAAACCCGTTTCAAGGATTGTCGCCAAGCTGATGAATGGGAAAAAGCCAACAAATATGATCGTCCCAACCAAACCGCCAGCAAAATCAATCAGGCTTTTGGCGAGCTCATAAAACGTGCTGGTGCTCGTCTTCTCAACAAAGGACCGTACAATCCATTCTGTTTCCAACAGAAAGATAGGAACCCGGCCGAGGAGCTCTTCATAAACCTGGGGCATGGGCGCCAAGTGAACACCTATTTCCTGTGCGGTCAGGATGGACTGAAACATATCACCCCTCATTTCACCGCTGATCGCCAGGATCAGATCGGTGATATGCTGTTTTTGGATAATCTCGATCAGTTCCCGGGAATCTCCAAGAACAGGAAAATTACCAATTTTTTGACCAAGCTTCCCCGGGTCGTCATCGATCAGTCCTACCGTAAAAAATGGTGGCGGCCAAAGCTTCTCGATCACATCAACCAGCGTCTTACCAGCATTTCCAGCGCCAACGATCAGCACACGCCGTAAGAGGTGAGGCGCGGTGAACATCCGGATGTAAGTAAGCCGCCAAAGGAGCGTGAAAAAAACCGCAATTACAATGAAAACTGAAACACCCCGGCGAGGGAGAGAGTTTGGGGCAGAAGTAAAGTAGATCAGCAAGTAAACCAGTACATAAATCAGCGTCGCCAGGCCAATTCCTTTAACCGTCTCACGGCGGTTGTTGGCACGATTGACATCGTACAGTTCCACCAATAGGATCATCCAGAAAACCGGCAGCAAGAAAAACCACAACGGTGGACGTTCTGTAATAAATTCTAAGGAGAATTCCATCCAGGCATCTCTGGCCGCCCAGAAATATAAAGCTAAAAACAATGCGACTGCAGCCACGAGGAGATCACCGATCAACAGGATCGCCACGCGTTCCGAAGCACGCATTTGCCATCGTTTTAGCTTTGGTTGGGTATCCATAACAGATATTTTAACCTTTATTTGTATTTTGGGGGCACAGTAAGCCCCACAAGAAGCCTGTTCCCCAGGAAAAGTGCATGCAGGCAATTGACAGGGGCACTCCCAAACATAAAAAAAGCCTCTTGTGTCGGATTGCAAGATGCACGCCAGCTAAGAACAGGACCAGGCTGTAGGCACCTAGCACACCCATCAGGACCCATAATGCTCCCCTAAATAAGGGAGAGAGGAGGGTCAACAGGATCAATGCTGCCACAAACAGGGGCGGGAGCGCCTGCCGCCAGCGGATCGTGCGTGGATAGCGCCGCAGCATCTGCACCTTCCAATAGCCGTAGCGCCAATATTGGCGGGCCAATGCACCCAAGGTTTCCCTGGCAAAATAAACAGAGCGGATTTGCGGGTCAAACCAGATCTTCCCGCCTGCTTGACGGATGCGTGCATTGAACTCGTAATCCTCATTGGTCAGCAGGGTCTCATCAAACATCCCGACTTGGTCGAGGATTGACCGCTTGAAGGCGCCAAACGGCACCGTATCCACATAAGCTGCCTGATCGCTGAAGCGATAACGTGCGTCGCCAACACCAATCGGGTGACCGGCAGCCGCCGCAATGCTGCGCGCCATCCAGCCGTCATTGCTGGGTTGAATATCCCACACGCCGCCCACATTCTGACCGCGTCCCTCAGCAACAGCCGTTACCGCCCGCTCAACGTAGTACCGATCCGGCTTGGAATGCGCATCCAGGCGCACGATGACCTCACCGCTTGAAGCCAGGATGGCAATATTTAAAGCAGCCGGGATGGAACGGGCAGGGTTCTCAACGACCCTGACGGCCAGGTCTGGGTGTTCCACCCGCCACTCGTCAATTGCCCCCGGTGTTCCATCAGTGGACCCGCCATCCGCGATCACAACTTCCATTTCGTGGCGCGGGTAAGATTGACCATACAATGCATCCAATAAAAGGTGGATCGTCGGCCGTTCGTTATAGCACGGGATGATAATGGATGTTGTAAAACCCATTTTAAAAATTCAACACACTTTCAGGGAGCACCAAGCAACCTCATCAATGATTCGGGTGAGGATGAGGTGCGGTGCTGATTTTGAATTGATCATGCACCCCATTAAGCCGAGATGCAAGGTCATTTGTCGTGAAAATGATCGTTAGCGTGAGGTTAGCATTCGCCGCAATCGCAGGGCAGCAGGGCAACCGCTTCAATTTCAACCGCCGCACCGGCTGGGAGCGCCGCCACCTGGACCGCAGAACGGGCAGGGAATTCACCAGTGAAAAATGAGGCATACACCTCATTCATCAACCCAAACTCGCCCATGTCCTCTAAGAAGACGGTGGTTTTAACCACCCTATCCAGGCCGCTGCCGGCTGCTTCCAGGATAGCCTTTAAGTTCGTAAGCGCCTGACGGGCCTGCGCCTGAACCCCGCCCTCAACCATTTTGCCGGTGGCCGGGTCAATCCCCACCTGGCCGGCTGTAAAAACCATACAGCCCGTTGAGACACCTGCGGAGTATGGTCCTAAGGCTTTGGGGGCTTGATCGGTGGAAATGATCTTCTTTTCGTGATGGCAACCACTCATTTGTAACTCTGCCTTTCTGTGTCTACTTATTAACCGTTCTTGAGGAAAATTATAACACCCCACATCAAGCGGGAGATGAAAATACATTATGAAGATTAATTAAACGTACCTGCTCAGCCTGCAAGGGGATAGGGGGGTTATTTGATCAAACCGCCATGATAGACCAGCTCATAAACCATCTCACCATTTTTCTCAATCCACTCACGCCCGGAAAAATGGTCCAGGCTGCCCTGCGAGGTGTCGTGATAGGTCAAGCCATCCTGTGTGTGAGACCACCCACCCAAGAAGCGTCCCGCTTTGTACATTCTGGATAGGCTGTGCTTGAGCATCATCCCCACCTCCTCAGGGGAGATCATGTCCGGTTCGAGTAGTTTTCCGTAATAATTCATCCCCCAAACGGGATGGTCTTGATGGTAAACGACCTCCTCACCGATGAAATCCGACCCGCCAAAGTAGCTGTCGAGGTATCGATAATCCCCAGCCTGATAAGCCAGGTCGTGCGAGCTCAACCGGCAGGATGTGGTCGGCTCGCCATCGCCAATATAGGATGCTGACTTCGCCGCCAGGATAAAATCATGCAATTGGTCCAGGTTGATCATCAATTACTCCTCGTTCTTAATCAAATCGCAACAAATCCAACACATCCCCCAGGCAGGCGGCAAACATCTCCTGCATGATGGTAGGGCCTGCCTTGTATGCCCCGCCAAAGGCGCCATCCCCATAGGTGAGCCGGGTGGCCGCTTTGCTAAGGATGGTTTCTCCTGTGTCGGTTAGGGGTTTAATCTCCTCTGGCAATTCTGTAACCGTGGTGAAGTCAAAGGCTTCCATCCAGCTGCCGTGCTCGGTATCAAGCTGGTATTTTTTAGCGATCTCGGCAACAGTGGCCGTGGTCCACCAGGCATACCAGCGCAGCTCCAAATCGGGGAGCTGGTTCACTAGCTCCACCAAGTGGGTCTTGACGGGGGTATTGCCGCCGTGCCCGTTTAGAATCAGCACCTGCCGAAAACCAGCGCCGTATAGCGACCGCAAGATGTCTTCCACCACATCCAGGTAGGTGTGCAGCCTGAGGCTGATGGTACCGGGGTAATCCAGAAAGTAAG
>JAHYJN010000091.1 GCA_019428905.1 Candidatus Brevefilum sp.
AAAGCGTAGGTGTGCACCCTACTCGAAGCGTGCTTCGCAAAAGGAAGGGGTTTAAAGTCCCTTCCTTTCAGGGAAGGGATTTAGGGATAGGTAGAGAAAATAATTTCATGATAATCCTATTGCTTGTGTGTGAAATTTCTTTGAAATCCAAAAATTATTCCCACTTGCTCGCGAAAATAGAAGGATTTTGGCTAGATGTAATTATGCTTAGAAAATTTTTAGACTTTGCGATTGTCCTGCCATAATGCCGTTTGAGCTGGAAATATCTCTATGCTATAATCGAAATTGCATCAAATTCTTCATCCTTGCAATTACCGCACGAATTCGAGGAGGACCCCCATTATGCATAAAAAATTGCTGGTTGTTTCAATCATCCTGATCCTGGTTCTGAGCGCCTGCGCCGGTGGGACGTCCGGTTCTGTCAGCGGATCACAGCAAAACTGCCGGGAGGCCGGCGGCGAAGTTATCTGTGACGGCAGGATCAATAAACTCTCTGGAACTTACGATTTAGAAGTTGAAACCGGTACTTTCAATGAGGGTGATGCCGTCCTGGTGGAAGCGTTTTTCATTACAACCATCGGTTCCATGAGGGTCAGCGTTGAAGCGCCGGATGGCAGTCTGACCGAGGCCGAAGTTATCCCGGGTGAAATTGGCGTTCTCCTCGGATTGGGGACGGTCGAATCCGGCATCGATCAGAATGCCGTCCCCATTACACTCCACTCCGCTGATGGGGATGTCGAGGGGATTACCTTCGAGATATACCTCAGCCGGCCCTGAACCTGGGGATAGAGCCTCATCATCCCAGGGATTATTTACCCTGCATCAACATTAATTAAACATTAATAATAAGGAAATCACCATGACCCAACTTGACACCCAACGCCAGGAACAAGCCAAACATTACGCCCGCATCAAACGCCGCCTGTGGTTGGTCGACCAGGGCCTTACCTTGCTGTATGCCTTCATTTGGCTGCTAACCGGCTGGGCTGCCTCTACCCGGGCCTGGCTGGATGGCATCTGGGGCAATGACTGGTTCATCGTGGCTGCCTTTGCAGCCATCTTTGGTGGGATTTACTTCTTACTCAACCTGCCCCTGGGCTATTATGCCGGGTACGTACTGCCCCACCGTTTTGAGCTTTCAACCCAATCGCTCAAAGATTGGATTGTAGACCAGGTGAAGAGCCTGGCCGTCAGCGCCGTCTTGGGGTTAGTCCTGATCGAACTGGTTTACCTGGTCCTCAGGATCACCGGGGACGCCTGGTGGCTGTGGCTGACGGGTGGGTTGCTGCTGGTCAGCGTGCTGCTGATGAACCTGGCACCGATTTTGCTGATGCCGATCTTCAATAAATTCACCCCCCTGGGTGACGACCACGCCGACCTGGCACAGCGACTGATGCGCCTGGCCGATAAAGCCAATACCAAGGTTCGCGGCGTGTTTAAAATGGATATGTCACGCCGTACCAAGCAGGCCAACGCCTTCCTGACCGGGATTGGCAGCACCCGACGCATCGTGTTGGGTGATACCCTGATCGACGAATTTTCCCCCGATGAGATTGAAACCATTTTAGCCCACGAACTGGGTCATCACGTCCAGCATGACGTCCCCTGGTTGATCGGTTTCAGCACCCTGGTGACCGCCCTGGGCTTCTTCCTCGTGTCCCTTGCGATGGATTGGGCCATCAGCGCCTTCGGGTTGACCGGCGTGGCAGACCCGGCCGGACTGCCGGCTTTGATGATTTTGCTGTCCCTCTATCAACTGGTCACCATGCCGATTGAGAATGCCTTCTCACGCTGGCGTGAGGGTAAAGCTGATGATTATGCCCTCAAGGCGACCCACAAACCCGAAGCCTATGCCTCAGCGTTTACGCGCCTGGCCAACCAGAATTTAAGCGATATCGACCCTGAACCGTGGGTGGTGTTTTTATTCTACAATCACCCGCCGTTAAACGCCCGCATTGCCAAGGCTGAGGCCTGGGCAGAATCGTAACCAGGGTGAGATTATTGTCGTTCGAAGGGTGTTCCCAGCGCAGCAGGCGGCTGGGAGCGCAGCGACCGGATCAGCTTTTTGACCCGGATTCTGACCCCGTCCGGTAGGGTTGCCAGCAGCCTATCCATCCATTCGGTGTTCCCCAAATTCACCAGCAACAGGGTCAGGATCATGAGCGGGAACGGCGCCACCTGCAGAACCTGCGAGGGGATAAAGGTCCATGAGGACTGCAGCACCAGGCCCAGCCACTGCAAGAAAGCAAACAGGTAAGCCCCAAACGCCACCCGGATCGGGTTCCAGCCGCCAAAGATCGTGATCGCCAGGGCAATCCAGCCGATGCCGTCCAGCCCGGTGATGGTCCCCTTCCACCCAGGTTTCACGCTCAGGGTGTACAGCGGCCCGGCCAGGCCAACCAGCGCACCGCCCAGGATGGTATAGAAATAGCGCATGGCCTGCACATTCGCACCGCGCACAAAGGCCGCTGCCGGCTTCTCACCGATACCCTGCAGCATCAGACCGGGGCGGGTTTTGCTGATCCAGAACCATGCCAAAAAGATCAGGATCATGCTGAAATACGTCATCAGCGACTGCTGAAAAAACAACGGGCCAATGATTGGAATTTGCCTCAGCAAAGGGATCGGCGTGGAGAACATAATCGGACCCTGTCGGCCCATGATCGGGTTGCCCAAAAAATAGGCCAGGTCCCGGCAGGTGATGGTCAGGATAAAACCCACCGCCACTTGTGACTGCTTCAGGGTGATGCTGCTGAACGCCACGATGGCGGCTACCAGCGCACCCACCAGGGCGCCGGCGAAAAAGCCCAACAGCAGGCTATCGAATTCCACTGCTACCCAAAACCCCATCATCGCAGATAAAATGATCGTGCCGTTCAGTGAAAGGTTGATCACCCCAGCCCGTTCGGTCAATGTTTCGCCAATTGCTGCCAGCACAATCGGCGCGCCCGAGGCGATCACACCGGCTAAACCTAATAGAATAATGTCACCTGACATAAGCGCTCCCTACTTGTTACCCAAAACTCGCTGTTTTACACCTTGCATCAGCAAAATGAACAGCACCAGGCTGCCTTGCAAGACACCTGTCAGCGTAGAATCTAATTTCATCACAATCGGCAGTTGGATGCCGCCAATATTTAATGCGGCGAAGAACAGGGCAATCGGCGCGACCCAGATCGCCTGGTAGTTGATCAGCATGCCAATCATCAATCCCATAAAGCCATAACCGCTGGAAATGGCCGGGATCAAACGGTGATAGACCGCCACCACCTGCAGCGCACCCGCCAGGCCGGCAAACAGCCCGCAGATCAAAAACGAAAGCAGCATGTGCTGCCAGGTTGGGATCCCCAACCGGAATGCAGATTTGATGCCCTTCCCAACCGCCTTGAGACGCAACCCAAAATGCGTGCCCTGCAGTAAGAAATAGATCACGACCAGGCCAACCACCGTCAAGGCGATTGAATACCAGCTAAACCTGAAATTTTGAAATGTCGGCAGCCAGTAAGCTTCAGGGAAAGGCTCTGTCCCGCTCATCGAGGCGACTCCCGGCCGGCTCCACGCGCCGAAGATCAACCCGATATTCAGCGCTGTCGCAATAAAGTTCAGCCCTAATCCGCCGAAAATCTCATTGACGCCGCCGAAGACCTTTAATAATCCAGCCAGCACAGCCCAAATGGCTGCTCCCACCATCCCCGCCAATATCGAAAGGACGATCACCAGCACCGGGTGAACGGGTGTATCCAGGAATAAGCGAATCACACCCGTGGTGAAGATCGCGCCCAACGTGATTTGGCCTTCAATGCCGATATTCCATAATCCCGCTGTAAATGTGACCAGCACACCGCAGGTGACCAACACTAGCGGCACCCACACCACGAACACACTGGCAATGCGCGTTGAATTGCCTACAGCACCTTGCCAAATCAGGCGGAAGGCTTCAGCCGGGTTTGCGTCGATTGAGAGCAGAATTAAGGTAACAAACCCAAATGCCAGGATTAATCCTCCCAACTGAAATAAGATCGATAAACTACGGGTTCGTGCTTGCTTCATAGGTCTCCTCGTCCCCAAACTCCTTAGCCCAGCCCTTTCCACCGATCAATTGCCCTAACTGTTCCAGGCTGACAGTCGCTGAATCAAGCGGTGGCGACACCCGCCCGCTGAAGAACACCAGGATCCGGTCACTGTAGCGTAAAATCTCATCCAGGTCTCCTGAAATGAAGAAGATCGATGTGCCGAGCTTACAGCGTTCCTTTAATTTATCCCACATGTAAATGGTAGATTCAATGTCCAGCCCCCGGGTGGGGTGCTCTAATAGAATGATTGAGAGTGAATCCTTCAACAGCGACAACGCCGCCCGCTGCTGGTTTCCGCCAGATAAGGATTCTACCGGCGTCTCAGGCCGACCGATGATGTGATACTCCTCAATCATCTGTTCCGATTTTTGTCTGAAATAAGCTTTATCAATGAATAATTGCTGTTTGTCTTCGGTCGTCACGGTAAAGTGCTCTGCCAATGTTAATCCTGGCACAAGTCCTTCCTCCAGCCGTGAGGCTGGCAGGAACGCGACGCCATTCTGCATAAATTCCAAATAATTCTTTCCCGTCAGATCTGTGCCATTGACGATCACACGCCCTGAGACCGGCCGCAGCAAACCTGTGCAAGCCCGCAGAACAACATCCTGACCGCTGCCCTCCATCCCGGCCAAACCGATCACTTCACCTGCTCGCAGGGAGAAATTGACATTTTCGATCGCCAGCGGATATTGTTCAATGTACAGATCCTGTAACTCAAACACAACCTTATCCTGTGCAACCGATTCAAGTTCCTTCAGGACAATTTGTTTCCCGAACATCATCTCAACCAATTGATCTGTGTCGTAAGGGGCGTCAACCTGTCCAACCAGGTAACCCTTCCTGAGGATTGCCACCTGGTCACATAAAACCTCAACATCTTCCAGTTTATGTGAGACAAAAATGATCGTTTTTCTCTGACCAGCCAGAACCTTAAGGGCTGCAAACAACTTTTCCTTTTGCTGGATGCTGATGCCCGTGGTGGGTTCATCCAGGATCAACACCCGGGCACCCAACCACAACAAGCGTAGAATTTCCAACTGTTGCCGTTCGCCTACCGTTAATGTGTCCACGTATGCATCTGGATCCAGTGAAAAATCAAACTGCGACTGCAATTCGCGAAACGCTTTGATCACATCTTTATGCGATAGGATCAAGCCGCCACGCTGACCAACGATGAAATTGTCGATCACCTGCATCGGCGGGAAATCCAGCGGGTCCTGGTGCAGCATACCGATGCCGAATTTGATCGCATCGGCTGGCGTCTCAATCGAGACGGCCTTTCCATCCAAGACAATCTCCCCTGAATCCGGTTGAATAAAACCGGAAAGGATTTTCATCAGGGTGCTCTTTCCCGCCCCATTCTCGCCTAAAATACCAAAAATCATGCCAGATTGAACATCGAGGGTGATATCGGCGTTGGCATGTACTTCTCCAAAATGCTTATTGATTTGATTGAATCCAATTTTCATGGTTGTCTTTTTGGGTTCACAAAATGGGGAAGACAAGTGAGTCTTCCCCATTTGTTCTAATTCAGGTTAGCTTACTCAGAGCGTCCTTCCATACCTTCCAGCAATTGCGGCAGGTACCAGACCTCAACATCCGTCGCCACTTCACCTTCAGCCAGCCACGGTGTGCCATCCTGGAGGTTCAAGGGACCCGTCCACAGGTTCAAGCCGCCGGCTAATTCGCCGATGAACTGTTGCAGCCAATCCTGCGCAGCCGGTGACATCCCTGGTCCGCTGAGATAACCAATTGCTGTCGTGTCACGATTGTTAATGTCATTCCAATCGGGCGGCAGCCATTCAAATACCGATTCCCAGGTCCCCTGCATAGCTGCGGTGATATGCCGCACATAGGCAGGACCCCAGTTATACCACGGCACCCCAAGACATACCTCGGGGGCTTCATCACAAGCGCCCTCGTAGTCATACGGGATCGCGAAAACGGGTGTTCCTTCACTGGTCGCCTTGCGCGCCTCAACCAGGGCTTCGGTCGTGTCAATCCCCGAAATGATCACATCCACACCGGTGTTGATGAATTCTTGTGCCACCTGTGAGGGATCCTCGGTAAAACCGGGGATATTGAACCAGAAGCCAATCCAGGTCACTCGGAAGCTCAGGTCATTCGGATCGTTGCCAAGGTAATTTTCCCAGCAGTATTCAGCGCCCAAGTAAGCAGCCGCTGTCAAACGACGGGTTTCTTCGTTGATTAATGGTCCAAGGTAGCCGATCGAGCCAGTCTGGGTGTGCAAGGCAGCGTCACAACCGGCAATGAATTTACCGTATTCCATCTCACCCATCACATTGACCATATTCTCCAGGGGGATATAGTTTTCACCTTCTGCCCACTGGGTATCGCCTGAGGCGTGAATCACGAAGATATCGGGATTGTTGCGGGTGAACTCAACCGCGTCATCTTTCATATCATCTGAGTTGAAGATGACCAATTTCGCGCCCTGCTGCACCAATTCCTCAGCCAATTGAGCGGCTGTTGTACCAGGGCGGTCTGCGGTGTTGACAACATCCAAATAGATCATCCGGGTGCCGGGCACGTTCTCCACCACATATTCACCAGCTTCGTAGTGTGCCTGGCTCCAGCCGCGATCGTTATAGGGACCAACCATCAAAATGCCAAAGACAAATTCCTCCGGCTCTTCGACGGGGGCTGGCTCCTCAACCTCGGCAGCCGGTTCTGGTGCCGGCTGACAGGCTGTCAGGATCAGCGCACTGACCATCACAAGCGTTAATACTAAAAATACGAGCTTCTTTTTCATTTTTTATCTCCTTCGCAACTTGATTGATTGTTAAGTTTCAACAAATTATCATTCAAAATCTGATTGGTAACCACCTCCTTGTTTTCGTTGTAAAAAGGCAACCATTGACAGGGGATAACAGTGATCATTCTGCATCCGGTCGATTGATTGTGACTAAATTCTATCATCATCCAGCGTTTGACGCGTGATGACGTCTCTAATTTTACATGAAAAATGCAAATTGAGCGTGGAAATTATTGTGTTGATTGTGATAAAAAATTCCGTAGAGAGCCAGACCTGCCTGATTTTCCCCGAATGGGGGGCAGTGTCTGCCCCCCATTCTGTTTAAATGTTAAAATTTACAGTATTATCTTGATATTTGGTGTGATTTAGGAAAAATTTTTACGACCACATTTTGTTTTTTCGAATTCTGCAATCCTATTTCAGCACGCTACACCTAATACCTAAGACCTATTACCTAATACCTAACCCGGACAAGCCGGAACCAAACAGGGAAAAAAAGTGATGGAAAGTTGCTCAAAAGGACGGGGCCAAAGGCACCCTAAACAAGTCAAAGACTTGGAATCTCGCTAGACACAAGGTTAGCGC